>DASVCF010000204.1:0-15445 GCA_036381735.1 Gemmatimonadaceae bacterium | reverse complement strand
TCGCCGGCGATCGATCGGCCCTGACCCCATTGATCCCGCCTCCACTCAGA
The DNA here is from genome assembly GCA_036381735.1 of Gemmatimonadaceae bacterium. Classification (GTDB taxonomy): domain Bacteria; phylum Gemmatimonadota; class Gemmatimonadetes; order Gemmatimonadales; family Gemmatimonadaceae; genus DASSNR01. The sequence goes on along the minus strand of DASVCF010000204.1, from coordinate 15,395 downwards.
GCAACTCACAGCCCACACCCGGCGATGCGCCGCACGATCCATTTCCCCTCACCGGGGTACTATAAACAGCGCTAACACCCTGCGCTGATTGGATTTCGGACTGGACCCTTTCGGTTGGATGAATGGAGTTGGAGAGCAGTATGGCGCAGCCAGCAATCGACTTCGCCGCGGCAGGCGGCGTGGACCAGCACCGCCTGGAGCGCAGCCTCACGCTGCATGGCGAGCAGGTGGGATACGGACGCTACCGCTTCACCGGCGGCGCGGAGCCGCACTGGGTGGATCTCTACACCGCACAGTACCCGCGCTGCGACTGTGCGGATCACCTCTGGCGAGATGCGATCTGCAAGCACATCCTCGCCGCCCTCATCCGTGAGGGGCACGAGCAAGTGATCGGCGAAGTCGGCCGTCTCGTGGCACGTCTGCGCACGATGCCGGAAGCGGCGTGACAAAGACAGTAGGTCAGTGAGTCAGTGGGTCAGTGAGTCTGGTACGGCATGTAACACTGTCATCCCGAGCGCTGCGAGGGATCTCGTTCTACCAGCGAGATCCCTCGCTGCGCTCGGGATGACGGGCATGCGCTCGGGATGACAGGCGGCCGAGATTCCTCGCATGCGCTCGGAATGACACCGCTGCACACCTCCCTTCTCCCTCCTCCCTCCTCCCTGTTGTTCTGACTCACCGACCTACTGACTCACTGACTCACTTCTCTCCCCCACCGGCCCCCTGAACAACGGCTCCAGCCCAGCCGCCTGACCGATCCGCGTGACGGTCTGCGCCACCGCGTTGGCCTCCTTCATCTTCCCCTGGCGGCTCAGTCCCTCGGCCAGCATCGCGCCCACGAATTCGTAGTTGATCGCGCTCGCCTTCGATGCCGCGTCGATCCAGTCGCCCTGCGCGATGAGTGACTTCGGTCCCGTGTAGACGCTGTCCCAGAGCGCGGCGGTCCGCGCGATATCGACATGGCCGCCGCCCGTGGTCACGGGCGTCTCCGGCGTGGTCGCCACAGGGTGCGGCTCCAGCTTCTGCACGAGCCCCTGATCGAGCAGATACGGCGTGAGACCGAGCGACTCGCCATAGCCACCGGCCACGAAGTAGACAGGGCGCTCGGGGAACGCATCCGTGATGAGTCGCAGCGTGATGATCTGATCCCGCGTGAGCAGCCCCGCCGGCACCGTGAGGGAAATGTCGCCGTGCTGAAAGTGCTGCGGCTCATGCAGCACGACACCGGGCGGGATCGCGTCGGATTCGGCGAATGTCATCTTGAGCGGTGGGCCACTCGGCTTCGTCCACGTCTTGCCGCGGTAGATCGACGGACCCTTGGCGGCATCGTACGTGGCGACGGGATTGCGGATCATCTGTCGAGCGAACCAGTCGATGCCCAGGTACGTCGTCACGCCCACCAGCACGTCCTTGCGGACGCCTTCGACTTGCTGCGCGTACCAGAGCGGGAAGGTGTCGTTGTCGCCGTTCGTGATGAGAATCGCGTACGGCTCAACGGAGTTCAGGATGTCCACCGCCCAGTCGCGCGTGAACACCTGCCCCGCGCGCGATGCCGCGTGCCAGTTCGCAACGAGCGGCACGAGCGCCAGCGCGAGCACCGGCGAAGCGACGAGCGCGCTTCGCGTCCGCATCGACGCGAGTGCAGCAGCACCGCGAGCCTTCGAGCCCACCAGGAGGTCAGCGAGTGATCGCCAGATGGAGACCAGGCCGAGCGCGGCCCAGATGCCCCACGCCGAGAAGCTCCACAGGAAGAAGTAGTCGCGGTCGCGCACCTCGGTCGTCGCGGGGTCGAAGCCGAGGCCCGCTTGAATGGCTTGGGAGTAGCCGAGCTTGAAGTTGAGGTAGTAGATGAGCGCGAGCGTCAACGTGAAAACGAGCGCGCCGAAGTACCAGAAGCCCGGTCTGTCGCGCGTGAAGTGCTCGTAGCCGCCCAGCAGGCCGAGCAGGAGGAACACCACGGCGAGCACCGTCTGTGTGACGGGAAGTTGTCCGTGCGCATCACGCAACCACTGCCACTTGAAGTAGAACCACCACATCCCGATCTGATCCGCGAAGGACGCCTGTCGCTGCATCAGCGGCGGCTTCCCGTACTGGGTGCGGTTGATGTTCTCCATCAGCCGATCGTAGGTGAGCCGGCTGAAGGTGCACGAGAAGCCGATCTTCATCGCGCACCCGGTCGGCTCCCCCTCGTTCATCGCGGGGAAGTGGGCCGCGCGAATGGGCTCGACCGCGAACGGCGTGAGCCCGAGCACGAGCGCGGCCAGGGCGACGAGCAAGAAGCGCCACCGCAGGATGGTCTGCGGACGACGCAGGATGACCGCGAGTCCCACGGCGGGGACGGTGAGAAAGCCCGCGGGGTGCACGGTGTAGCCGAGTCCGATCAGGTAGGCGATGAGCACGAGCGTCCGATCGGCCTTCGGGCCATCGGGCCGATCCAGCCAGCGGATCGCGAGCCACGACACGACGGCAATGAAGAGCAGCGAGACGGTGTAGACCTTCTCGTTGACGACGGACTGATTCCAGACGGTGAACGCCGTCGCCCCGATGACCGCGCCCAGCACCCCGCCCACGATCCGCTGCCACCGCTGCGGCAGCCACCCCACCAACACGCGCTCGGTGATGAGAAACCAGATCCCCGCCGAGGCCGCGCTCGTCACCGCGGCGAGGAGGTTGATCCGCTCCGCATAGCTCGCGAAGAACGGAATCAGCCCGAAGGCGTGCGCGATGAGCACGAAGAGCGGGTTGCCGGGCGGATGCGGAAGCCCGAGGACGTAGGCGGCCGCGATGTACTCGCTCGTGTCCCACATCGCCGTCGAGGGCGACAGGGTCGCCACATACAGGGCGAGAATGGCGAGCGCCGTGATCCCGGCCGCCAGGTACGACGGCTGGTAGTCGGGCGCGATGCTCGCCGCGCCGGACGCGCGCGATGCGCTCGGCGCGGTGGCGTTGGCGGGGCGGAGTGTCGTGGAGGCGCGCGCCGAGGTGCTGCGGGATGCGGCCATGTGCTAGTCGGGGTTGGCGGTCACGGTCACGACGGACGTTCGCCGGGCGCCGTGCTGATGGGGGAGAGGGAATGCGGACGGATCGGCGACCCACTGCGTGTCGTCGACGACGAAGGCGTAGCGATGACGACCGGGCGCGAGCGCCACGGCCACCGACCAGACCCCAGTCGATTCCGCGGGGACGAGCGGCGTCGCGCGTGCGCCCCAGTCGTTGAAATCGCCGACCAGCGCCACCCGCGATGCCGCGGGATCGACGAACATGAAGCGCACGAAGCGTAACGTATCGCGCAGTGTGTTGACAACGGAATCGCCGAGCACCGTCGGGCCGAGCGCGGTGCCGCCGATGGCGCGTGAGGGCGTGAGCGGCCGGAGCGCGCTCATCGCGATCAGTCCCGCGATCCCGGCAGCGAGCCCGAGCTGGACGAGCGGCGATGCCCAGCCGGTGCGAGCACCCGGACGCCGACGCATCCCAGCGCGGCGTCTGTGCGGCGCCTCCGCGCGCACGCACTCCATGATCCGCGCCTTGCACGCTGGATCGGTGGCCACGGGCCGCCGCAGCTCGCGTCCCGCCCAGTCGAGCACGTCATCCGAGCCGTCAAACACAGTAGACCTCCATCAACAGTTCGCGCAGCCGCTCACACGCCCGCTTGACGCGCATCTTGAGCGCGGAGACTCCCGTCCCCGTGATCACGGCCATTTCCTCGTAGCTGAAGTCCTCGGTGTACTTGAGGAGCACGGCCTCGCGCTGTTCGGACGTGAGACGTGCCAGCGCCCGGTCGAGCTCCTCACGCAACGCGTGATGCTCGGCCGGATGCGCCTCGCTGGTCTCCTGCACCCACTCCGCCGCGCGCGTCTCGTCCCGCCTGCGCTTCGCCGCGACCGTCCGGCACTGGTTCATCACGATCCGGAACAGCCACGCCCCGAACCGCTCGCGCTCCTCGTAGCGTGCGAGCGATCGATAGGCGCGCAGAAAAGCATCCTGCAGCGCGTCCTCCGCCTCCTCGCGACTCCCGACCATGTGCACGGCATAGCGCGCATACCGGTCGTAATACCGCTCGACGAGGATGGCGAACGCCCCGACATCGCCATCGAGAACGCGCCGGACGACGGCCGCATCAGTCATGGTCACACTCGAGTAACTTCGGATTTCGGCACCAGGTCACATCCAGGGGTCGGGACCGTTCTGCGATGGGCGAGGCGCTTTCTGCGGTGCGTCACACTCGGCCTGCCATTGAGCCCGGACGACGCAGGCACCGCGCGTGCATGGGCTTCAACGCTGATGCCCACGCGCCCTTCCGGCAAGCGCCCGTTCGACATCGACATCGTGCTGCGCCGCATCCGCGTCGCGGTAGAACCGTTTGCCGACGCGGCGCTGTTCGAGCTCCACGACGACGGCCACCGCACGCTCTTCGAGCAGCTCGTGGCGTGCATCATCTCGATCCGCACCCGCGACGAGGTCACGCTCGAGACCGCCAAGCGGCTGTTCGCGGTCGCTCATACCCCGGAGCAGGTCGCCCGGCTCACGCCCTCGGAGCTCGACGAGCTCATCCACGATTCATCGTTTCACGAGGCGAAGGCGCGTCAGATCATCGAGATCGCGCGGCGCACGGAGCGTGAGTTCGGGGGCGAGTTGCCGTGCGACGAGGCGACGCTGACGTCGTTCAAGGGGGTAGGTCCGAAGTGCGCGCACCTCGCCCTCGCGATCGCCTGCGGCCAGGCGGAGATCGCCGTTGACGTCCACGTGTGGCGCGTGACCAACCGGTGGGGATACGTGCATGCCGCCACGCCCGAGCTGGCCATGGTGGCGCTCGAGCAAAAGCTTCCCGAGCGCTACTGGGTGGAGATCAACCGGTTACTCGTGCCGTTCGGGAAGCACATCTGCACCGGTCGTCTCCCCAAGTGCTCGACGTGCCCGGTGCTGGAGTACTGTCGCCAGGTGGGGGTAGGCGAGCGCCGGTAGGACGGTGCGATCCGAGCTCTGGGTGTTGTGAGTCGTGGGTCATGGGTTGTGAGTACGGCGTTCCGAGTGAAGAGGGACAACCCAGCACCTATAACCCACAACTCATAACCCATAACCCACAACTCACTCCGTTCGATGATGCGCGCCCCCGTCCATCACCCACACCGTCTTGATGTTCACGAACTCACGGATGCCGAACACGCCCAGCTCGCGGCCGTAGCCGGAACGCTTCACACCGCCGAAGGGGACGCGCGGATCGGAGGCGACCATCGCGTTGATGAACACCTGCCCTGCCTCCAGCTCATCGATGAACCGGTGCCGCTCGGCGGCGTCGTTCGTCCAGGCGCTCGAGCCGAGTCCGAACGTCGTGTCGTTCGCCACACGGATGGCCTCGTCGATGTTCGGCACGCGGAAGAGCGCGGCGACGGGACCGAACAGCTCTTCGTGGTACGCCGGCGATGCCACGGGCACGTCGGTGAGCACGGTGGGCGCGTAGTAGTTGCCGGGACAATCGAGCCGCTCGCCACCGGTGAGCACGCGCGCGCCCTGCGCGACGGACTGCTGCACCTGGCGCTCGAGATCGGCGAGGATGTCTGGCGTGGCGAGCGGCCCCACCTGCGTCGCGGGATCCATCGGGTTTCCCACGCGGAGCGAGCGCATCCCGGCGACGAAGCGCTCGGTAAACGCATCGAAGATCGCGTCGTGCACGATGAACCGCTTGGCGGCGATGCACGACTGGCCGTTGTTGATCGTGCGCGCCGTGACCGCCGTCGTCACCGCCGCGTCGAGGTCCGCACTCGGCATCACGATGAACGGATCGCTCCCGCCGAGCTCGAGCACCGTCTTCTTGATGACGCGCCCGGCTTCGCTCGCCACCTGGCTCCCCGCGCCCTCGCTCCCCGTGAGCGTGGCCGCCGCGACGCGTGGATCGGCGAGGACCGGCGCGACCTGGCGCGAGGTGATGAGCAGCGTCTGGAATGCGCCCTCGGGGAATCCCGCGCGACGGATGATGCTTTCGATGGCGAGCGCGCACTGCGGCACGTTCGACGCGTGCTTGAGGATGCCGACGTTCCCCGCCATGAGCGCGGGCGCGGCGAAGCGGAAAACCTGCCAGAACGGGAAGTTCCACGGCATGACCGCGAGCACGACGCCGAGTGGTTGATAGGCGACGTAGCTCCGCGTCGCATTCGTCGCGACGTCCTCGTTCGCGAGAAACCGCCGGGCGTGCTCGGCGTAGTAGCGGCACGCGAGCGCGCACTTGGCCGCTTCCGCCTTCGCCGCGTCGATCGGCTTCCCCATCTCCAGCGTCATGAGGCGGCCGAGCTCGTCCTTCTCCCGCTCGAGCAGCTCGGCGGCGCGCAGCATCCACGCGGCGCGTTGCTCGAACGATGTGCGACGATACGTGCGGAAGGTGTCGGCGGCGCGCGCGAGTCGCGCCTCGATCTCCGCATCGGTCAGAGGCTGGAACGTCTTCAGGGTTTCGCCCGTCGCCGGGTCGATGCTCGCAATGGTCATCCGTCGCTCCCGTCGCTGCTGGTCCGTGCCTGCCGCGCCGCGTCCTCGGGCGTCGCGCGCTCGCGCGTGAGGCGCTCCGCCTCGGCGCGGCGCCACTCCGCGATGCGCTTGTGGTGGCCGGAGAGGAGTACGTCCGGTACCGCGTGTCCGCGATACTCCACCGGCCGCGTGTAGCTCGGCGCACTGATCCCGCTGCACTCCCAGAAGGAATCGGTGCGGGCGCTGTCGTGATCGGACATCGCGCCGGGGAGGAGTCGCACCGTGGCATCCACGATCGCGAGCGCCGCCGGCTCGCCGCCGCTCAGTACGAAGTCGCCGATGGAGAGCTCTTCGGTGGCGAGGAAGTCCGCGACGCGCTGGTCCACATCCTTGTAATGGCCGCAGAGGATCGTGAGTTCCTCACCGCTCGCGAAGCGCACCGCGTCCGCCTGCGTGAAGTGGCGTCCACGCGCGGAGACGAGGACGATCGGTGCGCGCGCGCCGAGCGCATCGACCGCCTCGAAGAACGGCTCGGGCTTCATCACCATCCCGGGCCCGCCGCCAAAGGCATAGTCGTCCACGGTGCGGTGGCGATCGTGCGTGAAGTCGCGCAGGTCCACCACGTGATACGACACGCTCCCCGCGGCCTGCGCGCGCGCGGGGATGCTGAGCCCGAGGGGTGCCGCGAAAAATTCGGGGAAGATGGTGACGATGTTGACGCGCAGCATCACTCGAGGAACCCCTCGGGGAGCATCACGGTGATGCGCCGCGCGGCGCGGTCGACGCTCGCGACGAACTCCTCGGCGAAGGGGATGAGCACCGTCGTCGCGCCATGCCGCACCTCGAGCGCGAGCCCCTGCGGCAGCTCGTAGGCACCGAGCACGTCGCCGAGCGCCTGGCCCGTGTCGAGCACCACGTGCATGCCCGCGAGCTCGTGCACGTACACCTCGCCGGGCGACGGCGGCTCGAGCTCATCCGCGCGCGCGAGCACGTAGCGCCCTCTCCACTGTTCGGCCTCGGTGCGGTCACGGATCGCGTCGAAGTGCACGATGAGCGACGCGTCGCCCTGCACACGCGCGCGCTCGACGATGAGCGGCAACTCCTCGGGGAGCGGATCGCCCTCGGCCGTGCCGGCAAAAAGACGACGGCCGGCCGAGAAGACCTCGGCCGGCGCGTCCGTCAGCGGCTCGACGATGACGTCGCCGCGGATTCCGTGTGCGTTGCGCAACCGCCCGACGATCATGAGCTCGGGCGTCGGCATGTCAGGCGCCCTCGGCCGCCTCGCTGCCGGACGCGGAGACAGGAACCGCCGCTGCCTGCCGCCGCGAGGCGACGCGCGCCTCGTGCCGGGCGCGGAGGACGCCGGCCTTGCGCAGCAGCGAGCGCGCCGTGTCGGTGGGCTGAGCACCGACGTCGAGCCAGTAGGTCGCGCGCGCCGCATCCACCTGCAAGCCACCCTCGGCCTGGCGCGGATTGTAGTGACCGATGGTCTCGATGAAGCGACCATCGCGCGGGCTCTTCGAGTCGGCGACGACAATGCGATAGAGGGGGAGCTTCTTCCGCCCGATTCGGCGGAGCCTGATTTTCACCATGAGCGCATCTCCAAAGGGTGGTGGTACGTGATCTCCGGGCTCCTCGCGCACTCCGGAATTTCCGGCGCGCACCCGGAACGGCGCGGGATGCGGGACGCGTCATGCGGGATGCAACCGACTCGTGGAGGGAAGCCCTCTCCTCCGAGGCCGTTTCGCCTCCCGCATCCCGTGTCCCGCATCCCGCTCAAGAAAACGGCATTCCCCCCATCCCGCCGAGCATCCCGGGCGGCATGCCGAGACGGCCGCCCTGCCCCACCTTCTTCATCATCTTTTGCATCTGGCGGAACTGGTCGAGCAGCCGGTTCACTTCGTAGGTCGGGCGGCCAGAGCCCTTCGCGATCCGCGCACGGCGCGAGCCGTTGAGGATCGACGGGTTCTTCCGCTCTTCCTTGGTCATCGAGAGGATGATCGCCTCGATGTGCTTCATCCGCTTCGGATCGATCTTCGCCTGCTTCAGCATCTTGCTGTTCACGCCCGGGATCATCTTGAGCAGCCCTTCGAGCGGTCCCAGCTTCTGCATCTGCTTCATTGTCGAGAGGAAGTCGTCGAAGTCGAGCCCGTCCTTGCGGACCTTCTTCTCGAGCCGCTTCGCTTCCTCGGCGTCGAACGTCTCCTGCGCCTTCTCGACGAGGGAGACGATGTCCCCCATCTGGAGAATGCGGCCGGCCATGCGCTCGGGGTGGAACTCCTCGATCGCATCCACCTTCTCGCCGACACCAATGTACTTGATCGGCTTGTGCGTGACGCCATAGATCGAGAGCGCCGCGCCGCCGCGCGCGTCGCCGTCCATCTTCGTGAGCACGACGCCGGTGATTCCGAGCGCCTGGTCGAACCCCTGCGCGATGCGCACGGCATCCTGCCCCGTCATCCCGTCGGCCACGAGGAGAATCTCGTCCGGGCGGACCTCCGCTTTGAGCTTCTCGAGCTCGTGCATCATCTCGTCGTCGATCTGCAAGCGACCGGCGGTGTCGATGATCACGAGGCGGTCGCGCGCGCGCTTCGCCTGGTCGATCCCGTGCTTCGCGATCTTGACGACGTCCTTCGTGTCGCGCTCGACGTGCACGGGGACATCGATCTGCTTCCCGAGCGTCTCGAGCTGATCGATGGCCGCCGGGCGATAGACGTCGGCGGCCACGAGGCGGGTGCTCCGTCCGTCGCTCTTGAGCTTGCGGGCGAGCTTCGCGGCCGTCGTGGTCTTGCCGGATCCCTGCAGACCGACCATCATGACGACAGTCGGCGGGACGGTGCTGAGCTTCAACCCTTCGCGCCGCTCGCCGAGCATGGCGGCCAGCTCATCGTGAACGATCTTGACGAGCTGCTGGCCGGGCGAGACTGTCTTCAGGGCGGAGATCCCGACCGCCTTCTTTTCCACACGCTCGAGGAACTCCCGCGTGAGCTGGAAGCTGACGTCGGCCTCCAGCAGCACGCGACGCACCTCGCGGAGGCCCTCCTTGATGTCCGATTCGGAGAGCACGCCGCGCCCGCGCAGACGCGCGAAGACGCCATCCAGCTTTTCACTGAGCTCGTCAAACATAGCCTGTAAAGTTAAACAGGGTTAGCTTTGGTAACCAGGGTGGAGGGAACAGGCGTCGGGTCGTGAGTGATGGGCCGTGAGTTCTGAGCGACGCGTTTTTTGCGTTGCGGATGTCGGCACCCGCGACCACTCACAACCCAGCACTCACAACCCACAACGTCTCCAGTCTCCTCTCCGTCGTTCCACTCCGGGATTCCAGACCTCAGCCGTACCTCATGCCCCGAGCCCAACAGAAGGAAGAGATCCTCAAGTCCGAGCTGCCGCCGACCATGCCGCTCATGGCGTTGCGCTCGACCATCGTCTACCCCCTCGGCACCATCGCCGTCCAGATGGGCGCGCCCGAGAACCTCGCCATCATCCGCGACAACGATGAAGGCGGGTTGATCGTCGCACTCGTGGTGGCGACGGGCGATCATGAGGACGCGAGCCGGCCCGACACCTTCGTCGGGCGCGTCGGGGTGGCCGCGCGGGTGCACGAGCGCATCAACCTCCCGGGCGACACGGTGCAGATCACGCTCCAGGGGCTGCGTCGCATCGTCGTCGAGCGCGTGGAGCCACACGATCCGTACCCGATCGCGCACGTCGTGCCGGCGCGCGAGACGCCGCTCGATCCGGTGTCGGGCGAGGATCTCATGGCGCGCCTCGTGGCCGCCGCGGAGACGCTGGCCGATCTCGTCGACCGAATTCCGGACGAGGTGCCGGCGATCCTGAAGATGAACATGTCCGACCCGGGGCGCTTTGCCGACCTCGCGGCCACGAACATGAACTTCCGGATCTCGGAGAAGGAAGAAGTCCTGCAGCGGCTGGACATCGGCGAGCGCATCCGCTTCGTGCTGAGCCGGCTCGAGCGCGAGGTGGCGCGCGCTCGCGTGATGGAGGACATCAAGAAGCAAACCGAGGTCAAGATCGAGCAGCACCAGCGCGAGTTCTACCTGCGGCAGCAGCTGCGCGCCATCCAGGCGGAGCTCGGCGAGACGGATCCGGGTGAGAAGGAGACGCTCGATCTCCTCAAGAAGATCGAGGACGCCAACCTCCCCGAGAAGGCGGCCGAGGAGGCGCGGCGCGAGACCGAGCGCATGCGCCTGCTCTCGCCCGCATCGAGCGAGTATCAGGTCATCCGCACATACCTCGACTGGCTCCTCGCGCTCCCTTGGCACCAGCGCACGGGCGAGGAGACGATCGAGCTCAGCAAGGTGCAGGAGACGCTCGACGCCGGACACTACGGGCTCAAGGAAGCGAAGGAGCGGATCATCGAGTACCTCGCGGTGCGCAAGCTCCGCGGCGGCGATCCGCACGGTCCCATTCTCTGCCTCGTCGGTCCTCCGGGCACGGGCAAGACCTCGCTGGGCGAAGCGATCGCGCAGGCGATCGGGCGCCAGTTCTACCGCATCTCGGTGGGCGGCGTGCGCGACGAAGCGGAGATCCGCGGCCATCGCCGCACGTATGTCGGCGCCATGCCGGGGCTCCTCATCCAGGCGCTGCGCCGTGTGCAGGCCAAGGACCCCGTGTTCATGATCGACGAGATCGACAAGATGTCGCACGGCGGACCCTCGGGCGATCCAACGGCCGCCATGCTCGAGGTGCTGGACCCGTCGCAGAACCACAGCTTCGTCGACCACTACCTCAATCTGCCGTTCGATCTCTCGTCGGTGCTGTTCATCTGCACGGCGAACAATCTCTTCGACATTCCGGCGCCGCTGCGTGACCGCATGGAGGTCATCCGCATCGCGGGCTACACGATCGAGGAGAAGGTGGAGATCGCGTGGCGCTATCTGCTCCCGAAGCTGTTCCAGGAGCATGGCATCACGGACACCGATCTGCAGTTCACCGATGAAGTGCTCAGCTTCATCTCGAGCGGCTACTCGCGTGAGGCGGGGCTGCGCGGCTTCTCGCGGAATCTCGCGGCGCTCATGCGCAAGCGGGCGCGCAAGAAGGCGGAGGGCGAGGAAGGCGCGTGGGTCGTGGACACGCAGATGGTCGAAGAGATCCTCGGACTTCCGCGCTTCCCCAAGGACGAAGCGGAGACGGAGCCCGAGATCGGTGCGGTCACCGGATTGGCGTGGACCTCCACGGGCGGCGACCTCATGACCATCGAGGCGCTCAAGATGTCGGGGAATGGTCGCCTGATCGTCACCGGGCAGCTCGGCGACGTGATGCGCGAATCGGTGGACGCGGCGTACTCCTACGTGCGGTCGCGCGCCATGCAGATCGGGATCGAGGAGCGGAGCTTTCGCGACTACGACCTGCACATCCATCTCCCCGCGGGCGCCATCCCGAAGGATGGCCCCTCGGCCGGCATCACGGTGACGCTCGCCATCGCCAGCACGCTGAGCGAGCGGCCGGTGCGGCGCAACCTCGCCATGACGGGCGAAGTGACGTTGCGCGGCAAGGTGCTCGAGATCGGCGGCGTGAAGGAGAAGGTCATGGCCGCCTATCGCGCGGGATTGCGCGAAGTGATTCTCCCAGCGAGCAACAAGAAGGATCTCCGCGAAGTCCCGGATGAGGTGCGGGAGAACATGGCGTTCACCTTCGTCGAGATGATGGACGAGGTGCTGCGCATCGCACTCCTGCCTCCCGCCACGGAACCGCCGGCCGACCGCCCGTCGATGCGCGACGCGGAGCCGGAGCGCCGAACCGGCCACACGGAGCGCGCGGTTCCGATTCGGACCACGGGCTGACGGCGCCTCCGCGCCGTCGGCCCTGCCCTCGCCGTGCTCCAACCGCTCGACGATCCGGCCAAGAAGGCGCAGCTCGTCCGGATGAAGCGCCGCGCCACCGGGCTGCTCGTCCTGGCGACCGCGCTCTTCGTCGTCACATCGATCCTCCTCCGGCAGTACCCGGCGTTCTGGCTCGATGCGTTGCGCGCGACTGCCGAGGCCGCGATGGTCGGCGGCCTCGCGGACTGGTTCGCGGTGACCGCGCTCTTCCGGCATCCGCTCGGCCTCCCGATCCCGCACACGGCGATCATCGCGGCGCGGAAGGACCAGATCGGTCGCTCGCTCGGCAACTTCGTGCAGCGGCACTTCCTGAGCCGCGAGGTGCTCTCACAGAAGCTCGTCACGCTGCACGCGGCCGAGCATCTGGCGCGCTGGCTCACGCAGCCCGAGAACAGCCGAGCGGTGGCGCGACATGCGGCCGCCGCATTGGCGAGCGGCGTGCGCGCATTGCGCGACGAGGATGTACAGGAGCTGATCGATGGCGTGCTGTTGCGGAAGGTCCGCGAGATCCGCGTTGCCCCACTCCTGGGACAGCTGCTCGCGGTGATCACCGAAGGTGATCGACATCAAGAGCTGCTGAACGAGGCGGTCAAGCTCCTCGCGCGCGCGGTGGATGAGAACCAGGACACGATTCGCGAGCGCATCGGGGAAGAGGCGCCGTGGTGGATCCCGGATGTCGTGGAGGACAAGATCCACGTGAAGATCGTGTCCGGGCTCGACCATACGCTGCAGGACATCCGCGACAACCCGCAGCACCCGCTGCGCGGCCGATTCGACGTGGCGCTCCGCACCTTCATCGACAAGCTGCACAACTCGCCCGAGGTACAGGCGCGCGCGGAAGCGATCAAGTTGGAGCTGCTCGACGCGGAGGCGGTGCGCCGCTTCTCGGCGTCGATGTGGGACGAGGCCAAAGAGGCGCTCTTCCGCTACGCGGACAACCCCGACGCCTTCTCCCCGACCGCAATCGAGCGCGGGCTCACGACGCTCGGTGACGCGATGCTCAACGACCAGAAGTTGCTCGACCGGGTCGACCACTACATCGCCGAGATCGCGCTGCATCTCGTCGAGCGCTACCAGTCGGAGGTCGGGCAGCTCATCGCGCAGACCGTGAGCTCATGGGACCCCGACGTCACGTCGCAGCGCATCGAGCTCTCGATCGGGAAAGATCTGCAGTTCATCCGCATCAACGGCACACTCGTCGGCGGACTCGTGGGTCTCGCGATCTTTCTGATCTCCACGCTCTTCTGACGGCACTCGGTACGGCTATTGCTAGCCGGAGCAGCGCGGTTCATCACTGCATCCGTCACCGTGCCACGGGAGGACCGGGATGACTACGCCGCCCGAACCACCCCCTCGCCGCCCGATCTATTATCCAGCCGGCTGGGGGTGCTTTTTCTGGATCGTCGTCCTCATCATCATCTGGCTGATCGTCGGCTTTGCCGGCGGACCGGCGTGGTGGCCGTGGTGGCGCTAGCGCAGCGACTCACTGCGTGAACCGCACCTTGCCGACATCCATGACGTCGGTCGGACTTCCCGCGGGCACATCGGTGTAGACGACGGCGGGGCGCCCATCCACCTGCCCACCCCAGAGGGTCAGCGTGCGCGTGCGGGCCGCGTAGCTCCGCACCTGCTTCGCGTTGGTGTGCGGCGTCGGGCTCCCGAACTGCATCGAGATCACGTCTTCCATGGCGCTCTGGAACTCCGCGGCATCCACCGGGGAGTCCCACACCGTGACCCAGACGAGCCCATCGCCCTTCGGCGTCTTGAGCACCATGTAGCGGTCGCCGTCCCATCCCTGTGCGGCGCGCACGGCCTCGTTCTGATCCTGCACGTGCTGATAGATGAACACGCGCGTCGAGAACTCGCCGAGGTCGTTCTGGTAGACGTCGGTTGCACCGTGCGGCGCGGGGAGCGTCACGTGCGTGGGCACGTCGCGCGACGTACCGAAGTACGCCGCGGGATGCATCACCTGCTCGGTGGACGTGGGCATCGCGCTGCCGAACGGCTGCTTCCCCTTATCGCGCATCTGGAACTGGTGCATGAACTCGGCGCCGCTCAGATACGGAAAGAGCAGACTCTCCTGGATGAACAGCGGCGCGGCTGCCATGAGGGGCATCGAGTTGCGCTGCTCACGGATCGTTTCCCGTAAGCGGTCCCAGCCGCCGGGGAGGATCTCGGCGAGATTCCCGCGCCCGCCGGTCGCCAGCTCGAGCGGCACCAGCGTCGCCTGCCCCTCGAGCACGGCTTGTGCCGCTTCCTGCCGATCATCGTCGCCGCGGATGTTCAGGATCGAGTCGAGGTTCATGTACTGATCCTGCAGCGCGTGCACGAGCTCGTGCTGGATGGTGAACGTCACCATGTCGTGCGACGCGCCCTTCACGACGTACAGCACCTTCGTCGTCGGGTCGTAGTAGCCGGCCACCTGCTCGGTGAGGAGCGCGAGCATGTACGAGCGCAGGTTCATCGTGTCGGGGATGAGCCCGAACAGCTTGTACGCGACCTGCTGCTTGTCGACGTCCTGCCCCGCCTGCTTCTGGAACTCCGACTCCAGATACTGATGGACCTGGTCCTTGGTCTTTTCCTGGAGCACTGGTGGGTGCTTGAAGGTGAGACCGGTGACCTTCTCGATCCCGGGGATCGCATCGGCGACTTCTTTCGCATACGGCCCCTGCCCCGCGTTCGCTTCGCCCCCACCACACGCCGCCGCCAGCGCGAGCGCGGCCACCGCGACGCCGCGCGCCAACCACGAGAGTCGTTTCTTCACGTTCGATCGCATCATCACGGGCGCCATTCGATGTGTTGTCCGGTGGCGATCCCAACGACCCGTGCGATGTCGTGACCGCGCACCACCAATCCTTCGTCCACGAGCCGGCGACGCAGCTCCCAATCGAGGCGCGCGAGGCGCCCCGATGCCGTGCGGGCATCCGCACGCGGCGCGAATGCGTCGTCGGTGTCCGGCGTGCTGGCGGCACCCGCCGACGCCGGCGCCGCGGGCGGCGCATCCGCGCGCGGCGCCGCCTGTCCCACGCGCCCCTGCCCCGAGAACGCGGCCTCGAGCTCCGCACCGAACCGCTCGAGCGCCGCGAACCCCTCGCG
>DASVCF010000203.1:0-14398 GCA_036381735.1 Gemmatimonadaceae bacterium | reverse complement strand
ATCCCTCGCTGACGCTCGGGATGACAGTCGACTGTCATCCCGAGCGTCAGCGAGGGATCTCGCGCCACAGGGAGGCGGACGAGCAAGGAGACGTCGATGAGGATGCTGCGAGCGGTGGTGGTCGGTGTGGTGCTGCTGGGCGTGGGTGCATGCTCCGGGTTCGGACCGGATGCGCCGAGCATCGGCGGGCAGTATGACCTGGTGAGCGTGACGGGGAACGCGCTGCCCTGCTGCACGACGACGGATTCCACGGGCACGCGGGTCACGATCGTGGGCAGGAGCTTGACGCTGGCGGACGCGGCGCCGGAAAAGTTCGGGGCGACGCCTGCCGGGTACGTTCCGCTCGTCTGCGTTCACGAGTCGTCGAACGGGAATGATGGCCAGTTTCCGACGTGCGAGGAGCAGCACCACGCCAGCTACACGATGATCATCGCGCGGCAGTACGACGACCCGAATGGCGGCTCGCGCACGGTGTCCGACACGACGTCCGGCGTCTACGCGCTTCGTCACCTCGAAGCCGAACGGCTCGTAGAGTGGTAAATTCTGGCGAGCTGACCTCTCTGCGTTGTGAGTGGTTGGTCGTGAGCGGTGAGAGTGTCCGATTCCATGCCTGCGATGAGGGTCATCCGTCATGCATCCGCGTATTCAGGAGCTCCTCGATCATCTCACGCATCATCGCGCCGAGCTGCGCCGCGCGGTCGACGGGGTGCCCGCCGAGCGCAGAGAGCAGCGCCCGGCGCCCGATCGCTGGTCGGTGGCCGATGTGCTCGAGCATCTCGCGATCGTCGAGGATCGCATCGCGGATGGCTTCACGAAGCAGGTCGCAGCGGCGCGCGCCTCGGGGCTGGGGCAGGACGCGGAGACATCACCCGTCGTGCCGACGCTCGACATGAAGCGGCTGCTCGATCGCAGGCGGCGGGTCACGGCGGTGGAGGTAACGCATCCGCGCGGGATGAGCGCGAACGCCGCGTGGAGCGCGCTCGAGCAGTCGCGTGCGCGGTTGCGCGCCGCGTTGCTCGACGCCGACGGGCTCGCGCTCGGTACGCTCACGGCGACGCACCCCGTGCTCGGCGAAATGAATCTCTATCAGCGCATCGCGTTCATCGGTGGACACGAGGCGCGGCACGCGGCGCAGATTCGCGAGATCGGCGCGGCGCTCGACGTCGCGTCCGTTGAGGCGTGATCCGATGAGGGCAGGTGTCTGATGAAAACCATACGCAATCCGCGCGACCGCGCCGAGCTGGTGCGACGGCTGCGCACGCTCACGCCCCAGAGTACCAGGCGCTGGGGACGCATGACGTCGCATCAGATGGTGTGTCACCTGTGCGATTTGTGGCGCGTTGCCGTCGGTGAGCGCACGACGACGCCCGTGGGGAATCCGCTCGCGCACACGGTGATCAAGTGGGTCATGCTGTACACCCCGGTCCCGCCACCCAAGGAGGTCCCCACGACGCCCGAGCTGGATCAGGAGGGTGGTGGGACGGCGCCCGGCGAGTTCGCCGCCGACGTGGAGACGCTCATCGCGCTCATGGAACGCAGCGCCGCACCGAGCCCTCCCGAGCCGAACGATCACCCGTTCTTCGGGCAGCTCTCGCTCGATCAGTGGGGACGGTTCAACTACAAGCACATGGATCATCACCTGCGGCAGTTCGGCGTCTGACGCGCGCGTGATTCGCAACCACTTCCTCCACGACTCGGCCGCCGTGCGCTACGCGCGCGAGCGGCCGTACGTGCATCCGACCGTCGTCCGTCGCATCGCACCGCTGGTCGGCGCTGTCGAGCGGGCGCTCGACGTCGGCTGCGGCACGGGGATGTCGACGCGTGCCCTCGCGCCGCTCGCGCGCGTGGTGGTCGGCGTCGATCCATCCCTCGGGATGCTCGCGTGCGCCGAGTCATCCGCGGAGATCCGCTACGCGGTGGCGACGGCCGAGGTGCTGCCGTTCGATGCGGACACGTTCGATCTGCTGACGGCGGGGCTCGCGTTCCACTGGTTCGACCGCGCGCGCTTCCTCCCCGAGGCGGCGCGCGTGCTCCGGCCCGCGGGGTGGATGACGATCTACAACAGCTGGTTCGGCGGCGCGATGCGCGAGAACCCGGCGTTCGCCGAGTGGCTCCGGTCGCGCTTTCTCGAGCGCTTCCCGACCCCGCCACGCAACCGCGAGCCGCTGTCGATGGAGGAGCTCGCCGCGCACGGCTTCGAGTTCATCGACGAGGGGCGCTACGAGCACGACGTGCGGATGTCGCCGGAGCGGCTCGTGGGATATCTGACGACGCAGACGAACATCATCGCGGCGCTCGAGGCGGAGCGCACAACGCTGGCGGAGATCGGCGAGTGGTTGCTCGCGTCGGTGTCGCCGATGTTCAGCGGCGAGGCGGCGACGTTTCCGTTCGGCGTGTCGTATCAGGTGCTGCGGAACTGCGCCGCGTCGGGAATGTCAGCGGCGCGCGGTACGTGAGTGCGTGGCGCGATGGCGCGTGAGGGCGTAGCGCGATGGCGCGTGAGTGCGTGGCCCGAGGTCGCCCGCGTCGCGCGCGAATGCGACGTGCCGGCGGCGCGGCTCAGCTCCGCCGCGTATGCTCGGCCGCCGAGATCGCCGCGGCGAGCACGCCGATGCCGATCAGGATGAGGGCGATCCCCACGAGCACCGGCAGCAGTATCGGAAAGACGATGATCAGGATCCCCAGGATGATCAGGATCACCGCAATGGCGACCGACGCGGCGGGGCCCAGTCGATGCGCGAGTTCCGAGAGCATCTGGAGCACGTTGCCTCCCTCTCCGTCTGACTGTCGTTGCCGCTATCGCAGCTGGCGGCGCGGACGCTCCTGATCGGGGCGCGCCACGTCCGCGTGAACGCGGACCTCGGATACCGGGCGCCCCATCGTGTGCTCGACCACTTCCTTCACGTGCGCCTGCACCGCACGGGTGACATCCGGCACGTTCGCGCCGGGTGCGACGGTGACGCGCTCCGCGACATGGAGCGCTCTGCCGCCGTCCGTGATGCGTGAGGACGCCGCGCGCACACCGGGGAGCGTGCGTGCTTCGCGGCTCGCCAGCTCGCTCAGTCCCTCCATGGAGACCGTCACGCGCCCGTCCGCATCATCGCTCACCATCACGTGCCGCTCCGCTGCCGTGCCGGGCCGTAACTCGTAGTAGAGGAGCACGAGCCCGAGGAAGAACACCGCCGCCGAGGCCGCCACAGCGGCCACCCGCGCCGGTGAGGTGACGGGGATGCGATCGCGCACCGACGCGGCCAGCTGTGGCGAGGGGAGGATCGTTTCGGGCACGAGCACGCCCACGATGAGCAGCACGAAGCTCACCAGCGCGGCGAGTACGATGAGATCGCCGATGATCACCAGAATCCGATTGAGCGTGTTCACGCACCCTCGCTCTCGAATACCACGTCATCGATCGCGATGTCCACGCGGCCGACGGGCCGTGCGGTGAGCTGCTCGACGGCGTGCCGCACACTCGCTCGCACCGGCTCGGCGGCGGCGCGCAGATCGTGCGCGTCGGCAATGCGCATGGTCACGTGCACCTCCAGATGCACCGCGCCCCGCTCGTGACGAACCGTCACACCACGCACCACCTCGCCCCGTCCGTACGTGGCCGCGCCACCGAGTACGCTGGTGGCGAGCCGCTCGACGCCAGGCGCGGCGCGCGTCGCGCTCACGGCCGCCCGCGCGATCGCGATGTCCGCACGCAGCGGGTCGGCCGCTTCGTCCGGAGCATCGGGCGCGGCGTTCACTCGACGCGGCGCTGCGGCGCGACGGCGGGCTGCGACGTGACGGTTTCCTCGGCGGTGAACAGATCGACGACGTCGATGTTCACTTCCTTCACCGTCAGCCCCGTCATCGCCCTCACCCGGCTCGAGACGTTGCGACGAATCGCATCCGCCACCTGCGGAATGCTCGCCCCGTAGTCCACGACGATCCTGAGATCGACCGCTGCTTCGTGCTCGCCCACGTCCACGTTCACCCCTTGCGCCGAGCGCTCGCCGCCGGTCACGCGCTGCGCGAGCCCGCTGATGGCGCTCCCCACCCCCTGCGTCACGATCTCGTGCACACCGCTCACCTCGCGGGTCGCCCGCCCCGCGATCTTCGCGACGACGAGGTCGGCGATCGTCGTCCGCCCCAGATCGCGCGCCTGATCCGCTTCCCGGGTGACGGTCGGGCGTATCTCGACCTCAGGGGGAAGCTGTGTGTCGCGCTGTTCCAACTCCGACATACTGCCACTCCGTTGTGTCCGTCGTGTCTCGACCGGCCTGGGCGTGCTCGCCGCGCACCTTTTGCGCCACGGCGCATGGCGCTTCGCGATTGGCGGACGAAGAGGGCCGGAATGGGGGGCCCGCGCGACGGCGACGTCGCCCGCCACGCGTGACCTTCTTCAGCCCCAACCCGTCGCAGCTAAGGCAGATCGCACTCGCCACCCCATCTGGAGGGACTCGTGCCCGTCACTGTGACCTGTCAGTGCAACAACTCCTTTTCGCTCAAGGATGAGTTCGCGGGAAGTCTGGTGAAGTGCCCCACGTGTGGCGCCGCGGTGCGGGCGGACACGGCGCCGCTCACGCCCGCATCGGACGCGGATCCCGTCTTCGCGCGCGACATCTTCCTGCTCAGGCAGAAGGCGCTCAAGATCAACGAGAAGTACGACGTCTGCGACGAGCAGGGGCGACCGCTCGTGTTCGTCGAGCGGCCGGCGCACCTCGCGCGCAACCTGCTCGCCCTGCTCGCCGGCGTCATCGCGGCGATGGTCTGGGTCGTCGTCCTGATCGCGGCCACCGACGCCGCCGGGGTCGGCCCGCTCTCGGATGCGCTCACGATCCTCGCCGCCGTGGGCTTCGTGCCGGTGCTCCTGCTCGTGGCGACACCGCTCAGCAAGAAGCGGCACGTCACCTTCTACACCGGCGCCGACAAGCGCGAGCGGCTGTTCGAGATCCTGCAGGACCAGAAGTTCCACGTTCCGACCGCCACCTACACCGTGCGCGACGCGCGCGGCGATGTGCTCGCGCGCTTCCGGAAGAACTACCTCTACAACCTCATCCGCAGACGGTGGGAGGTGCTCGCGCCA
Source organism: Gemmatimonadaceae bacterium (assembly GCA_036381735.1). Taxonomy (GTDB): domain Bacteria; phylum Gemmatimonadota; class Gemmatimonadetes; order Gemmatimonadales; family Gemmatimonadaceae; genus DASSNR01. Next base: position 9,330 of record DASVCF010000203.1, on the reverse strand, counting down.
GCCGGCCACGTGGCGTGGGTCGCGAAGGAAGACTCGATCATCCTCTCGCTCCTCCGCCGCCTGCTCGGGCCGCTGTTCGGCTTCCTGCGCACGAACTTCATCTTCCAGCGCGCCGGGAACGACCGCGTGATCGGCGAGTTCAAGCGCAAGTTCACGATTCTCGATCGCTACGTGCTCGACCTCACCTCGGACACGCAGCGCGCGTTCGATCGGCGCGTCGCGCTCGCGCTCGGCGTCATGCTCGACACCGGGGAGCGTCGCTGAGCGACGTCGCGCCCGTGTCCGTGCCGGAGCGCGAGGAGCCGATCGATGTCACCGCCGACATGCTCGCCCCGCGTCCGGACGAGCGCATCGACTTCGAGCAGGGGATGCGCTACGCGCCGCCCGCGACGCTCGCGCTCATTGCGGTGCTCGTGTCGGTATTCACCTGGCAGGTGGCCACGGGCGCGCTCGCGAATCGCGCGGCGATCATCGCGGCCGGCGCCCTCGTGCGCGATCGGGTGCTCGCCGGAGAGTGGTGGCGCCTGGCGAGCGCGATGGTGCTGCACGGCAGCGCCGAGCATCTGCTCGGCAACTGCATCGCGCTCTACATCGTGGGGATGGCGTGCGAGCATGCGCTGGGGTCCGCTCGCATGCTCGCGCTCTACGCCGCGAGCGGGATCGCCGGCTCGTTGGCGAGCATGCTCTCCGGTCCCGGTCCGTCGGTGGGCGCCTCGGGCGCCATCTTCGGGCTCATGGCCGCGGTGATCGTCGTGCTCGTTCGCTTCCGCGACGTCTACCACGTGCGCGACAAACGCATCGCGCTCGTGCTCGCCGGCTGGGCCGCGTACGTCCTGCTCACCGGTCTCGCCGATCCGATGATCGACAACGCCGCACACCTGGGCGGCCTGGCCGCGGGCGCGTTGGCCGGCCTGCTCGCGCAGCCGTGTGTACGGCCCAAGATCGTGGCATCTCAGTAGCCCGGTCGTCGCGCTGAGCGCGGCATTGTCATTCCGAGCGCAGAATCGTCATTCCGAGCGAATGCGAGGAATCTCGGCCCTGGCATCCGAACGGCAATTCACCACAGAGTCACAGAGACACGGAGAACCACAAGAGCCTTTCTCTGTGTTCTCCGTGCCTCTGTGGTGAATTCGTAGTTGCCGGCCCGAGATCCCTCGCTGCGCTCGGGATGACAAGCTCCTCCCTCGCCTTACGGCACCACCCCCTTCACCCGCTTCCCCCACTCCGGCGCCGGCGGCTCGTGCGTCGCGCGCTCCACGGGATGCTCCTTCAGCTGCTCCATCGCCTCCGCCACCGCGCGCTCCAGCTGCGCGTCGTGCCCGTCGGCGATGTCCTTCGGCCAATCCTCGACGTCGATGTTCGGCGCGACGCCTTCGTTCTCCACCGCCCAGTGCTGTCCGTCGCGCGCGAAAAAGCCGCCGCGCGGCGCGTACATGATCCCGCCATCCACGAAGAGCGGCGTGTCCCAGATCCCGACGAGTCCGCCCCAGGTGCGCTTCCCCACGAGCTCTCCCACCTTCCGATACTTGAACATGTACGGCATGAGGTCGCCGCCCGAGCCGGACATCTCGTTGATGATCATCACCTTCGGACCCCAGATCCCCGCCGCGGGGCTCGTGAACGGGTAGCGCTTCCCAACCGGATTGTTGAAGTAGCCGTCGAACGTCCGCTGTAAGACATCGATGATGTAGTCGGCCGCCGAGCCGCCGCTGTTGTAGCGCTCGTCGATGATCGCGCCCTTCCGGTCCTGCTGCGCGAAGTAGTACCGGTTGAAGCTCGTGTAGCCCGCCTCGGCGGTGTTCGGCAGGTGCACGTACGCGAGCTGCCCGTGCGAGAGGGAATCGACGATGTGCCGGTTGCGCTCCACCCACGCGCGGGCGCGGAGCCCAGCGTCGCTCGCGATCGGCACCACGGTCACGCGACGCGCGCCATCCATCGTCGGCCGACTATTCACGGTGATCACCGTCTGATGATCCGCCGTGCCATCGAACAGGCGATAAGGGTTGTCCGGTGCCTTTAGTTCCTGGTCGTTCACCGCGAGCAGGTAGTCGCCCACGTGCACGTTCACACCGGGCGCGGTGAGCGGCGCGCGGAGATCGGGGTTCCAGCTGTCGGTGCCGTAGATCTGCGCGATGCGATAGTGGCCGTCGTCCACCACGTAGTCCGCGCCGAGGAGACCGACGCCGGGCTGCTGCACGGTGGGGATGTCGCCGCCGCGCACGAACGAATGCCCGATCGCGATCTCGGCGCCCATCTCATCGAGCAGATAGTTGAGATCCGCGCGGCTCTTCACGTACGGAAGGAGCTGGCCGTACATCTTCTTCATCGCCGGCCAGTCGGTGCCGTGCAGGTTCTTCACGTAGAGATAGTCGCGTTGGTTGCGCCATCCTTCGTCGAAGATCTGCGCGAACTCCGCCGTGGGATCGACGAGCATCTCGAGCTCCGCGTGGAGGCGTCCCTTCCCCGCCTGCGGCGCCGTCGGTCCGTCGGCGTCCACGAGAAAGAGCTGCGGCATGCGCCCGGGCGTGCGGTACAACATCTTCTTCCCGTCCGCGCTCACGATGAACTGCGCGACGTCGTGTACGAACGGCTCGGCCTTGCGATCCTTGAGCTGATAGCGATGCACGGTCGCGCCGGACGCCGAGTCCTCACCCGTCCCCGTGGGCGGCAGATCTTCGGCGAAGAACACCGTCCCCGCGCGCCCCGCGTGCAGCTCCGTGTACGGCCGCTCGGCGATCCCCTGCACGGCGATCACGCGTTGCTGCAATCCGTCGAAGTCGATCTCCACGTTGCGCCGCGGCGCGAGCATCGCCTTGAGCGTGTCGGGCATCGGCGCGTTGGGGCTCGTCGTGTCCGCGTTCGCCGCGGCGGCGCGACGCGCGCGACGCGAAGGTTGGCCCGGCGTCGGCGGCACACCGGGCTCCTCGGGCGCCACGGGGATGCCGGCGTCCTCATCGCTCTCGGGGAGCAGCGGCGACGGATCCGTCTTCTTCAGCACCGCGAGATAGAGCGCGTCGGTCTCGTTGTGTCCGTAGCTCGACATGTCGAGCCACCCGGAGCCGAGCCCGAGATCGGTGGATGCGAGGAACCAGAGATACTTCCCGCTCGCATCCCACGCGGGCCACGTGGCGTCGGCGAGTCCGTCCGTCACCTGGTGCGTCTCGCCCGTGCGCACGTCGTACACGAAGATCGCGCGCATGAGCGACGGCAGCCGCTTGACGTACGCGATCCACCGCGAGTCGGGGCTCCACGTGGGGTTGAGTGAGCGCTCCGGCACCATCCACTCGTCGCCGCCGATGTCCGTCGTCTTGCCGCTCGCGACATCCACCACCCACAGGCGGAGGTTCGTGTCCTGGAAGACGATCTTCTTTCCGTCGGGCGACCAGGCCGGCGTGTAGTAGTGCGTGGGGTGCTCGAGCTTGATGGTGCGCGATGGCGCGCTGCCATCCGCCGAGGCGATCACGAGCTGGTACTCACCCGACTTGTCGCTGAAGTACGAGACCCACTTGCCATCGGGCGACCACGCGGGCGTGCGCTCGGCCGAGCCGCTCGACTGCGTGAGGTTGCGTACGTCGCCGTGCTCGGCAGGGATGGTGAAGATCTCGCCGCGCGCTTCCACGGCCGCGCGCTTGCCCGTGGGCGAGAGTGCCATGTCCGCGATGTTCCGCGACACGTCCTTCCACTGCGGCATCATCCACGGGAAGTCGCCCGCGGCGGTGATCGGGACCACGTGCTCGCGCCCCGTGCCCGGGTCGAGCTCGTGCACTTCGCCCGCCTGCTCGAAGACGATCGCGCCGCCGCCGGCGTCGAGCGTCTTCACGTCGAAGTCGGAGAAGGTCGTCACCTGCTTCGTCTGCCTGGCGCGCAGGTCGTACGACCACACATTCGACACGCCGTCGCGATCGGAGAGGAAGAAGACCGTGTCGTTCCCCACCCACACGGGGTCGATGTCCTTCGAGCCGTTGTGCGGGAGCGTGTCGACGTCGAGCGTCTTCGTGTCGAGAATCCAGATTGGGCGGTTCTGTCCACCGCGATAGTTGCGCCGCTCCTCGTCCCACGAGTTGTCCATGCGGTACGCGATGCGCGCGCCGTCGGGTGAGATCTTCCCCTGATACGCGCGGTACATCTTCATCGGCGTCACCACGCCGCCGTCCGCGGGAACGGTGAACCAGCGCGGCGCGGGTGTCGGAAGATTCGCCGAGCGCGTGGAGGAGAACACGATGGACTTGCCGTCGGGCGTCCACCCTTGCACTTCGTCGGGCGATGGATGCCAGGTGAGGCGCTTCGCCTCGCCGCCGTCGGCGGGGATCACGTACACATCTTCGTTGCGGCCGAACATGCGGCTGAACGCGATGCGCTTGCCGTCGGGCGAGAAGTGCGGGTTCGACGCTTCGCCCTGCGCGCTCGTGAGCCGACGCGCGACGCCGCCCGCGCGCGGGACGATCCAGATATCGCCCGCGTAGGCAAAGGCGATCTGCGTGGTGCTCGCGGTGGGCGAGCGGAGCATGCGGGTCTGCGCGGGCGCGAGCGCGGGGAGCAGTGCGAGCGCGAGCGCCGAGAGGGGCGTGCGGAGCATGGCGGTGGGATGGCGAAGGGGATGACGACGCGTGCGGGGACGAATCGATCGCCTGCGTCGCCAAGCATGCACGCAACCCTCGCACGCCGCCAGAGGCACGCCCCGCCGGTCAGCTCGGCTGGCGCCGGCCGCGTGTCTGGCGGAGCAGCCGCCGCGCGATCCCGATCCCGCGCTGGATGCCGCCCCGGTCGGCAGCGGCCCTTGCCATACCGTTGCGGAACGGCGCGATGTCGAACGCCTTCGTGTGCGCGAACTCGGCCACGAAGTTCACGTGCCGGCGCGGGTACGGCGTGGCCGAGCGCGCGGACACCGCGTGCAGCGAATGGGCCGAGTGGATGAAGAAGACGAGCGTGTTCTTCTCGTACGTGATCGTCTTCACGGTTTCCACGCGGTCGTCCGGGATCTCGTTCGTCCCGGCCTCGAAGTGCGGCACACCTCTGAAGCGCTGGATCTCCAGATCACCGCCCGTGGAATCATCCGCATCCATGCGGAAGTAGAGGAGCCCGGCGTAGAGGGCGACCTCGCGATCGACGTGCGGGCCTTTCGGCGTCGCGCGTCGCAGCGCGGTGGTGCAGCTTACGAGCTGGCACTCCAGGCGCACGTCCGCGTCGCGCTCCGCCTCGGTGTCGCGCGCGGCGGCGGAGAATGCCTCCAGCCGCTTGTCGAAGGCGAGCTCCAGGTGCGGGTGCATCGTGCGGATGTGGTTGCCGAAGAGCGCGACCACTTCCTGGAAGAAGGCCGGCGACGTGTGATAGGCCATGAACTCCTTCCACAGCGCGCTGACGTCCGGTCGCGTTCGCGCCTGGGCGGCGCCCAGGAAGTAGTACTTGGCATCCTCCGGCCTCGCGTCGCCGGCCATGACGCTCATGTTGGGGAACTCGCTGGCCAGCTGCTCGTACAGGTCTTCACGCAGCGCGTTCCGGGTGACCAGATGCGGAAAGGGGTCGGTGACGACATCGGCCTTCGAGGCCCGGCCCAGGATGCTGAGCTCGCGTACGGTCGCGTACATGGTGGGCACCTCACGTCTGTTGGATCGAGAGTGATGGGCGTACGCCAACAACGGGGGGACCGGTACAGTCCACCCGCAATGATCGCTTCCCGTGTCGTTGACCAACGTCGGTGGGAGATGGCCGCACGGCGGCGTGCGCGTGGCGCGGCGGTGCGCGTGCGTTCCGGGGGGATTTAGTATAGGAACCGGAGAAGCGCATGCAAGAGGGAAATTGCGCCGTCTCGAGCTCCACGGTAGGCTATGCTCATCTCGTCCACGGGGCCGAGGCTCACCACCCGGAGGTGCTCGTATGAGGATGCGCACCGCAGTGCACGTGCTCGCGCTCTGCCTGGCGGCCGTGACGATCGCCGCCGGTCCAGCCATGGCGCAAACCCGCGACACGTCGGCGCGCGCCGCGGCGGCGTCGGTCGCCCCGCCCGTCGCCCATGCCCGCTTCGACGTCGACTCCGCCACGCGCGCCTACATGGCGCAGCTCTCCCCCGAAGCGCGCGCGCGATCCGATGCGTACTTCGAGGGCGGCTACTGGCTCCTGCTCTGGGGGCTGCTCTACGGACTGGGCGTCGCCTGGCTGCTCCTCGGTACGCGACTCTCCGCGCGCATGCGCGGGCTCGCCGAGCGCGCCACTCGAATGCGCTGGCTGCAGACGGCCATCTACGCCGTCGAGTACATCGTCCTCACGGCGATCCTGACCTTTCCGCTCACGCTCTACCAGAACTTCATCCGCGAGCACCAGTACGGTCTGTCCAATCAGACCTTCCTCCAGTGGATGCGCGATGAGCTGGTGGGGCTCGCGGTGGGCGTCGTGCTCGGCACCATCGCGCTCGTCATCATCTACGCCGTCATCCGCCGGGCGACGCGCGCGTGGTGGATGTGGGGCGCGGGGGTCGCGATCGCGTTCCTCGTCGTGACCATCACGATCGCGCCGGTGTACATCGCGCCGCTCTTCAATCACTACACGCCGCTGCCCGAGAGCGCGCTCAAGAGTCAGATCCTCTCGCTCGCGCGTGCGAATGGGATCCCGGCGGACAACGTGTACGTGTTCGACGCCTCGAAGCAGACCGATCGCATCAGCGCCAACGTCTCGGGGATGTTCGGCACGACGCGCATCAGCCTCAACGACAACCTGCTGCGTCGCAGCTCGCCGGCCGAAGTGCGCGCGGTGCTCGGCCACGAAATGGGGCACTACGTGCTCGACCACGTCGTGACGGAGCTCGTCTTCCTCGGGCTCGTGATCGTCGCGGCGTTCGCGTTCGTGCAGTGGGGATTCACCCGGATGCTCGCGCGCTACGGCGAGCGGTGGGACATCCACGGCGTGGGTGACGTGGCGGGGCTCCCGCTCCTGGTCGCGCTCCTCTCGGTGTTCATGTTCTTCGCGACGCCGGTGACGAACACCATTTCGCGCACCGCCGAAGCGCAGGCGGACGCGTTCGGGCTCAACGCGGCGCGCGAGCCAGACGGCTTCGCCGAAGCGGCCGTACAGCTCTCGGAGTACCGCAAGATGCATCCGGGGCCCATCGAAGAGTTCATCTTCTTCGATCATCCGAGCGGATGGAACCGGATCCATCGCGCCATGGTGTGGAAGGCGGAGCACGTAGGCGAGTCGCCGGTCATGGCGGCGCAGTAGCGCGCTTGTAATCGGCCCGGTGCGCGGCTACGCTAGAGAGGAGATCACTTTTTCAGGACGGTATTCGAATGTCGTCAGTGAACCACGCGGAGCGCGCCGCCTCGGTGAAGCATGCGAGCGACGTCGCCGCCGAGCCCGTGAGCGCCGGGGAGAAGACGGTGCGACAGGTGCTCATCGGGGCGGACGAAGGCCCCAACTTCGCGATGCGCCGCTTCATCATGCAGCCGGGCGGCGGGATGCCGCCGCACACGAACACCGTGGAGCACGAGCAATACGTGCTACGCGGGCGCGCGACGATCGGCATCGGGGAGAAGCAGGTCGAGGTGAAGCAGGGCGACGTCGTGTTCATCCCCGCCGGCACGCCGCACTGGTACGAGGCGCACGAAGGGGAGCCGTTCGAGTTCCTGTGCGTGGTGCCGAACCAGCCGGACAAGATCGAGCTGGTGGCGGGGTGCTGAGCCGTCGAAGTGCTGCGCGCAGGATGTCGCGGCGGTGCGGCGCGTCCGGGCGCGCTCGCGAAACGACCGCATTCATGTAGCGCCGGAGCACGCGATGGCCAACCGCAAGTTCATCGATCGCAACGGCGCGCGCTGGGAGGTGCGCGACCGGTCGCGCAACGAGTGGATGCTCGAGCCCATCGAGGGGAATCCGGGCACGCCGCGCAGCGTGCGCCCACCCACGTACGAGACCGATCCGTTCGAGCTCACCGATCAGGAGCTGCGCCGCCTGCTCGAGCAGAGCGAGGCGACGGCGCGACCGCAGGGCCCGCCGAAGAAGTCGCCGTTCATCGACTGAGCGGCGGAGCGGGCCGTGGCGCGCGACGCGAACGCAACGCATCGCGCGCATGAAACGAAGCGGCCGACGGAGCACACTCCGTCGGCCGCTTCGCTGTTCGATTCTTGTACGACGGTTGGCGATGCGCGTCGCTCAGAACAGCTCCACCCACGGCCGCAGCTGGGCAGGCAGCGGGGTGGCGGCGCCGTTGACGGCGCGGCTGAGCGCGCAGCTCGAGTAGTTGATGATCGCGTTACCGGCCACCGTATTGGGGTCGAGGTCCACGTTCGCGGCCATGAGCCCGCCGTTGAAGTGCGCGCCGTTCCCCTGTGTGCTGAACGTCCCCTTCACGATCACCGGGCCGTAGAACGTGAAGTTCCCCGTGACTTTGAGGTCCCCTTCCACGAGGAGGATCCCCTGGCCGACGCCGTTCTGCAGGCTCAGGCTGCTCGGCGCGTAGATGATCGGATAGTAGTCCGCGCACGGGGCGGGCGAGGTCGTGCGGAGCGGATCGCCCCAGTTGGCCGGGTCCGCGGTGTTGCACGTGCCATCGACGTTCGTGCTCGGCGCAGGGGTCCCGGCGGTGAACTGCTTCGCCATGCTCGTGAGCGTCGCCCAGTCCACGTCGCCGAACTGGAAGTACGTGCTGTCCTTACTCGCCATCGTGTCCTGCACGACCTTCGGATTGCCGCTGATGCACGCATAGCCGCCGCATCCGCCCGATGCGTCGATCTTCGTCGTGTCGCTCGATGCGACCCCCGGGAGCGCCGTGTCGGCGGGCGGACAGTTCCAGTTGTTGATCGGCGTGTCGTTCCCGCTGATCTGCGAGCTCCCCGTCACCTTCAGCGCGCCGCGCACGGTGAGCGCGCCACGGATGTTGATCTCCGGCACGCGCAGCGTCACCAGCATCCCGACGCGGCGTTTGGCCTGCACCTGGTGCGCGCGCACCACGCGCGCGTCGGAGACGAGCAGGAAGTTGGTTGGCGTCAGCTTCGTGAGCCGCACGGTGTCGATGGCCCCATCGCTGGTGAAGACGACCTGGGTCTGCATCCCCGTCGGCGCGTTGTTCCACGCCGGCTTCCATCGCAGGTTCTGCTGCGTGGGGTCGAAGAGGATGTGGAGTCCGTTCTCCGCGGCCGCCCGCGCGCGCTCCTGCAGCAGCGTGCCGCGTCCAATGCGGAACTGCTGCGAGGCTTCGAAGAAGACGCCGGCGATGAGCGCGCCGATCACGACGATCGCGCCGATCGCCACCGCCAACGCGAATCCGTCCCGCTTCCGCTGTCCATGCCGCATGGTGCTCTCCTGTCTCTGTGAATCAGATCAACGGGGTCGGGTGCGTGTGATCGG
>DASVCF010000202.1:0-15244 GCA_036381735.1 Gemmatimonadaceae bacterium | reverse complement strand
GGCGCCGGCGCGTAGTCGCGATCGCTCCGGAGCGCCATGGCGTTCAGCTGATCGTGCGCACCGTGATAGTTCGGCGCATACCGCCAACCGAGTATCGAGTCGAGCTGCAGGCGCTGCGGCGTGGTCGGATCGAGCAGCTCGCGGATGCGCTCCGACTGTTCGGCGTAGATCTGCGTGGTGGGGCGGATGTTCTCGCCCAACACGCGATCGGCCACCGGCGTGATGAGCCGGGCGCCGCCTTCCAGAACGAGGAACAACAGCACGGCCATGACGATGGGGAACAGCATCCGTCTGGCGCGGCTCGACGGCACCGATGTCGGCATGAACACTCCCCTCGCAGCGCGTGTGCGTGCGGTCAGAACACCGTGTAGATGAACGGCGCCAGCACCGAGCTCTGTGCGACCATGAGGAGCGCGCCGACGAGCACGAGGATGAGGAGCAGCGGGAGGAGCCACCACTTCTTGCGGGCACGCATGTACGCCCACATCTCACTCGCGAAGCCTGGCGCGCTCGCCTTCGACCGGTGTGCCATGGTATCGCTCCCTAGAATTGTCGCTGGAGATCGGACCGCCGCGCGGACGCGTCACGCACCACCCACATCGTGTCCGCACGGCGTGCAGCAGCGCCGGAGCCGCCGCCGAGCATGCGCCGCAGCCAGCCGACGGGTGTGAACACGAGGAAGTAGATGATGCCCATGAAGAGGGGCGTGGTCACGGCCGAGATGGCGCGTGCGAGCGCCATCCACCCTCGGTAGACCGGGCCTAGTCGTGCGGGGAGGAGCAGCGCCGCGAGGAGCAGTGCGGCACCAACGGCCGCCGCGACATCGGCACCGAGCGGCCGGCCACGCCACAGGAGGAGCGCGCCGAGCACGAGGAATGCCGCGCCGACGGGGAAGCCGAAGCGTCGTCCATCGCGCGCCGTGAACGGTGCCGCGGGTGCCGGCGGCGTGCTCAGTCGAGCTGAAATTCCTTCTGCCATGCGGTGGTCTCCTCCCACGGACGCTGGGTCGCCTTCGCGAGCAGAAATGGACCGAGCACCAGATAGTCGATGTTGGTGCGCATGAAGCAGCGGTACGCATCCTCTGGCGTGCAGACGATGGGTTCGCCGCGCACGTTGAACGACGTGTTCACCAAGACGGGACATCCCGTGCGCGCCTCGAAGGCCGCGAGCAGGTCGTAGTAATCGGGATTGTCGCTGCGGCTCACGGTCTGGATGCGCGCCGAGTAATCGAGGTGCGTGACCGCCGGGATGTCGGAGCGTGGCACATTGAGCCGATCGATCCCCCATCGCTGCTGCTCATCGGTTGACATGGCGCGCCGATGCTCGGGTCGCACGTTCGCGACGAGCAGCATGTAGGGCGAGTCGCCGTCCAACTCGAAGTACTCGTGCCCGCGCTCGCGGAGCACGCTCGGCGCGAATGGACGGAAGCTCTCGCGGAACTTGATCTTGAGATTCATCTGCGCCTGCATCGTGGGGTTCCGTGGGTCGCCCAGGATGCTCCGTGCGCCGAGCGCGCGAGGCCCGAACTCCATGCGCCCGTTGAACCATCCGATGACCTTCCCTTCGGCGAGCAACTCGGCGACGCGCTCGAGGAGGTCCGCGCGCTCGAGTCGCTCGTAGCCGGCGCTCTGCGTTTCGAGGAAGCGCTGAATCTCCTCGGGGGTGAATGCGGGGCCGAGGTAGGCGCCGTGCATACTGTCACGGCCGGGCGTGACGTGGCGCGGTGCTCCGCAGTGCCGGTGCCAGATGAGCTGTGCGACACCGAGCGCGCCGCCCGCGTCCCCGGCCGCCGGCTGGATCCACAGCTCCTTGAACGGACCTTCGCGCAGCAGTCGGCCGTTCCCCACGCAGTTCAGCGCGACGCCGCCCGCGAGGCACAGCCGCGACATCCCCGTGTCGCGATGCGCGGTGCGCGCCATGCGCAGCATGATCTCCTCGCACACCACCTGGATGGAGCGCGCGAGATCCATCTCGCGCTGCGTGAGGCGGGATTCGGGCTGGCGCGGCGGCCCACCAAAGAGCGTGTCGAACGCGGGACTCGTCATCGTGAGTCCATCGCGATACCGGAAGTATTTCTGGTCGAGCGTGAACGAGCCATCGTCGCGCAGGTCGATCAGCTCGCGATAGATGAGGTCCACGTACTTCGGCTCACCGTACGGCGCGAGTCCCATCACTTTGTACTCGCCCGAGTTGACCTTGAAGCCCGTGTAGTAGGTGAAGGCCGAGTAGAGGAGGCCGAGCGAATCTGGCCAGCGCAGCTCGGAGAGCAGGTCGATGTCCGCGCCCCGCCCGATCCCGATCGACGCGGTGGCCCACTCGCCCACGCCGTCCATCGTGAGGATTGCCGCCTCATCGAATGGTGACGGGAAGAACGCGCTCGCCGCATGCGATTCGTGATGCTCGGCGTAGAGGATGCGCCCCTCGTAGCCCGGAAGTGCGGCGCGCAGCTGCCGGTCCATGTACAGCTTGTCCTTGGCCCAGAGCGGTCCGGCCTTGAGGAACGAGCGGAAGCCGCGCGGGGCGACGGCGAGGTACGTCTCGAGGATCCGCTCGAACTTGAGCAGCGGCTTGTCGTAGAAGCCGACGTGCGCGAGATCGCGCGTCGTGATGCCAGCGGCGTCGAGACAGTAGTCGACGGCGTGGGCGGGGAAGCTCGCGTCACCCTTCTTGCGCGTGAAGCGCTCTTCCTGCGCGGCGGCGATGATCTCGCCATCGCGCAGGAGGCACGCCGCGCTATCGTGATAGAACGCGGAGATGCCGAGGATGAAGGTCGGTTGCACATCCGGCATGGATGACTCCCTACCTTGCCACTGATCCTGCACGGGTGCGCGGCAACAGGAGCGCTACGCCACAGAGCGAACGGGCCGCTGCTGCGGAGGTGCGAGGGTGCAGCCGCAGGCGAGCTCTCACACGGTGCGGCTCAGGCGCGCCGTGCGAGACTCATGCCAATGTGAGAGGCGATGGACGGTCGAGTGGCGCTCAGTCCGCCGATCGCGGCGTCGCGTAGCGCGCGATGTCCCTGATCCTCGATGTGTCGTACCGCTGCGACGCGAACACCTTCGCGACATCCACCGCCGGCTTCCCGCGTCGCAACACCTTCTGCGCACCGATCGCGGTCCACGACAGCGGGACGAGCAGCGCGGTCGGGAGCCAGACCACGGTCAGATCCGGGTTCACCTTCCTGAGTCGCGACACCAACTCGCGTCGCGTCGGCAGCTGCGGCGCGAGGATGTGCAACGTCTGAGGCGCCTCATCGAAGTGCGTCGCCATCCAGGCGAGTGTCCGCCCCGCGAAGCGCACGTCCGCAACGCCGAGGTTGTCGCGCGGCGAGCCGACGGCCACGAAGATGTTGCCGAGCCGCTTCCCCAGTCGGCCGGGTGGCTCGAAGTTGTCGTAGTCCACGAGTGCACCAGGGCGCACGACTTTCACCGTGATGCCGAGCTCCTTGCCGAGCGCGACCGCACGGCGCTCCGACTCGAGCTTGCCCCAGACGTAGGGACCCCGCTCTTCGCCGCGTGCCTCGAGGGGGCTGTCCTCGTTCAGCGCCGTCCGGCTGTTCGCCGCCGACAGCACGGCGAGGCTGCTCACATGGATGACGCGTGACACGCCGGCCTCGGCCGCCGCGCGCAACACGCGCTCGGTGGCCTGCACGGAGTGTTTCCGGTGCTCGTCGAATCCACCGGCGGTCGCGGCCGCGCAGTGAATCACGACGTCCATCTGTTGGAGCAGATCGCCTGGCAGTCCGTCGGACACGTCGGCCACATGGTACTCGACACCCGGGAGCTGCTCCCACGCAGGCGGCGACCTGCGCGCCACCACTCGCGCCACGTCGCCGTGATCGGTGAGCGCGCGGGCGATCTCCTTGCCGAGGAAGCCGGTTCCTCCGGTGAGCAGGACGCGCGTCGCAACGCCCGCGCGCGGCGCGACGGGGCGCGTTGTTGCAGGAGCCGCCTGCGCGGTCGACTCGAATGCGTGCGCGACACGCTCGCAGATCCGGACCGTCTCGAGAATCTGCTCGGGCGTCATCGGCGTGGGCGCATCTTTCAGGATGGACGTGTAGAACGCCTCGAAGATTTCGCTGAGCCCGGGATAGCTGCGCTGACGCTTGAGCGCGCGACGGCCGAGCGCGCGCGTCGTGCCCGAGAGCAGCTGCCTGGAGAGGCGATATGGGTTCAGGATCTTGTCGATGCCGGAGGTGCCGGGGCCGATGAGGCGCTGCACCGTTCCACGAACAAAGTCGGCGTGCACCGCGCCGTTGGTGCCGATCACGCGCAGGTAGCTCTCGACGGGGCGGCCCTCGAGAGTCACGGTGAGGTTGCCCGTGAGCGCGCCGCTTCGCACGAGCGCGTGCAGCGTTCCCGCGGGCCCCAGGTCCAGCGCGGTGAGCTCGGCGCGCTGGCCGGGCGCGGCGGCGTCGAGAAACTGCAACAGGAGGTAGACCGGATGCGGCAGGATGTCGAGGAGCTGCAGGTCCGCGCGAAGCGGCGTGCGGCCGTTCGGCGAGCGGCGCACGGTGCGGAACGAGAAGAAGCTCTCGACGTGGACGATCCGGCCGAGCGTCGGGAGCAGCGCGAGCGCCTCGCGCGCCGGCGATTCGTACAGCAGCTGGTGGCCGGCGCAGAGCTTGACGCCCTTGTCTCGCGCGGCGGCGATGAGCCGTGCGGCTCCATCGGCGGACTCGACGAACGGCTTCTCGACGTAGACGTGACACCCCGCGGCGACGGCGGCATCGGCCATGGCCTGATGGGTGGACGGCGCGGTGCAAACGTGGACGACGTCGATCTCCTCGTGCGCGAGGAGCGCGTCGAGATCCGCGTAGGCCGTCGCGCCGGGGGCGATCTGCCCGATGGCATCGCGCGCGGCTGGCGCGGGATCGACGACGGCGGCCACTCGGGCGAGCTGGCCGAGGTTCGTGATGGCGCGCGCGTGGTGCTGTCCCATCTTGCCGCCGCCTACAACGGCGACACGGAGCGGAGCGGCGGGCGAGCCTTTCGATGAGCGATCGCGTGCGTGGTCCGTGGGAACCGCGGCGGTGTCGAGCATGTGTGCGGTGGTCATCTATGGAAAGCGGGGTGCCGAGTTGCACGTCCGCGCCCGTGACGGATCCACGGAGCGCGTGCGCTCACCGATCGAGCGCGGCATCGATCTTTGGCAAGGTTCGCGCCGGTTGGGACCGGCCCCATTTTTGCGCCTTCGCCCGGCGTGCCACGACGGTCCTCATCGCACGTACCACGTGCCCATTTCGGCTTTGCGCGTGATCCCCTCCGGATCACGCTCTTCCTGTTGCTCGTCATCACCCTGAGCCGCATCCACCAGGCGCTCGGGCTCAACGCGCTGCACCCCGCGCTCCTCCTGTTCGCCCTTGCCGCCGGATACGCGTTCATCACTCCGCGGGCACTCGTGGAGAGCCCGTTTCGCCGCTGGCCGGGCCGGGTCATGGCCGCGCTGCTGGTTCTCGCGTGTCTCTCGGCGCCGTTCGGTATCTCCTTGGGCGGGTCGGCCTCGTTCATTCTCACCGATTACATCAAGGTTCTGGTCGTCTCGTTCCTGCTCATGATGGTCATCCGCGGGACATCCGACCTCTCCATGTTCGTGATGGCGTACGTCGTGTCCGCCGGCGTCCTGGTGTGGATGGCGGTGTTCATCTTCCGGCTGCAGATGACGTCGGAGGGGATGGCGCGACTGAACAACATGTACACGTACGACGCGAACGACTTGGGGTGCGTGCTGATCACGGGGATGCCGCTGGTCGTACTCGCGTTCCAGACCTCGAAGCGTCGCGGCAAGATCGTCTGCGGCGTGATCCTGGCGGGACTCGGACTGGCGATCGCGAGGTCGGGGTCGCGCGGCGCCTTTCTCGGGCTGGGCGTCGTGGGGCTGGCGATTCTGGTCATGCTGAAGGAAGTGCCGGTGCCGCGCCGTGTGGCGTTCGTCGGCGCGGTCGTTTTCGCACTGTTGATCTCGGCGCCCGAGGGGTATTGGGATCAGATGGCGACCATCTTCCAGCCGACGAAGGATTACAACTGGACGGAGCGCGACGGCCGGAAGCAGATCTGGATGCGGGGGCTGCATTACATGTGGACCCATCCGGTCTTCGGGCTTGGCATCAACAACTTCGGCCGCGCCGAGGGCACCATCTCCAACCTGGCCAAGAACTTCGAGCCGGGTGATCCGGGTATTCGCTGGGCCGCGCCGCACAACTCCTTTATTCAGGCGGGCGCCGAGATGGGCATCCCCGGCCTCATCTTGTGGAGCTCGCTCGTCATCGGTGGAATCGTTGCATGCGTGCGCATCCGACGGCGATTGCCTAGGTCCTGGCTGCACGGCGATCAGGAACAACGCTTCCTCTACCTCACGAGCGTCTATCTCCCGATCTCGTTCCTGGGCTTCGCGGTCACCGCGTTCTTCGTGTCGTTCGCGTACCTGGATCCCATCTACATCCTCGCCGCGTACGTGGTGGGTCTCTATCGCTCGGTCGACCTGAAGCTCCGATCGGCGGCGATGCCGAGCGTACCGCCGCAGGTCGTGCACCGCGCCCGCGTGATGGGGCAACGCGGCGGACTGGCCATCGCCGATGCGCAGCGCCGGCATCCGTCGCACATGCTCGGCGCGTAGCACTGTGACATCCACTTTCATTCGCAACGAGAGCTAGCGCACCATGTGCGGCGTCACCGGCATCTTCTCGAGCGCCAGTTGGCGCGAGGATGCGCTCGTCCACGCGGTCGAGACCATGACCTCGACGCTCACGCACCGCGGTCCGGACGACTGCGGCGTGTGGGCCGATGCGGCATCCGGCGTCGCCCTCGGCTTTCGCCGACTCGCCATCGTCGATCTCTCCGAGCACGGGCATCAGCCCATGCGCTCGCCGTCGGGGCGGTTCACCATCGTCTTCAACGGCGAGGTCTACAACCACTGCGTGCTCCGGAGCGAGCTGGAGCAGGCGGGGTGGCGGTTCCGCGGGCACTCCGACACCGAAGTGATCCTCGCCGCCTTTGAGCGATGGGGGATCGTCGATGCCGTGAAGCGGTTTATCGGGATGTTCGCCATTGCCGTGTGGGATGCGGAGACGCGAAGCCTCTCGCTCATCCGCGACCGGCTCGGGATCAAGCCGCTGTTCGTGTACGCGTGCGACGGGCTCGTGACGTTCGGATCGGAGCTGAAGGCACTGGTGGCCGGTCCGCACTTCGATCGGACGATCGACACCGATGCGCTCACGGACTTTCTCCGCTACCTCTACGTGCCCGCGCCGCGCACGATCTACCAGCACGCGCGCAAGCTGCGCCCCGGGCACATCTTGACGATCACCGATCCGCGGCAGGCGCTCCCCGAATCGGTGGCGTACTGGTCCGTGGAGGACGAAGCGCGGCGTGGGCTCGCTGATCCGTTCACGGGGAGCGATGAGGACGCGATCGACGAGTTGCAGCGGCGACTGCAGGATGCTGTCGAGCTGCGACGGCAGGCGGACGTCCCGCTCGGCGCGCTGCTCTCGGGCGGGATCGATTCCTCGGTGGTCGTCGCGATGCTGCAAGGGGCATCCACGCAACGCGTGAAGACGTTCTCCGTCGCCTTCGAGGTGCAGGAGCACAACGAAGCACAGCACGCGGCGCGCGTGGCCGAGTACCTCGGCACGGACCACACCGAGGTACTGCTCACGGGGCGTGACGCGCTGGACGTGGTGCCGCGTCTCGCGGAGATCTTCGATGAGCCGCACGCGGACACGTCGCAGATTCCGGCGTACCTGATCTGCGCGGTGGCGCGCCGAGCGGTGACGGTGGCGCTCTCGGGCGACGGCGGGGACGAGGTGTATGGCGGGTACAACCGGTACACGTTCGGGGAGCGGATGCTGCAGCGCGTGGGACGCGTGCCGAGGCCGGTGCGGCGGTCGGTGGCCGCGGGGATCGGCGCGCTGTCGCCCGCGTCGTGGGACCGCGCGCATCGCGCGGTCGCGCCGATGCTGCCGTCCACGCTTCGGCACCGACTCCCCGGCGAGAAGCTGCACAAGATGGCGCGCGTGATGAGCTCGGACTCGGTGCCGCACATGTATCGCTCGCTCATCTCGGCGTGGCCCGAGCCCGAGCAGGTGGTGCGCGGGCGGCGCGGAGCACCGGATGCGGTGGAGCACATGCTCGAGCGGCGTGATCTGTCGCGGCTGCTCGATCGGATGATGCTCAGCGATCAGCTCACGTATCTGCCTGACGATCAGCTCGCGAAGGTGGATCGCGTGAGCATGGCGGTGAGTCTCGAGGCGCGTGTGCCGTTGGTGGATCATCGCCTCGTCGAGTTCTCGTGGCGGCTGCCGGCGTCGATGAAGACGCGGAACGGGCAGGGGAAGTGGCTGCTGCGGCAGGTGCTCTACCGGCTGGTGCCGCGCGAGATCGTGGACCGGCCGAAGATGGGGCTGTCGGTGCCGCTCGATCAGTGGCTCCGCGGGCCGCTGCGCGAATGGGCCGAGGCGCTGCTCTCGGCCGAGCGCCTGGAGCGAGAGGGGGTGCTACATGCGGCACCGATCCGCCGGGCGTGGAGCGAGCTTCTCTCGGGACGGAGTGAGGTGGCGCTGGGGCTCTGGGCGGTGCTCATGTTCCAGGCGTGGCACGAGCGGTGGGTGGCGTGAGGAACGGGCATCATCCACTCGCATGAGCACGTCGACACGCATGATGGGCACGGCGACACGTGTCATGAGCACGGCGACCGCATGAGCACCGCGCGGCGAGGTATCACGATCACATGGAGCGGGCGGCCGTGAGCTGGCGCGGCGCACTGCGCACGCTGGGCGAGCGCGGGCTGATCGCTACGGGCGTGCCGAGCTTCTCGCGCGCCGCGATGCGCGACGATGCGCTCGTGCTCGCGTACCACAACATTGTTCCGGATGGCGCCCAGCCGTGCGGCGACCGCTCGCTGCACCTCCCGCAGCGGTCGTTCGCCGAGCAGCTCGATTGGCTGCTCGATGGCTACGACGTGGTGCCGCTGGATCGCGTGCTCCCGAGCGATGCTCCCCGCGCCCGTCGCCCGCGCGTGGCCATCACGTTCGATGATGCCTATCGTGGCGCGGTGACTGTCGGCGTGCGGGAGCTGGTGCGACGCGGCCTACCCGCGACGATCTTCGTGACGCCGGCGTTCGTGGGCGGGAAGACGTTCTGGTGGGACGCGCTCACGCCGCGCGACGCCGACGGGCTCGACGCGACGTTCCGAGCGCGCGCGCTGGACGAATTCCAGGGCGATGATGCGCGCGTGCGCGCATGGTCGCGCGCGAACGGAAGCGCCGAGCAGCCGGCGCCAGACCACGCGGTATGCGCATCCGAGGATGAGCTGTGCGCCGCCGCGCGCCAACCCGGCATCACGCTCGGGTCGCACACCTGGAGTCATCGCAACCTCGTGCGTCTGGACGACGCGGAGCTTGGCGACGAGCTCGGTCGTCCGCTCGCGTGGCTGGAGGAGCGGTTCGGCACGGTCTCACACTGGATCTCCTACCCGTACGGCTCGTACGATGCGCGCGTCGCGCAGGGCGCTCGGCGGGCGGGGTACAGCGCGGGACTGCGCATCGATGGCGGCTGGGTACGCGGTGCCGCGCGTGATCCGTTCGCGGTACCGCGGCTCAACGTTCCGGCCGGACTTTCGATCGATGGCTTCATCCTCCGCACCGCGGGACTGCTCTGCCGGTGATGCCATGAGAGCACACACGGTTCTCGTGACTGACGGCGAGCAGCGCGCCGCGCTTGCGCTGGTGCGCGCGCTCGGTCGAGCGGGGCACACGGTGTACATCTGCTCGGCGCGTGGGCGGTCGATTGCCGGCGCATCTCGATACTGTCGCGGCGAGCAGCGCGTGGCCGACGCGCTCGCGATGCCCGAGCGCTTTGCCGACGAGGTCGCGGCGATCGTCCGGACGCGCGCCGTCGATGTCATTGTTCCGGTGGCCGAGCCCGCGATCCTCGCGCTCCTCCCGGAGCGGGAGCGGCTCGGCGCGTGCATCCCCTTCGTGGATGCGTGCACCTTTCGCCGGATCGCGGACAAGGCGTTGCTCCTCGAGACCGCCCCGGCGTTCGGGATCGCGATCCCCGAGCAGCGCACGCTCGCCCGCCGCGCCGATCGAGAGGCGCTCGACGTGGGTGCGCTGCGCTTTCCCGTCGTGCTCAAACCCTCGCGTTCGGTGGGTGAACACCAGGGGCGGCGCGCGAAGCTCGGCGTCCTCTTCGCGGCCGACGCGGCCCAGCTCGCGCGGCACCTCGACGAGCTGGACGAGGCTGCGTACCCGTTGCTCCTCCAGCAGCGCATCGTGGGCCCCGGAATCGGGATCTTCCTGCTCCTCTGGCGCGGCGAGGTGCACGCGACGTTCGCGCACCGGCGGATTCGCGAGAAGCCGCCGTCGGGCGGGGTGAGTGTGTATCGCGAGAGCGTGGCGGCCGATCCCGAGCTCGTCGCGCGCTCGCGACGGCTGCTCGAGTCCTTCGACTGGGAAGGGGTGGCAATGGTCGAGTACAAGCTCGACTCGGCCACGAACACACCGTACCTGATGGAGATCAACGGCCGCTTCTGGGGCTCGCTGCAGCTCGCGCTCGACGCCGGCGTCGATTTTCCGAACCTGCTGCTCGGCGCAATGGACGGCGATGGGCCCCCGCCGGCCGACCGCGTCGGCCGGTATCGCGAGGGCGTGCGGAGCCGGTGGTGGTGGGGCGATGTGGATCACCTGTTGGCGCGCATGCTGCATTCGGCGGAGACGCTCGCGCTCCCGCCCGATGCGCCCGGGCGGTGGCGCGTGGTGCGCGATGTTCTCACGGTGAGGCGCAACGACCGGAACGAGATTCTGCGAGCGAGCGATCCATGGCCCTTCGTGCGGGAAACGATCGAGTGGTTGCGGGGACGATAATGCCGGCGGGACACGTACGTGCGGGGATCGTGCACGTCCACAGCGACTACTCGCACGACGGCAAGGATTCACTGGAGCGCCTGCGATCACTGGCGCTCAAGCGCGACATCGCCTTCGTGGGGCTCACCGACCACGCGGAGGATCTGACGCCCGAGCGGTTCGCCGACTACGTGGCGAAGTGTCGCACGCTCTCGGACGATCGGGTGCGACTGATCCCGGGGTTGGAGTACCGGTTTGCGGGGCATAAGGGGTTGCACCTGCTGGCGCTCGGGCTCCGGAAGTGGATCGAGCCGACGACGCCTGCCGAGTTCATCGAGCAGACGCGCGGCGCGGCCTCGCTCACGATCCTCGCGCACCCGGTGCTCGCGCACTACCGCATTCCGCGCGAAGTGCTCGACGGGATCGACGCGATCGAGGTCTGGAACGCGAGCTACAACACGCGCTACCTGCCGGACCCGCGCGCGATCCGATTGCTGCACGCGGTGCGGCGCACGCGCCCGACGGTGATCGGGACCGCGGGGCTCGACCAGCACGACGGGCAGAACGACCGCGAGACGCGCGTGGTGATCGAGGATGTGGACGAGCCGCTCGTGGCGCTCAAGACGGGGCGCTTCACGAACCGCGGCCGCACGATGCACTTCAACTCCGCGGCTGCTCTGACGTCGCTGCAGCTACGCGCGCTCGAGACGGCGCGGTGGGCGTTCGATCGCGTGGAGCGCACGCAGGACCGGATGGCGCGGGCGCTCGCGGCGCGTCGGGCGCGGAGGCTCGTGGCCGGATGACGCGCCGCACGCGGGTGCTGCACGTCATCCAGAACCTGAACTACGGCGGGATGGAGCGGTTGCTCGCCGACATCGTGCGGCGCGCGGACCCGGAGCGGTTCGAGAGCCACGTCCTCGTGCTGCAGTACCTCGGCCGGTTCGCGGACGGCCTACGCGAGCACGCGCAGCTGCACGTCGCCGAGCCGATGTCGCGGTGGTCCATGCTGTGGCCCGCGTCGCTCGCGCGGTGCATTCGTGAGATAGCGCCGGATGTGGTGCACACGCACAGCGGCGTGTGGTACAAGACGTCGCTCGCGGCGCGGCGCGCGGGGGTGCCGAGGCTCGTCCACACCGAGCACGGGCGACAGTCGCCCGATCCGTGGCAGGCACGCACGGTGGACGGGCTGGCGTCGCGGCGCACGGACATCGTGGTGGCGGTGAGCGAGGCGCTCGCCGAGCAGCTTGCGCGCACGGTGGTGAAAGATTCGCGTCGCATCCGCATCGTCATCAATGGCGTCGACACGGACGCGTACCGTCCGCGCGCGGACAGCGGGTGTGTACGGCGCGAGTTGGGGATCGCGCCCGATGTGCCGATCATCGGCAGCATCGGCCGGCTGGAGCGGATCAAGGGATACGACGTGATGGTCGAGGCGTTCGCGCTGCTGAGGGCGGGGTGGCCTGGCGAGCCGGCACCGGTACTCGTGCTCGGCGGCGAGGGTGCGGAGCGGACGCGGCTCGAGCAGCTCGCACGCGAGCGCGGCGTCGCCGACGCGATCTACTTCCTCGGCTGGCGCGATGACATTCACGAGCTGCACGCCGCGTTCACGCTGTTCACCATGTCGTCGCGGAGCGAAGGGACTTCGGTGAGTCTGCTCGAGGCGATGAGCGCGGGGCTCTGCCCGGTGGTGACGGACGTCGGCGGGAACGGCGCCGTGGTGGGCGACGCGTTGCGCCATCGCCTCGTGCCGCCGGAGCACCCGGCGGCGTTGGCGCAGGCGTGGTGCCGAGCACTGCGCGATGATGCGCAGCGGTGCGCGGACGGCGCGGCGGCGCGAACGCGCGTGGAGCGGTCGTTCGCGCTGGAGACGATGGTGCGGGCGTACGAAGCGCTTTACGTGGGCGAGTGATGCTCGGCTTCAAGGAGTGATGGCGCCGCGCTGAGCGACAGCGCCGACGTCAGTTCCGGTCGCCCGACGCGCTCCTCGATCGCATCGAACAGGATTCCCGCCTGATACGCCCGACTGAAGCGCTCGTCGCGCGCGATGGGACGCGGGCGCACGCCGCGCGCGTGCTCGAGGTAGCGCCGGTGCAGCACCGCGGCGATGGCATTCACGTCGTGCGGCGCGACGACATCGGCGTCGGTGCCGGTGAGCAGGAGCCCCGTCGCGCTGTTCGGATGCACGAGCGCGAGCAGCCAGGCCTCGAACTGCATGTACTCGAAGATCTTCGACGGGATGGCCATGTCGCTGTCCTGCGGCAGGCTCACCAGCATCGCCGCGCGACTCAGGAACTCCATCGCTTCGGGGCGCGGACGGGGCGGACCCGCGCTGACGTACGCTTCGATCCCTTCCTCTCGCGCCATCGCGTGAATGGAGCGGCCGTCGCCCCCCTCCATGTGGCCGATGAACTCGATCCCGAACTCGTCAGGCGAGAGCTCGAGCTCGGCAATGACACGGGCCGCCGCGCGGAAGAGGAGTCGCGGGTCGCGGTCGAGGTAGATGGTCCCAGCGTACGCGATGACGAAGCGGTTCCGGCCGCGCGGCTCGGGGATCGCCTCCCGATCGTAGCCGTTCATCACGGTCAGGAATCGATTGCGCCAGCCGGGGTAGCGCCGCACGAACTCGCGGCGTGCGAGCTCGGTGTTCGCGACCACGAGCGTTGCCTTTTCGACATCACGCCGCTCGTGACGCCCGGCCAGCCGCCACCAGAGCGGGTGCGCGACCGCCTCCGGGACGCGCTGCATGAAGCTCCACGGGTCGCGAAGATCCATGACGAGCGGGAGGCCGGTGCGCTGCGAAACGCGCCGACCGGCATCGTGCACCATGTGCGGTGGGCCGCAGCTGATCACCGCCCGGTGGACGCCGGGTTGCACGAGCTGAAGTGCCATCGAGACGGCGCGATCCGCCCACGCATCGCCGCGGTCGAAGTCCAGCATCGCGTAGTAGGGGCGCACCAGGTCGCGGGCGGCACGCGGGTACCACCGCACCTCACGACGGCTGAACGAGCCCGGGCGCGGATTGCCGTGCTCCCTGGCACCGCTTCCGTTCCGCCTCGCGCGCAGAGGCGCGATGAGCGGCCGGCACCATCCCCATACCGTGTTCTCCACGCGGTCGACGCGGAGCTCGACGGATGGAATGCCGTACGCCCGTACCCCAGGGGGGAGATCGTCGAGACGCCGCGGATCGGCATCTTGGATGCTTCCGGGATCGAGCGTTACCACATCCAAGCCCCAGGATCGGGCGGCCGCATAGCGAGCGAGCTTCTGCCAGCGCAACGCACCTGCCGCCTGCGAGGGGGGGAAGTGGTAGCTCAGGAGAAGAAGCCGGCTTTGCTCCTGCGCCGAATTTCCAACGGCTTGAAAGAACGGAACAGCCTGCATCGGTTGCGTGAAGGTCGAATGAGCGGCATTGCTATCGAACGGATCGGCGAGCGGCGAGCCAGTCCGCTGACGCTAATGCATGAACGGCGCCAACTCGAATCGGGCCGGGCTCTCGCGTAGGTCGGCCACTGTCTGCCCCAGCCCCGCCGCCATCACCTCGGCAATCCGACCCACGAGCACGGACCAGTCGTGCTGCTGTGCCACGCGCCGTCGTTCCTCGCACCGTTCGGGCGTGTTTTCCGCCGCGCCCAGGGCGTGCGAGATGGCGCGTGACCACTCGTCCGCCGTCGATGGCAGCGCGACCACATTCGCGAACTGGTGGAGCGACTGGATGGGCGCACCCACCGTCGGCCTCCCCGTCGCCAGGTACTCGTGCAGCTTCAGCGGATAGATGTACTTCGTGTAATCGTCCAGCCGGTACGGCATGAGGCACACGTCGAAGTGCTGCGAGTACGCGCCGAGCGCCGCCGTCGGCCGCGCACCCAGAAAGTGTACGTTCGGCCGCTTCGACAGCTCGGCGATGGGCCCGGCCGTCTCCGCCTCATTCTTCTGTCCGCCGACCAAAACGAACGACCACTCCGGATGGCGCTCGGCGAGCGCGATCAACAGCGGCCAGTCGAGCTGTTGCTTGAGCCACCCGGTGTATCCGATGCGCGGTTGGGGGATCGCCGCCAACTCCGGGGGGATCGGCACGGGCTGCGCGAATGCCTCGTAGTCCACGCCGTTCGGCACGAACGTCGTGTGCGGATTGATCGACCCCTTCTTCGCCATGAGCCCCGGCGAGTGGATGAACACCTCGTTGCACTCGGTGAGGAGCCGCATCTCGTTCGGCGGGATCGGTTGCTCGACCGGTGAGAACGTGTACTCGTCGTCGATATGGTAGCAGCTCAGGTCGTGATCCACCGCCGCGAGCGCATCGGCGAACTCCGGGTGCCAGATGTAGAGGATGATGCTCGTACAGCCGGTGCGCGCGAGTGCGCGCCGAGCCCCCTGGAGGCGCAAGCGAAACGACAGCTGTGCCAG
>DASVCF010000201.1:0-6487 GCA_036381735.1 Gemmatimonadaceae bacterium | reverse complement strand
GCCGGCATCGATGCGATCACGCGCACCCTCGCGCTCGAGTGGGCTGCGCATGGCATCCGAATCAACGCCATCGCGCCGGGGCCGATTCCCACCGAGGGTGTGAAGAAGGCGTTCGTTCCGCCCAACGCACAGGTTGCCGATGTCTTCGCCATCGAGCGCGCGATGGGTGACTACGCGAAGCGCGCCATCCCCGCCGGTCGGTGGGGCACGCCACGCGACATTGCCAACACGGTCGCCTTCCTCGCCTCGCCGGCTGGCGATTGGATCACCGGGGCGGTGTTGGTGGTGGACGGGGGGGAGTGGTTGGCGCGGGGGGCGGGGAAGTAGCGGAAAGCAGAGAGCGGAAAGCGGAAAGCAGAGAGCAGAAAGCAGAAAGCAGAAAGCAGAAAGCAGAGAACAGGAACGCGCCTGGCGAGCCTGTCATCCCGAGCTTGTCATCCCGAGCGAGAGCGAGGGATCTCGTGCAGCGAGCGAGATCCCTCGCTCTCGCTCGGGATGACAAGGCGAGATCCCTCGCTCTCGCTCGGGATGACACCTGCTCGGGATGACCGCCCGGTCGCTCCTGCTCTCTGCTTTCTGCTCTCTGCTTTCTGCTCTCTGCTTTCTGCCGTTTGTGCGCTACTTCACTGTTTCCTCTTCGCACATCGTGTAATATCCCGCCCCGTACAGATGCGAATGGGACATGGGGAGCGGGATGCCGTAAGTCGCTGTGAACAGATAACTTGTGACCCGTGTCACAGGATGTTCAAAGGCATGCTTCTGGCAGTGCGCATCCCCGTAGTCCCCGTGGAATTCACCGAGTGGAGCAACTACAGGAGCACACAATGACAGTACAGGTGAAGACGCTGGCAGCTGTCGCCATCGTTGCACCCATCATGGCCGGGTGCGCGACGAAGGGGTTCGTACGGAAGAGCATGGCCGACCAGCGGGCACAACTCGGCATGCAGATCGACTCGAGCGTGTCGCAGGAGCGGGCTGCGCGCATGGCGTCGGACAGCACGATCATGGCCGACGTGTCGAATCTGCGGAGGGACCTCGACAGTCTCCGCACGGAATTCGGAGCGAAGATCACCGCGCTGCAGACCGGGATGCAGTTCGCCTTCCCCGTCAACTTCGCGTTCAACGACGCCACGATTCCGGACTCCGAGAAGACCGCGCTCGATGAATTCGCCAAGGTGGCGAACAAGTACTATCCCGGCTCGGTGATCACAGTCGAAGGGTTCGCGGATCCCGCCGGCACCAAGACGTACAACAAGAAGCTGTCGCTCCGTCGCGCCGAGTCGGTGAAGGACTATCTCTCGACGCAGGCCGGGCTGAACGCCAACGAGATCCGGACCATGGGTTACGGCGAGAGCCGTCAGGTGGTTCCGGGCGCGCAGAAGGACGATCCCGGCGCGGAGCAGAACCGACGCGTCGTGTTCGTGATCGAGAACCGCGGGAACGCGTCATCGAGCGTCGCGGCGACGATGCCGTGACGCAGCCGCTCGATCGTTCCTGAGCGGTTTACCGACGGCGGGCTCGGCACGTCGAGCCCGCCGTCGGTGCATCGAGGCGCGGCCGGTACTCCTCGACCGGGTGCACGTCCTGGCGCGGGACGCTGCGCCGTAGCACGAATTCGGGCGCGAGCAGCATGCCGAGCAGGGTGATGGGGACGACCTGCAGCGTCTGAATCAGAAGGGCGACCGCTACGCCCTTGTCGGGCGACAATCCGAGCATCTCCGCCGTCAGCGCGTACACGAGCTGGAAGACGCCAATGTTCCCCGGTGTCGCACGCACGAGGAAACCGAGGTTCTCCGTGATGACGGTCGTGATGCTGCCCGCCACCGTGATCGGGAAGCGCACCGACATCGCCGTGAGGTGGTAGGTGGCCACCTGGCACACCCACGAGAGCATCGAGAGCACGAGCGCCACGGCGACGCGCGCCGGCGTCACCATGCGCGCGACACTGCCCACGAAGCGACCGAGAAACTGCTTGATGCGCGCGAGGCGCATCGTCGACGTGGCGCCGATCCGTGCGGGTGCGCCGCTGCGGGCCGACCAGCGGAGCATGACGACGAGCAGGACGGCGAGAATCCCCAGCGCCACGACGGCAACGGTGCGCCAGGCTTCGATCGCGTCCGGCAGGCGCAGCAGATACGCCGCGCCCACGAGCATCAGCACGTAGCCGACGATGTCGAACAGCCGCTCCATGGCGAGGCCGGCCAGCACCGCGGAGTTCGACACGCCCGAGCGGCGCGAGACGAACATCACGCGCGCCGCTTCGCCGCCGTTCGCGATGAGAATGTTGTTGAGCGCCGATCCGGCGACCGTCGCGCGCAGTGCGAGTCCCAGCGACGCGACACCCACGGGGCGAAGGAACATCCACCACATGGCGCCCTTGGCGAGCAGCGAGATGACGTTCACCACCGTCGCGGCAACGAGCAGCGGGAGCGACGCGCTCCGTACCGCTGCCCACGACGCGGACCAGTTGACGGTGCGCGCGGCGACCACGAGGAGGACGAGCATCCCCAGCGTGAGCGCCCAGCGGAACAGCCGCTTGGCCATCTCCATCCTCATATCGGCAACTGGCGGAATCGATAGCCGCGAGTGCGCAGCGCGTCGATGATCAGCGGCAGGGCCTGCGCCGTCTGCATCCGATCGCCGTCGGCGTCGTAGCCGTCGCCGTCGTGCAGCAACAGGATCGCGCCTGGGCGGATCCCCTCGAGTGTGCGGTGCACGATCTTGTCCACGCCGGGGCGCGCCGAGTCCCACACGCCGAGCGACCATCCGATGGTGCGCTGGCCGAGCGAGCGGGCGATGGGCGTCACCCACGGATTGCGGAAGCCGTGCGGAGCCCGGAAGGCACGCGGTCGAACGCCCGAGGCCCGCTCGATGGCCGTCATCCCGAGCTCGAGGTCACGCCGCACGTACGTCGGCCCGTGCGTATGCAGCTTCCGGTGGAAGTAGCCGTGGTTACCGATCTGGTGTCCCTCGCGCGCCGTCCGAAGCACGAGCTCCGGCCAGCGCTCGGCGTGGCGGCCGAGGACGAAGAACGTCGCCGGAACCTGTTCGCGCGCCAACGTGTCGAGAATGTGCGGCGTCGCATCCGGGTTCGGGCCATCGTCGAAGGTGAGCGCGACCTCGCGCGCATCCGTGGGGAGTGAGCCGAGCACCGTGCCGAAGAGCGGACTGTTGCGATGATACGTCCCGTGGACCGCCGCCCCGCACGTGACGAGTCCCGCGGCGAGGCCCAGCGCGATCAACGCGTGACCGCCGCGAGTCCGCGCACACGCGCGTAGACGTCGAGCACCGCGTCCGTCACGCGGGCCCAGTTGTAGGCGTGCGACCGCGCGCGCCCTGTGCGTCCGAGACGCGCGCGGAGCGCGGGATCGTCCAGCAGACGGATGAGCGTGTCGGCGAGCCGCTCGTGATCGCCGCACGGGAACATCAGTGCTTCGCGCCCGTGCGAGACGACCTCGCGAAAGCCGAAGATGTCGGAGCAGACGATCGGCGTGCCGCACGCCATCGCTTCGAGCAGGGTGATGCCGAACGACGCCTTCGTGGTGGGGCACGCGTAGATGGCGCTGTGCGCGTAGTAGCTGGGGCGCGCCTCGAGCACCGAGCCGACGAACGTGATGTCCGGATCGGTGCCGACGACGCGCTCGTAGTGCGCGCGCAGCGGACCGTCGCCGACCACGACGAGGCGTGCACGACGCCCCTGCTCGCGCACGCGTCGGAACGCCGCGACGAGCGTGGGCAGTCCGTTGCGCGGATCGAGCCGCCCGAGGAAGAGGATGACGGGCACATCCTGCGGAAAGCCGGGCGGCGGGGGCGCGTGCGGATTGAAGTGGTCGGTGTCGATGCCGTTGGGCACGATGGTCCAGTCCGCGTTGAAGTACCGCGCGTGCGCCTCGGCAGCGGCCGGTGAGACCGCGATCGCCGCATCGAGGCGGTTGAGATGGGACTGAAAGTAGCGCGGGAAGTATTCGTACACGCGCGATTGCTCGAAGTACGTGTGGAAGGTGCCGACCACGGGACACTCGGCGACGTCGATCGCGATGAGCGGCAGCGTCGGCACGAGCGGCGAGTGCACGTGCACGATGTCGTAGCGCCCGCGGCGCAGCACGTCGCGCATCTGGCGCCACAGACGGTAGCCGAGCGTGACGCGCGCCAGGGAGCCGTTGGCGTAGATCGGCTGACTTCGGCCAACCTGGATGACGTGCGGCCGCGGCCCGACGCCGCGCATATGCGAGGTGATGATGTCGACGTGATGGCCGCGCTGACGCGCCGCATCGGCGAAGAAGTGGACGTGCTCGCACACCCCGCCGAGGTGGGGATAGTAATACTCCGTCACATGCGCGATCCGCAGCGGCGGGCCGCTGTCCAGGGCGGCCGTGGCGCTCAGCGGAGCAGCGGATGGCGGTGCGGCAACGAACCGGGAAGTCGAGAGGTCCATGAGAGCGCCTGACCGGCGAAGCGAAACGGCCCATCGAGCAGCGAACGCACCAGGATAACAGCATCCGATCGTTCCGGCCATGGCGAGGGCATCGCGTCAGCGGCCGCGCGCCTGCCCGCGCCCCGCGCCGCCGCCCAGCGGCGAGCCACAGGGGTAGCCGACAGCGAAAGAGGGTGGCATCCAGAACCACCCTCTTGCCCTATGTACGTCGAAAAGCGTCGCGCCCTTACGCGGCGCTCATCGCGTCCGCGTTCACGACCGTTTCCGCGATCTGCGTCAGCTTGTGATCGGTGCTCCCCTCTTCGTTCAAGGTCCGCTGCAGGAGATCGGCCTGCTCCCCGAAGCCCAGCTCGTTTGCGTAGGTCCGTACCGTGCCGTAGCCCGCGATCTCGTAATGCTCCACGCGCTGCGCCGCGGCAATGAGCGCCGCATCGAGCGTGTCGGGGTCCGAGCGTTCCTTCAACATCTTCTCGCCTTCCTGGATGATCCCCTGCATCCCCTCGCACGTTTCACCCTGGGGCTGCACCCCGAGCTGCTTGAAGATCTGGTTGAGCCGGTCGACGTGGGTCTTCGTCACTTGCTCGTGCTGTTGGAACGCGTTCTTGAGTTCGGGGTGTGAGCTCCGCTGAGCCATCTTCGGCAGCGCCGCGAGGATCTGATTCTCCGCATTGTAGAGATCCCGCAGCTGGTCCACGTAGAGGCTCTTCAGGGATTCGAGTGGCATCCGTACCTCCATCACTTTGAATGCGTGGTGCATGGCGCCGGCACGCTCCCACTACGCCGAGGGCGGCCACCGCCATGTTCGGGCGCATGGGGCATGCCGACAGACGGAGGCGGCCGCACATTTTCCGCGAAGCGGTGCGCGGGGCGATGCGTGGCACGAGGCGTGACACGCACGCGGGGAACCCCGTTGACCTCAGGAGGCGTTCGATATGGTGGAACTGTACAACGAAGCGACGGGCGCGGCGGTCGGGACGATCACCGATGCGCAGTTTCGCTTTCTCATGAACGAGCTCGAAGAGGAATCGCTCGAGGACCGGGATTACTACATCAGCCGGGACACCATCGAGATGCTGGCGCAGGACGGCGCGGACGCCGCGCTCCTGGCGACGCTGCGGCAGGCGCTGGGGCCGCGCGAGGGCGCGGAGCTCCGATGGCGCCGGATCTGAGCCGCCGCTGCGCCGACGAACGCACACGGAGAACACACGACAGTGAACACACGACGGATCGGATCACTCGAGGTATCGGTCGTCGGCCTCGGTTGCAACAACTTCGGCAAGCGACTCGATGAACAGGCCAGCGCCACCGTGGTGCACGCAGCGCTGGATGCGGGCATCACCTTCTTCGACACGGCGGACATGTACGGCGGTACGAGAAGCGAGGAATTCCTCGGCCGTGCCATCGGGGCGCGCCGCCGCGACGTGGTGATCGCGACGAAGTTCGGCTGGCGCATCGACGAGGAGCGACAGGGCGCGCGTCCGGAGTACGTGCGGCGCGCGGTGGAGGACAGCCTGCGCCGCCTCGGTACGGACTACATTGACCTGTATCAGCTGCACCGCCCCGATCCCACCGTGCCGATCGCCGATACCCTGGGTGCGCTCGATGAGCTCGTGCGCGCGGGGAAGGTGCGAGAGATCGGGTGCTCGAACTTTTCCGCGGAGCAGCTCCGCGAGGCGGAGGCCGCGGTGCGTCCCGGTGCCGCACGGTTCGTGAGCGTCCAAAACCAGTACAGCCTACTGCACCGCGAGCCGGAGCGTGCCGTGCTGCCCGAGTGCGAGCGGCTCGGGATCGCATTTCTGCCGTACTTCCCACTCGCGAACGGATTGCTCACCGGGAAGTATCGACGTGGTCAACCCGCGCCTGCAGGGAGCCGCATCGCCACTGGCTCGCACACGGAGGTGCTCACCGATCGGAACCTGGCGGTGGTCGAGGCGCTCATGCGCTTCGCACCGTCGCGTGGACACACGTTGCTGGCGCTCGCCTTCTCGTGGCTGCTGTCGCGGCCCGTGCTGGCATCGGTCATTGCCGGCGCGACCAAGCCGGAGCAGGTGC
>DASVCF010000200.1:0-110983 GCA_036381735.1 Gemmatimonadaceae bacterium | reverse complement strand
TACGAGCCGTTCCTGACCCACAGACCCACTGACCCACTTTTTTCCTACCACACCAACATCAACGGATTCTCCAGCATCCGCCGCAGCGTCTGGAGGAACTTGGCGCCGGTCGCACCGTCGATCACGCGGTGGTCGCAGCTCATCGTCATGCGGACGCGCTTCGAGGTGCTCAGCTCGCCATTCTGTACGACGGGCTTCTCCTCCAGCGCGCCGATGGCGAGGATCCCCGCTTCGGGCGGGTTGATGATCGCCGTGAACTGATCGATCCCGAACATGCCGAGGTTCGAGACGGAGAAGGTGGAGCCGGTATACTGCTCCGGCGTGAGCTTCCGCTCGCGCGCGCGCTTCGCGAGCTCACGCGACTCGCGCGCGATCTCGCTCAGCCCCTTCCGGTCCGCGTCGAAGATGACGGGCGTGATGAGGCCGTCCTCGATCGCGACCGCCATCCCGAGGTGCACTTCGTTGAACTGGCGAATGCGATCGCCGAGCCAGTGCGCGTTCACCTCCGGGTGCTGCGCGAGCGCCGTGGCGACCGCCTTCAGGATGATGTCGTTGTACGAGACCTTGTACGCGTCCCCCAACGCCGCCATCGCCTCGCGCATCTCGGCCACGCGATCGAAGGCGATCTCGACGGTGAGATAGAAGGTCGGGATCGGACCGATCGACTCGGAGAGCCGCCGCGCGATCGTCTTGCGCAGCTGCGTGAGCGGCACGTCGCGATACGCGCCTTCGGCAGCGCGACGCGGGGCGGACGGCGCGGATGGGGCGGCGGCCTGCGCGGCACCGGCCTGCATCGCGGCCTCGATGTCGCGACGCACGATCCGGCCGCCGGGCCCCGAGCCCTGCACGCTGCGTAGGTCGAGCCCGCGCTCCGAGGCGAGCCGGCGCGCGAGCGGCGACGAGCGCATGCGCCCGCCGTTCTCATGAGCCTGTGCGGGGGCAGGCGGCGTCGTGAGGGCAGGGGGCTGCCGCGGCGGCGCGCCCGCTCCAGGCGCGCGCACCTTCTCCTGCGACGGTGTGGACGCTTCCGCCTGCGACTGCGACGGCGACTCGGGGATCGCGCTCGCGCCGGCGCTCTCCTGCGTCCTCGCGATGACTTGCGCCGGCCGTGTGGTCGTCGCCTGGTCGCGGGACGGCGTCGGACCTCCGCTCGCGGGAGTCGCCGCCGCGCCATCGGTGGCGACGAGCGCCGCGATGTCCTCGTCGGGGGCGGCGATCACGCCGATCAGCGCACCGACGGGCGCCGTTTCCCCTTCGGGAATGAGGCGCTTGCGCAGCGTCCCTGCACCGCGCGCCACGAGCTCCATCACCGCCTTGTCCGTCTCCACTTCGGCGAGCACGTCGCCCTTGGCGATCGCGTCCCCTTCGTTCTTCAACCACTTGACGAGCCGTCCCTCCTCCATCGTCGGGGACAGCGCCTCCATTACGACCTTGGTTGCCATTTCAGAGTCTCGGTACGGTGGTAGCGTTGAGGGAGGGAACGTCGAGCTGTGAGCTGTGAGCTTTGTGCTGTGAGTAGCTATGAGTGGAGGCTGTGAGCTCGACCATCCAGGGAGTGTCTGGCTCAGAGCCCACTCACAACCCACAACTCACAACCCAGAGCTCACGGCTCCATCCCCCCTCACTCGATATACATGACCTGCTTCACCGCCGCGATCGTCTTGCGCGCGTCCGGCTTGGCAGCCCGCTCCAGGTTCTTCGCGTACGGCATCGGGACATCCGCCTGATGGATCCGCAGCACGGGTGCGTCGAGCTCGTCGAAGCACTCGCGTTGAATGTAGTCCGCCACCTGCGCGCCGATCCCGCTGATCTCCCAGCCCTCTTCGAGCACGACGGCGCGATTCGTCTTCCGCACCGACTGCGCGATGCTCTCGACATCCATCGGACGCAGCGTCAGGAGATCGACCACGTCAACGCGGATCCCCTCCTTCGCGAGCTGGTCCGCGGCCTGCATCGCGACCAGCACCATCTTCCCGTGCGTGATGATGGTGCAGTGCTCACCCTCACGCTTGAGCTGCGCCTTGCCGATCGGGATGAGATACTCCTCCTCGGGCACGTCGCCCTTGGTGTTGTAGAGCATCTCGCCTTCGAGCACGATCACCGGGTTGTCATCGCGTACCGCGCTCTTGAGGAGCCCCTTCGCGTCGTACGGCGTGCCGGGCGCGATCACCTTGAGCCCGGGGATGTGGGCGAGCCACGACTCCCACGCCTGCGAGTGTTGCGCGGAGAGCTGGAGGGCCGCGCCGTTCGGTCCGCGGAAGACGATCGGGATGTTGTACTGACCGCCCGACATGTAGAGCATCTTCGCGGCGGAGTTCACGACCTGATCGAGCGCGAGGAGCGCGAAGTTCCACGTCATGAACTCGATGATGGGGCGCAGTCCCACCATCGCCGCGCCTACGCCCACGCCGGCGAAGCCGAGCTCGGTGATCGGCGTGTCCACCACGCGCATCTCCCCGAACTCCTGCAGCAGTCCCTTGGAGACCTTGTACGCGCCCTGGTAGACGCCCACCTCTTCACCCATGATGAAGACGCGGTCGTCCCGCTGCATCTCTTCTCGCAACGCCTCATTCAGGGCATCGCGGTAGGTTATGACTGGCATCGATATGGGAAATGGATCGGTGAATGAGTGAGTCAGTGGGTCAGTGGGTCAGTGGGTCAGAAACGGCTCGCGTGATCGTCAGTCCGAGCGACAGCGAGGAATCTCGGGGACATTGTCATTCCGAGCGAAGCGAGGAATCTCGAGCCGCCAGCGAGATCCCTCGCTCTCGCTCGGGATGACCAGACTCGCGCTCGGGATGATAACCAATGGGCTTCTTCTGACTCACTGACCCGCTGACCCATTGCCTCACTGTCGTTTCTCAGTCTCCCGCCAACGCCGCGCCGAGATCCGCGTCGCTGGTCGTGTCGACGAGGACGTCCTCGTACAACGACTCCAGCGCGGGCTCGGGGCTGGCGTCCGCGAAGTTCCAGGCATCTTCGGCGATCGCTTTGGCTTCGTCGTCGAGCTTCGCCATGTCGGCGTCCGACCACTCGCCCTCCTGCTCCATGCGCTGGCGCAGGACGCTGATCGGATCGCGCTTCATGTGCTCCTCCAGCTCTTCCTTCGTACGGTACGTGCCGCTCACCGCGTCGGACATCGAGTGCCCCATGAAGCGGTACGTGCGCATCTCGAGCAGCGTCGGCACGTGCTCGGAGCGCGCGCGGGCGATGGCGCGCGCCGTCGCGTCGCGCACGGCGAGCACATCCTGCCCGTCCACCACTTCGTTCGGCATGTCGTACGAGCACGCGCGCTCGGCGATGTCGTTGATGGCCGACGCGCGTTCGAGCGCGGTGCCCATGCCGTAGCGGTTGTTCTCGATGACGTAGATGACGGGGAGCTTCCAGAGCGCCGCCATGTTCAGCGCCTCGTGGAACGCACCGCCGTTCACCGCCGCCTCGCCGAAGAAGCACATGCACACCTGGTCGCCGCCGCGATACTTGATGGCGAACCCGACGCCCGTGGCCAGCGGGATGTGGCCGCCCACGATCCCGTGTCCGCCGAGGAAGTTCAGCTCACGGTCGAAGAGATGCATCGACCCGCCCTTTCCCTTGGAGACGCCGTCGGCGCGACCGAACAGCTCCGCCATCACGTTCCGCGGCGCCATACCGCGCGCCAGCGCCTGCCCGTGCTCGCGGTAGCTCGCGATCACGTAATCGTCGGGGCGCAGCGCGGAAATCGCGCCCACGCCCACCGCTTCCTGACCGATGTACAGATGGCAGAAGCCGCCGATCTTCCCGAGCGCGTACGCTTCGGCGCATCGCTCCTCGAAGCGCCGGATGAGGAGCATCGAGCGCAGCAGCTCGCGATGGAGCTGCGCATCGCCCGAATCCTGCCGCTGATCTGTCTTTTTCTTGGCCATGTGCCAGGGTGAAGTCTGAACGGTTAGCGCGACCCGTGAGGGCCGCGGATCAACTGCGACGATGGACCGCGGACTGACACGCGCAGAACGCGGATACTACAGTGGCAACCGCCGCCGCGGGGAACCGCGGATCAACAACTACTGCAACGACGACTGCGGAACGCGGATGACGCGGATGAACCGCGGATGACGCGGATGGATCGCGACCGCGGAGCGGCTCGGGACGCGAGGGCCCAAGAAGAATTTTTGGGGGATAGGGCGAGCGCTGGTAGCGCGAGGTGAGCCTCGTGCGGCCGTTGGACTGGCCTCGTGTCACCCCGATGCTGGCCTCGGTGCACGACGCTCGCCCCGCGTACCCCAAACTTCATTCGGCCCTGGCGGGTCGGAGTGCTCGCTCCGTCCCGATCGATCCGCGTTTCATCCACGTCATCCGCGGCTACTGTCGCCGTTGCGGTTGCAGTTGCCGTATCCACGCGCATCCGCGGCAATCCGCGGTTGCTTCTTGCTTCTATCCGCACCAATCCGCGGCATGCGCTGTCGGTTGGAGCGATCATCCGCGGTAACCCGCGGCCTGGACCTGCTCCCATGCATGATAGCTCGAACGCACCAGCGGCCCGGATTCGACGTGGCGGAAGCCCATCTCCATCCCGATGTCGCGCAGCTCGCGGAACTCCTCGGGCGTGTAGTAGCGATCGAGCGGGATGTGGCCGTCCGATGGACGCAGGTACTGGCCGAGCGTGAGGATGTCGACGTCGACCGTGCGGAGGTCGCGCATCGTCGCGACCACTTCCTCCATCGTCTCGCCCATCCCGAGAATGATCCCCGTTTTCGTCGGGATGTCGGGCGCGGTGCGCTTCACGAACTCGAAGATGCGCATCACGCGCTCGTAACGGCCGCCAGGGCGGCAGCGCTTGTAGAGGCGCGGGACGGTCTCCGTGTTGTGATTGTAGATCTCGGGACGCGCCTCGAGCACCGTCGTGATGCTCGCCTCGTTCCCCTGGAAATCGGGGACGAGCACCTCCACCGAACAGTCCGGCAGCCGCGCGTGAATCTGCCGGATGGTCTCGGCGAAGATGTACGCGCCGAAGTCCGGGAGGTCGTCGCGATCTACCGAGGTGATGACCGCATGCCGAAGATTGAGCTCCGCCACCGCCTTCGCCACGCGCTCGGGCTCTTCGATGTCGTACTTCGGCGGCCGCCCGTGCGCGACGGCGCAGTAGGCGCAATTCCGCGTGCAGACGTCACCCAGGATCATGAACGTCGCGGTCCCATGCTCCCAGCACTCGCCGACATTCGGACAGTGCGCTTCCTGGCACACGGTGTGGAGGCCGAGGTCGCGCATGAGATGTTGCAGCCGCAGATAGTTCGGCCCGCCCGGGGCTTTCACCTTGAGCCACGATGGCTTGCGCTCGGGGAGCGGCTCCGAGCGGTGCAGGCCCATGATTTGGTAGAGGGGTGCCGCCATGATCCTTGGAAACTGGCAGGGTGACCGCGTTCCGCAGCGGTCCAAGACCCGACCTGCATCGTCGATGCCGCGGACGCAGAGAGGGTAGGAATACAGCCAACCAAACCTACCTGAGGGCTAGCCGAATGGGTAGGTTCGATAACCGACTAACAGCGCTGCAAAGGTTACTGTTCCAGAAGAAGACGATCGATCGCGAACGGTGTAAGGTCGTACCCGGGCGTCTCGCCGAGCGCGAGGGCGGCCACGACGTCGCCGGACAGCGGTCCCAGCAAGATCCCGTTCCGCGAGTGGCCGCACGCGTACAGCAGTGACGGGACCTCCGGATCCCGGCCGAGGATCGGCAGGAAGTCAGGGGTCACGGGGCGGAGCCCGCTCCACCGATGGAGCACGCGCGCATGCGCAAGCACCGGCGCGATTTCCGCGCCGGCGGCTTCGACGCGGGCCATCCCATCGGGCGTGGTCGCGACATCGAAGCCGGCGTTTTCCATGGTGGCGCCGACGACGGTGTTCTCATCCCCGCGCGGGACCACGTAGCCGTGCGGGCCATACGTCACGTGCGCCAGCGGCGCCCCTTCCACGGAATACATCTGCCCCCGCACGGGCGACACGGGCAGGGGACGAGGCAGGCCAGCGAGCGTCGCCGACCAGGCGCCTGCGGCGAGCACGACGGTTTCGGCGTCGTACCGGTGACCCGCGTCGGTGGCGACGCACGCGTGCGTGGTGCCGGCGTCCACCGCCGTCGCTCCCTCGCGCAAGACGGTGATGCGCGGGTCGTTCGCTACGCACGCCCGCAACGCGCGCACGAGGGCGACGTTGTCGACCGCTCCATCACCCGGATGCAAGACAGCGCCCGTCGCGTGACCGAGTGCGGGCTCCATGGCGCGAAGCTGTTCAGCGTCGATCCACTCGGTGCCCGGTGCGAGATTCCGGCGCGCGTGCTCGGCGCCGGCTGCGTCCAGCACGAGCGCGAGGATCCCGAGGCGATTGAGTGAAACGTGCATGCCCGTCGCATCGGCGAGCTCCTCGACGAAGCTCGGGTATCGGTCACGGGCCGCGACGGCGAACCGGTGGGCCGCGCCATCCGCGCGCTCGACGCCGGGCGCCAACATCCCGGCGGCGGCGGGCGATGCCTCGCCGGGGAGTCGATGGTCGAGCAGGATCACGCGGGCCTGTCGCTTCGCGAGGGCGACGGCGCTCGACAGTCCCACGAGTCCACCACCAACAATGAGTACGTCCGCGCCCGACGCGCGCGAGCGAGCGGCCGGTGCGACGGTGTCTTGTTTCATCACGAGTGCTGGGCGATCATTCGAGTGTGGACGCCGGCGCGCGCTCCACTGAGCGCGTCGGAGACGGCGCCATGCGCATCGAAACTTACATCGGCGCGGGGCGTAGTGATTCCGCGAGCCGATGTCAACGGCGCCATTGCGGAGATTCTCATATGCTACGAACGATCTTTTCCATCGGCGTGTTCGCGCTGGTCGGACTGTTTCTCCTCTCGCTGGTCTTCAACATCCTGGGCGCCCTCATGGGGATCGCGCTTTGGGCGCTCTTCCTGGCCATCAAGATCGCGATCGTGGGCGTGATCGTGTACTTCGTGATCCGCATCGTGAGCCCGAGCACGGCGCAGCGGCTCCGGGAGCGGTGGGGAACTCGGGGCTAGGGACTCGGGGCTCGGGGTTCGTGAGTACGAACGAGAGGTGAGAGGCGGAACGGCTCAGGGTTGTCATCCCGAGTGCAACGAGGGCTCTCGGTCATGTCATCCCGAGCGCAGCGAGGGATCTCCCTGGTGGGGAGATCCCTCGCTGCGCTCGGGATGACAACGTTTCTCGCCTGTCTTCTCCCGCCTATCGCTGCTCGCGCCCTTCCCGAGCTCCGAGCCCCGAGTCCCGAGTCCCGAGCAGTTCCAGCACTCCCCACGCCAGCAACGGCACCATGATTTCGTGGTGGCCCGTGATCTCGTAGCCTCTTCCACTTCCCAACGTCGGACGTTGCACGATGTTCATGCGCGGGCGGTAGTGCCGCAGCATGTCCATGTCGCACGCGGTGAAGTCCGTGGGGCGGCCGTCGTGGAGGTTGCGCGCGATGGTCAGCGCCTTCAGGAACACCTCGGGGAGGATCACGGCGCTCCCGAGGTTGAGGACCACGCCTCCGTCGTGCAGCGCGGGGATGCTCGCCGCGAGCTTCCGGAAGTCGCGATGGCTCGTCTCGCCGATTGCGGCACCGCTCGCCGCGGGGTGCTGATGGATGATCTCGGCGCCGATGGCCGCATGCACGGTCACGGGCACCCCCGCGCGGTGCGCGCCGAGGAGGATCGAGAGCTCCGGGTGTGCGAGTGATGCTTCGCGCTCGAGCGCGCGGGTGAGTGCCTCGCCCATTCCCACGCCGTCATCCATCCCACGAACGAACGCCTCGTTCATCCCCCGTCCGGTCTCCTCGGCCATGCCGAAGGTTCCGTCCTTGAGGCCGGCGGCGACGTCCTCCGACGTGCCGCCCCAGCGGGCGATCTCGTAGTCGTGGATCGCGGCCGCGCCGTTCATCGCGAGGTGCGTGATGATGCCGCGGCACATGAAGTCGATGAGAATCGGTGCGAGCCCCGTCTTCACGACGTGGCCGCCGACCATCACGATCACAGCGCGGCGTCCCGCGGCGTTCGCGATGTCTTCCGCCACTCGGCGGAAGTCGCGCGCGACGAGCACATCGGGGAGGGCGCGCAAAAAGGCGCCGAAGGAGCGATCCTCACCCGGGGGCGAGGCGAACTCTTCGGCGCGGACCTTGTTGGGACGTCGCGCGATGGGAACGGTGCGGATGCGAGAGAGGTCGGCCTCTCCGTGCCTCACTGGCCGGTCGCGCTCGTCGTCGGGGGCTGGTACGATTTGAGGTAGAGGTTGAGGGACCCGATGGAGAGCTTCGACGTCATTTGCAACATGATGCGACGGGAGTCATCGGTCAGCCAGATCTGCGCCTCGCCCTTGTCGGCGAAGAGCCCCGTCGTCTTGATGATCGGCTGGATGACCACGGCATCGAACGTCCCCGCCGGTACCGTGATGCGCTCGCGCCGAAGCACGCGGATCTGCACCGGGTTGCGGTCGGGACGGAAGTACCGGTTGAAGGTATACGTCTCGCCCACGACGAGCGGCACCGTGCGGATGAAGTACAGGAACGAGCCGTCATCCAGCGGATTGTTCACGCTCGGCTGCGGATCGTTGCTGTTCACTTCCTCGTACTCGGCGCGGTCCGGGAAGATCTCGTATTCGGTTTGGCGCTCGTACGAGCCTTCGTCGATGTTCTGAGTGTAGCGCAGCGACGAGAGGCTCGTGGTGTCGAACCAGCTCTCGTAGCGATCGTTCACCTTGTAGATCGGCAGTCCGCCCTGCACGGTGAACAGCGTGTGGTACGCCTCGTGGCCGCGGACGGGCTCCGTGTCGAGCACTTGCATCTGTCCCGTGCCGACCTTGAGCGACCCGAACCGGATGTCGTAGGTGAGCTTCTCCCCGACGCCGAACGGCTTGGCCACCGCAGCCCGCGCACTGTCGCGCACCACGGCAGCAGCGGGCTGCGGGTGGGTGACGGCTTGCGGGGGGGCGGCCATGGCGAGGGCGGCGGTGATGATGGTAAGGAGCTTCACGGCGACTCCTGTTACGAGGAGGTACTGCTGACGAGCGCGCGATGGGACCGGCCGAACTTGAACAGATCGACGGCGCCGGCCAGCGCACGCACACGAGTTTCACGCGGGCGCAGATCGTAGCGCGGCGCGAGCTCGACGGTCTCGATGCGCCGCGCGAAGCGCGAGAGCTTCATGAGCAGCTCGATGTTGGCCGCCCAGCCATCCCAGCGTACGATCGGCGCGTTCCCGACCTGCTTGAACAGCTCGCGCAGGAGCGCGATGCGATAGATGCGGAAGCTGCCGAGCGGATCCGCGATGCCGGGGATGCGCATGAAGGGGCGCACGATCCACGGCGCGATGCGCCGCAGACGTCGGACCGCGACGGGCGCCGACGCGGGAATCGCGGACTGCTCCGCGATCACCATGTCCGCGCCGCCCTCGAACCGCTTGACCAACTCGGGGATGTGCTCCGGCTGATCGGTGAAATCCGCCTGCATCACGAGCATCGCGTCACGGCGCGGATAGCGCGTGCGCTGCGACGCGGCACGCGCCAACGTGTCGAGCGCCGCCGCATAGCCCTTCCGCTCCGTGTTGCGCAGAACGGTGAGCGGGAGAACCTTTGTGTACGGTTGCAGCAGCTCGTGCGTCGCATCGGTGCTCCCATCGTCGAGCACGATGACCTCGTATTCGCGGGGGTAGTCCTCGAACACGCGGCGGATACGCCAGAGCAGGAGGCCGACGGTCGGCGCTTCGTTGTACGCTGGAATGCAGATGAAGAGCATGTCGACGCTCTATACACACAGGGGTGACGTGCAGTTCCGATGACGGAGAAACACCTGTGCGCATGCATGAGCCTGCGGCAAGCGCGACGGAGGAGGTGTCCACCCAACCTTCAGCGCAAGATGACCGAGCAG
This sequence comes from Gemmatimonadaceae bacterium, assembly GCA_036381735.1. Lineage (GTDB taxonomy): Bacteria > Gemmatimonadota > Gemmatimonadetes > Gemmatimonadales > Gemmatimonadaceae > DASSNR01. The sequence continues at coordinate 101,098 of DASVCF010000200.1, read as the reverse complement.
GTTACGAAAGGCAACGTGCGTTGCGGTGCGATGCGCTTCCGCGTCGATAGCGGGCGCGAGCAGCGCGCGCCTCGCGGATCCGTCCTCTCCATCCCGATCAGCCCGACCATGCAACGTTTCGCGGCGTGCCTGCTCGTCGTGTGCGCCGCGTGCGCGCGTCCGGCCGCCACGCCGATCCCAGCGGCGCCGCCCGCTCGAACACCAGCCGCGCGGTCCGCGCCGACGCAGTCCGGATCCGCCATCAGTGCGGACGCGCTGCGTCGCGACCTGTCCATCTTCGCATCCGATTCGTTCCGCGGGCGCAGTGCATTGACGCACGATGGCACGCGTGCCGCGCGCTTCATCGCCGAGCGGCTGCGCGAGCTGGGCGTCGAGCCGGCCGGGGACAGCGACTACCTGCAGCGTGTGCCACTCATGCGGCGGACGATTGCACCGACTACGCGACTCCAGGTGATGACGCCGGAGGGCACCGCCACGCTGCCCTTCGGCGAGCGATTGATCGCGGTGCCGACGATCGGTGAGGGCATCCCGCTCCCGCGATTGCAGGCGGAGGGCGACGTCGTGTTCGCGGGGTACGCGCTGTCGCTCCCGCCAGGGGCGCGCGGCTCCGACGCGTCGCTCGACCTCGCGGGGAAGACCGTCGTCTTCGTCGACGAGCTCCCCCCGTGGCTCTCACCCGAGCGTCGCGCCGGCATCGACCGCGCCGAGATGCTCGGTGAACGCCTGCGCGCGCTCGCCGAGCGCGATCCGGCGGCCATCGTGGTGCTGTTCGGACCCGATGACGTCGATCAGTTCGCGACGATGGCCGCGGAGCTGCAGGACTCATCGCTTGCGCCAGGCACGCCGCCTCCCGCGGACGCACCGCGACCACTGCCCATGATGATGTTCGGCCTCGCGCACGAGGGCTCGCCGCTGCTGCCGCGCGCGTGGCCGCGGGACGACCGGCCGCAGCCGATCGTCGGGCATCGTTTCCGTGGCCGCCTCGATCTCGCCTACACCGAGTATCCGACGTACAACGTGGTGGGGATCATTCGCGGGAGGGACACCACGCTCGATCGGACCTACGTGGCGTTCGGTGCGCACCTCGACCACCTGGGCGTGGTCCCCGCGGTGCGCGGCGATTCGATCGCCAACGGCGCAGACGACGACGGATCGGGGAGCGTCGCGCTGCTGGCCATCGCGCGGAAGTTCATGTCGAGTCCCGTTCGCCCCAGGCGCTCGCTGCTCTTCGTGTGGCACACGGCCGAGGAGGAAGGGCTGTTCGGTTCGGCGTACTTCACGGCGCACCCCACCGTCCCGCTGGATTCGATCGTCGCGCAGCTCAACGCGGACATGATCGGACGGAACGCACCAGACTCCCTCTACATCGTGGGCCCGCGCGCCGCACCACAGGGTCAGAGTCGCGCACTCGGCGCCATCGTCGATTCGGTGAATGCCGCATTGCCGCATCCCTTTCACTTCGATCGCAGCTGGGATTCGCTGACGAGCCCCGAGCAGATGTACTACCGCAGCGATCAGTACAACTACGCGAAGTGCGGTATCCCGATCGTCTTCTTCACATCGGGGCTGCACGCCGACTACCATCGCGTGACCGACGAGCCGCTGAAGATCGACTACGACAAGCTCGCGCGCGTGACCGAGCTCATCTGGCGGGTGGGGGTGGCGGTGGGGGAGAGAAGTGAGTCAGTGAGTCAGTAGGGCGGTGAGTCAGAGGGACGGGGAGAAGGGAGGAGGGAGAATGGAGAAGCAACGACTTCCGGTGGGTTGTCATCCCGAGCAACAGCGGTGTCATCCCGAACGATAACGGTGTCATCCCGAGCGCAGCGAGGGATCTCGGGCCGGTGAGGAGATCCCTCGCTGACGCTCGGGATGACAATGCTTTGCTCGGGATGACAATGTGGCTCTCGGGACGAACTCACTCGTCGTTGCTTCGCCCTCCTCCCTGTTGTTCTGACTCACTGACTCACTGACCCACTGACTCACTTCTCCTCGTCCCGCGCCCGCTTGTCCACGACCGAGCCGCCTGATCCCGAGCTTCCCCAGCCGGCATCGCTCAAGTGGGCGTGGCGCGGGTCCACGCGCTCGGCGGGGGACTCGTCGTCCTGCTCACGCGTGTTGCTTCCGGGGAGCGTGGGCGGGCGGGAATCGAGTTGCTCGCGGTCGTCGCCCTTGCCGTGCGTGCCGTGCGCCTTGGCGGGCGCGCTGTCGGTGGTGGTGATGCGGTCGTTCGTGCGCCGTGATTTCGCCATCGGGACTCCTCTGCTGCTGTGGTGATGCATGCGCCGTGGGTGCGGCAAACCATCATGAGGCGCAAGGTGTGTACCGATGGGGGAGTGGGCCGCGTTAGCGCTCTCGACGGGTGAGTGCTGATTTGTTTGCCTGCCGAGGGATGGCGCGTCAACAAGAAAAGAGCGGCGCCGCGTGAGCATGTTGGCACATGCGGTGTATAGCAGGGAAACAGCGACGTCCTCGTTTGGAGGGAATTGACGATGATTCTCGCGAATGTGCGAGCCTCGCTCGAGCGTGATGACGCGCAGCTTGCGCTGCGATTGATCGCTGGCGGCTCGGGACGTGAGCTCGATCAGGCCGAGGCGGCCCTGCGTGACGGTGGGATCGACGCACTGCTCGATGATCCCCGGCTCGTCGCGGCGATGCTCGCCAACCACCTGGGGAGCCACGCATCGTTGCCGCTCTTCTGCTACGTCATTGTCCGCCACGCGATGCGCAACGTGGGGGAGAACGATCGGGCGTTGGCGGACTACGTGGCTGCCATCCTCCTACACTTCGGGATACGCGGGCGCGCGGAGCGGATCTCGGATGCCGACGACGAGCGGTACGACACGCTCGCCTCGCTCGTGCAGGCGCTGGATGACCCCGACGCACGCCGCAACTTTCTCGTGCGCCAGCATCTCGGGAACTACGCGCTCTGGCTGAGTGGGCTCTTTCCCGACATGATCGAGCATCGCCGGTGGCGGCGCGGCGGACCGGACCTCGACTACTACGAGGATCTCGGACGTCGCGGCTTCCAGTTGGCCGCCGATCACCGGCTCGCGCAGGAGAACGGACTCGCCGATCTCTTCCACGACGCCGCCGAGCGCTTCGGCGCGCTGCGGATGGCTCTCAACGGCATCAGCGATTCGCTGCTCTTCCCGAACCACCATTCGCCGGACCGGCTGATGCGGCAGGTGAGGGATGAGGCGAGGTGGAGGAAAAGTTAGAGCTTTGAGCTGTGAGCTTTGAGCTATGAGTAGCTGTGAGTTGAGGTTGGATCAGTGGGGTCAGGGCCGATTGATCGCACGCGATCAATCGGCTCTGACCCCACTGATCCAACCCGCTCACAGCTCACAGCCCTTCCCGGCTTCTGTCGATGAACGCCCGGAACAACCCCCGGTCCCACGACTCGGCGGTGCGGGTGAGCTCTTCGGGGTGCCATTGGACGCCGACGGCCCACCACTCCGCGCTGTCCCACTCGACCCCTTCGACAATGCCATCGCTCGACCAGGCGGTGAGGCGAAGCCCTTCGGCGATGCGATCGATCGCCTGGTGATGGAACGAGTTCACCCCGAGATGGGTGGTGCCGAGCGCGAGCGCGAGGCGGGACGCGGGCGCGATCTCCACCTCGTGCGAGCGCACGTCGCGGCCGCCGCCGGGGTCGTGGGGCAGGGCGTCCGGCCGCTGGCTCGGTATGTCCTGGATGAGCGAGCCCCCGAGGGCGACGTTCAGCAGCTGAATGCCGCGACAGATGGCGAGCGCGGGCATTGCTCGCTCACGCGCCAACGTCACCAGCTCGATCTCGGTCGCATCGCGCGCGTCGTGTACGGGGCCGAGCGCCGGATGCCGCGCTTCGTCGAAGCGCGCGGGGTCGATGTCTTCACCGCCGGTGAGGAGGAGCGCGTCCAGACGGTCGATCAGACGGCTCACGCCGGCCACCGTGTCGAGCGGCGCGAGGACGACCGGCACGCCGCCCGCTGCTTCGATGGCCTGGATGTACGATGCGTTCACGCGGACGCGGAGCGCGTCGCGGATGATCTCGGAGGTGGCGGTAATGCCGATGACGGGTGCGGCTGGCATGCGGGAGGACAGGTGGCGGAGAACGCTTGCGCGCGGCGGTGAGCGGTCTGTATGCTAATGATCCATCTGCAAACCGGATAGCGGGTGTCGAACTGCGGTCGTCAGAACGGCGGTCGTCAGCTATCAGTCGTCAGCCGTCGGCCGGTAGTCGCCAGTGCATGGAAGCTGCCGAGAGGTTCTTCTGACGACTGACGACCGACGACTGACGACTCCCAGGAGGTCCCCATGCCCACCTACGAATACCACTGCAACGCGTGCCACGCGAATTTTTCGCAGCGCGAGAAGATGGACGAGCACGACGCGAATCGCGTGGTCTGTCCGCAGTGCAAGTCGCGCGACGTCGAGCGCGTGATGAGCGGGTTCTACGCCCGCACGCCTCGCAAGTCGTGATCGTTCGTCCAACCGCCGGGCGTGCGACTCGGCAATTCCGCGCTCCGTGTTCGAGACGCTGCGGCAGGCCATCCGGGACGCCATGAATCGTGCGTCCACCCCGGCGGAGGGGCGGATCGTGCTCGGGATGATGCGCGAGGCACTGGCCGAGGCGAAGGTCGGGCTGCACGCCACACGGAGCGCGGTCGACTCGACGCGCGCGCAGCTCGCTGCGGGGCGCGCGGAGCTCGAGACGATCCAGCGGCGCGGGCGCCTGGCCGCCCAGATTCATGATGACGAGACGGTGCGTGTTGCCGCGCAATTCGAGAAGAAGACCGCCGATCGCGTGGCCGTGCTGGAGCGCAAGCTCGCGGCGCAGGAGGCCGAGCTCCAATTGGTGGAGCGCGAGGTCGCGGAGATGACGGCGCAGTATCAGGGCGCGGCGGCCGGTACATGGCCGACGATGGGTACCGGCAACGGCGCCGCGCCGACGAGCCCCATGAATGGAACCAGCGGACGCGACGCGGCGGACGCCGAAACCCTTCGGCGAGAGATCGACGCGCGCGCACGGGAAGCCGATGCCGAGCGCCTACTCGCGGAGCTCAAGCGGCGCATGGGCAAGTAGGCTGCGACGCGTCGTGCGTGCGTCGAGCCGCCGGCCGCGTGCCGCGGGCTGGTGTGGCGCATCAGCGGGCCGCATCGCGCGGCTCGGTGCCGCACTCGTCACCGTGGGATTGGCGGCGCGCGTCTCCGCGCAGTCGCCCGGCCAGGAGGTGGCCTGCGACGGCCAGCTCATCACCGCCGTGCGCATCACCGCCGAGCCGCCGTACGCGGGACGACAGGGGCGATGGTGGCAGACACCCGCGCGTCTGGCCAACGCCATCCACAGCACCACACGGCCCGCGGTCGTCAAGCGATTCCTGCTTCTCGACGAAGGCGATCAGTGCACGGAGCGCAAGCGCGCGGAGTCGGAGCGCATCCTGCGCGCGCAACCCTTCATCGCGCAGGCCCGCGTCGCGACGGAGTCGGATGGACACGGCGGCGTCATCCTCGTCGTCGATACGCGCGACGAGCTCACGCCCGTCCTCAACGTGCGGGCCTCCGGCGGCAGTCCATACCTCGACGCGGTGACGCTGGGCGATGGGAACGTGTTGGGGAGCGGGACGTACGCCGCGGCCACGTGGGGCGACGGCATCTTCCGCGACCGCTACGCGGCGCACATCACCGACTATCAGTTCCTCGGTCGCCCATACATGCTCGACGCGTTCGGTGAGCGCGGCGATGCGGGGATCAGCAGCTGGAGCATCGAGGCCGCGCACCGGTATCTCACCGATCTCCAGCGCATCGCGTGGCGCGTGAGCGCAGGTGACCGCAACGAGCTGTTCGATTTCCAGCGCGGCGTGCTCGACCCGGTGCGCGTCGGCATCACGCGCCAGTACTTCGATGTCGGCAGCATCGTGCGGATCGGGCCGCCGGGGCAGCTCGGCCTCGTCGGTCTCTCGCTGACGGGAGAGAGCGACGAAGCGGGCCTGCCACCAGTGCCCGACACGGGCGTGGACTACAGCGCGCTCCTGCCGCAGTTCCACCGCCGCAGCAACACGCGCGTGAACGTGCTGTGGGGCCTGCGGAATCTCGATTATCTCCCGGTCGAGCGCTTCGACGCGCTGAGCGCGGAGCAGGACATGCCGGCGGGGTTTCAGTTCGGGGCGCAGGTCGGGCGCAGCGTGCGGGGGTTCGGCGCGACCGACGATGACATCCTCGTGGCCGGCGATCTGTACGCGGGAGTCGGCAACTCACACACGTTCGCCACGCTGCAGGCGAGCGGTGAAGGGCGGCAGAACCTGAACGACAAGGACTGGGACGGCGTGATCGGCAGCGCGAAGCTCACGGTGTACGATCGCATCCGGCCACAGCACACCTTCGTGACGAGCCTCTCGTGGGGCGGCGGATGGAAGTCGCCGGTCCCCCTGCAGCTCCGACTCGGCGAACCCGACGTGGGCGTGCGCGGCTACGGTGCATCGCACGACGCGGGGGCGCGACGGGCTGTGGCGCGGCTCGAGGACCGGTGGTATCTCGGCAGCATGCGTCAGCAGGCGGACCTGGGACTCGCGTTCTTCGCCGACGCGGGACGCGTCTGGGCGGGCGACGCGCCGTTCGGCGTGACGACCCCGGTGAGGGTCGGTGCGGGGCTCAGCCTGCTCGCCGCGGTGCCCGCGGGCTCGAAGCGCACATGGCGGGTGGATGTCGCGTTCCCGCTCAGCCCCGACGGGCAGGCGAAGTGGGAGGTGCGAGTGACGAGCGTGAACGTCTTGCAGCTCGGCATCGGTCACCACGAGCCGCGCGACATCCGGCGCAGCCGAGAGATCGCGGTGCCGAGCAGCGTGTACGAGTGGCCGTGAGTTGCGGGATGCGGGATGCGGGATGCGGGAGGCGGGATGCGCTGTGCGGGATGCGGTGTTGTCCCGAGCGGCGGTGGATGTCATCCCGAGCGGCAGCGCTTGTCATCCCGAACGCACCGGCTGTCATCCCGAGCGTGAGCGAGGGATCTCCTCACTAGCCCGAGATTCCTCGCTCGCGCTCGGAATGATACCGTGTTTCGTCCCGCCTCCCGCCTCCCGCATCCCTAGCCTCGACTCCCAGCCGTCAGCCTTTTGAGCAGCGGCACGAAGCCGAGCATCACGAGCGCGGCGGCGAACGACGAGACGACGAAGATCGAGAAGAAGCCGTAGTGCGTGGCGCTCAGGTGCTCGATGAATGCACCGATGCCGGAACTGACGTGGCGCTCGGGCTCGCCCGGGGTCGGCGTGAAGCCCGCGAGCCAGCCGGCGAGCTTCTCCGCACCGGCTTGCGCCATGAACCACGCGCCCATGAGGAGCGACGCGAACTGCGCGGGCGCGACCTTCGTGACGTACGACAGTCCCACGGGTGAGAGACAGAGCTCGCCCCAGGTATGGAAGAGGTAGGCGACCACGAGCCAGAGCGGGCTCACGAGAACGCCCGTGTCCGCGCGCGCCCCACCGATCATCATGAACACGAAGCCGACGCCGAGCAGGAAGAGGCCGGCGACCATCTTCATGGCCGTCGATGGCTCACGGCGACGGCGGCCCAGCGAGACCCACAGGCTCGCGAAGATGGGCGCGAACACGAGGATCGCGATCGGGTTCACCGACTGGAACCAGGTGGACGGGATGCGGAACGAGCCCACCAGCAGGTCCGTGTTCTTGTCGGCGAACAGGTTCATCGAGCTGCCCGCCTGCTCGTACGCCGCCCAGAAGAGCATCACGAAGAAGAACACGATGAACAGCGCGATCACGCGCTTCCGCTGCTCCCCGTGCGTGCCCAACAGGGTGATCGCGAGCGCCGCACCGACGATCACCCCGGCGAACGTGCCGAGGAGGCTCGCGCTCGCCGACCACCCGATGAGGCCGCCCACGATCGCGCCGACGACCCCGTGGAGCGTGCTCGCGCGGCTCGCTGAACCGACCGGCGCGACGATCCGCGCGGTGTCGGCCGCGCGGCCGGCGGAATCGGTGGGCCGGACGCCGATGCCCGGGAGGTATTTGTCGCGAAATGCGACATAAACGATGAGCCCGAGCACCATCCCGACGCCGGCCGCCGCGAATCCCCAGTGCCACCCGAAGCGCGGGTTCTGCGCGAAGTAGCCGCAGACGATGGGACCCAGGGCCGCGCCGAGGTTGATCCCCATGTAGTAGATCGTGAAGCCGGCGTCGCGCCGCTCGTCACCCTCGCGGTACATCTGCCCGACCATCGTCGAGACGTTCGGCTTGAAGAAGCCGGTGCCGACGATGATCAGCCCCAGCCCGACGTAGAACGTCGTCATCCCCGGGACGGCCATGGAGAAGTGGCCGAGCGCGATGATGCATCCGCCGATGACGAGCGAGCGCCGCGTGCCGATGAACCGGTCGGCGAGATAGCCGCCGATCAACGGGGTGAGGTAGACCAGCATGCTGTACGTGCCGAACAGGCTCGTCGCCTGCGGGGTGTTCCATCGGACCGCGTTCACGAGGTACAGCACGAGCAGCGCGCGCATCCCGTAGAAGGAGAAGCGCTCCCACATCTCGGTGGCGAAGAGCAGCCCGAGCCCGCGGGGATGGCCGAGCAATGCGCGGTCGTCGAGAACCGGCGGGCGATCCGCCGTGGTGGCGACGACGTCGACGGAGGACATACGGCTCCTCAGGAGGACATGAGCATCCTCAGCGAGAGAGATTGGCGGCCGGCGATGCGACACGCCGCTCGCGCGACACTTCCTCGAGTGTGACCCGCTCTGGCGGCTTGGTCCCGCCGGCGGCCTGTTGCTCGGCCCACGAGATGCGCGTGGGCGCCTGCTTGATACACGCGACCCAGTGGCCGGGCTCCTTCTCCTCGAGCGGCGGCACGATCGACGTACACGCCGCATCCTTTTGCGGATGCTGGCAGCGCGGATGGAAGGGACACCCCGACGGTGGATGCGCGGGCGATGGCACATCGCCGGTGAGCACGATGCGCCGCTTGCGCGTCGTCGGGTCGGGGATCGGGACGGCGGAGAGGAGCGCCTGCGTGTACGGCATGAGCGGGAGCTGGTACAGGTCGCTCGACGCCGCCAGCTCCACGATCGCGCCCAGGTACATCACCGCCACGCGATCGGCGATGTGCTCGACCACCGAGAGGTCGTGCGCGATGAACAGGTAGGCGAGCCCGCGCTGGGTCTGCAGGTCCTGCAGCAGGTTGATCACCTGCGCCTGCACCGAGACGTCGAGCGCCGACACTGGCTCGTCGCACACGATGAAGCGTGGCTCCACGGCGAGCGCGCGCGCGATCCCGACGCGCTGCCGCTGCCCACCGGAGAATTCGTGCGGGTAGCGCGAGGCGTATTCGGGGCGGAGCCCGACCTCCTCGAGCAGCTCGCGCACGCGCGCATCCGCGGCCGCCCCTTCGGCCAGCTTGTGGATCGTGAGCCCCTCGCGCACGATGGCGCCCACGGTCATGCGCGGATTGAGCGACGAATACGGATCCTGGAAGACGATCTGCATCTGCCGCCGGAGCGCACGGAGCGGCGCGCCATCGAGCGCGCGTACATCGGCGCCGTTGAAGATGATCTCGCCCGATGTCGGCTCGATGAGGCGCAGAATGGTGCGTCCCGTCGTCGTCTTTCCGCACCCCGTTTCACCTACGAGACCGAGCGTCTCGCCCGGCGCGATGTCGAACGACACGTCGTTCACCGCCCGCACCGCGCCGACGGTGCGACGCAGGAGTCCGCGCTTGATCGGGAAGCGCTTGGTGAGGTGGCGGACGGAGAGCAGGGGGGCGGGATGCGGGATGCGGGATGCGGACACAGCCGGTGCGGCCGAGCTCATGGCAGTGACCTCGCCGATTCGGCGTCCGGGAGTTCATCTCCGTGACTGGTCCCCCGCATCCCGCATCCCGCATCCCGCGTCCCGCGCTGCCGGACGCGCCGTTCCGGCTCCTCCGCCAGAAAGCACCGCGATGTGTGGCCGGTGCCGATCTGGTAGAGCGGGGGATGCTCGGTCGCGCACCGCTCCCATGCGTACGGGCACCGGTCGTGGAAGCGGCAGCCGGCGGGCCAGTCGGTGGGTGGCGGAACGGTGCCGGGGATCACGGTGAGACGCTCGCGCGAGTCGCCGAGTCTCGGCATCGCTTCGAGCAGCCCCTCGCTGTACGGGTGATGCGCGGACGCGAACAGCTCGTCCACCGAGGCCTCCTCCACGATCTCGCCGCCGTACATCACGAGCACGCGTGTGGCCGATTCGGCGATCACACCGAGGTCGTGCGTGATGAGAAGGACCGACATCCCGGTGCGCTCCTGCAGCTCGGCGAGGAGCTCGAGAATCTGCGCCTGGATGGTGACGTCGAGCGCCGTCGTGGGCTCGTCGGCAATGAGGAGCGCCGGGTTCATCATGAGCGCCATCGCGATCATCACGCGCTGGCGCATCCCGCCGGAGAGTTGGTGCGGGTATTCCTTGGCCCGCTGCGCGGGATCGGCGATCCCGGTGATGCGGAGCATCTCGACCGCGTGCTCCCACGCCTCTCGTCGCGAGACGCTCGAGTGCACGCGCGCCACCTCGGCGATCTGATCGCCGACGGTGAACACCGGGTTGAGCGACGTCATGGGCTCTTGAAAGATCATCGCGATCCGGTTGCCGCGGATGTTCCGCATGGCGGCCGCGTCGAGCGAGAGAAGATCTCGTCCCTCGAATTCGATCCGGCTGCCGGGCTCGATGCGTCCCGGCGGGTCGATGAGGCGCAGGATGGACAGCGATGTCACGGACTTTCCGCACCCGGATTCGCCGACGAGGCCGACCGTTTCGTGCGCGCCGACGTCGAACGAGACGTCATCCACGGCGCGCGCAACCCGGCCGGACGCGCGGAAATAGGTGCGGAGGTTCCGAACGGAGAGGAGGGGATCCAACATGGCAGCAGTATAGCGAGCGGTACCGCAGGTGTCACGCACTCGGGCAGCCCTGTCATCCCGAGCGCGTGTCATCCCGAGCGCAGCGAGGGATCTCGCGCTGAGGCATGAACATCCACCACAGAGGCACAGAGACACGGAGAACTAGAGAGAGCTCTTCTATCGCTGTTCTCTGTGCCCTCCGTGTCTCTGTGGTGAATCGCCGTTCGGATGCCAGGGCTGAGATCCCTCGCTCACGCTCGGGATGACAAGCGCTCGGAATGACAACTCGTCGGGATCCTTCTGTGGCGTCCGGCGTGACCGCGCCGTAACATAGGCGGCGTCGAAACCACCGCCTCGGCGCTCACACGCCGGGGATCACCGAATATCGCTCAGGGAGGAGGCACCGCTGTGAGGATCCAGACGCTGCGCCGGAGCCGTGTCGAGGTCGCGCCGAAGCGACCGCTGTCTCAACATTCGGGGGCGCTACGCCTCGCGACGGGCGCGCTCGTTTGCGCGCTCATCGCCACGCCGCTCACGGCGGCCGCACAAGGTGGACGCGGCCGTCGTCAGGGCGCGAACGCGGGCGCTGCCGATGCGCAACGCGACACGACCGGTGCGCGGCGCGAGGCAGCGGCGCGTACCGCCGATTCGCTCCGCATCTCCGAGATCGCGCAGCGCCCGCCAGTGGTCACGCACCACACGATGCAGCTCCGCGGACAGGAGCTGCGCTACACCGCGACCACCGGGATGCTGCCGATTCGCGACGAGGAGACCGGCGTCGCCGAAGGCTACGTCTTCTACGTGGCGTACACGAAGGACGGCGTGACGAATCCCGCGACCCGTCCCGTCAGCTTCATCTTCAACGGCGGCCCAGGCTCCTCCACCGTGTGGCTGCACATGGGCGCTTTCGGGCCCGAGCGCGTGAAGCTTCTCCCCGATGGCCGCAACGCCGCGCCGCCCTACACTTACGAGGACAACCCGAATACGCTGCTTGATCAGAGTGACCTCGTGTTCCTCGATCCGGTGGGCACGGGGTACAGTCGCGCGGCGAACCCCAAGCTCGGGCCGAAGTTCTGGGGGGTGAACGAAGACATCGCCGAGGTGGGCGAGTTCATCCGGTTGTATCTGACGCAGAACAAGCGATGGAGCAGTCCGAAGTTTCTCGCCGGCGAGAGCTACGGAACGACGCGCGCCGCGGGATTGTCGGGCTATCTGGCGGACCACGGGATCGCGCTCAACGGGATCGTACTCATCTCGACGATTCTCGATTTCAGCTTGGACGCTGGCGACAACGCGGCGATCTACTACCTCCCGTCGTACACGGCCATCGCCTGGTATCACAAGAAGCTTCCCCCCGATCTGCAGCGGCTGACGGTCGATCAGGTGGCGCAGCAGGCGGAGCAGTGGGCCGGGACCGGCTACCGCCTCGCGCTGGCCAAGGGCGCGCTGCTCACGCCCGCCGAGCGTCAGGCCGAAGTCGATACGCTCGCGCGCTTCACGGGGCTGCCCAAGGACTTCATCGATGAGAACGACCTGCGCATCTCGCTCGGCCGCTTCGACACCGAGCTCCTGCGCAGCGAGCGGAAGACAGTGGGCCGCCTCGATGGCCGCTTCACCTCGTACTCGATCGATGGGGGCGCGGAGCGCGGCGAGTTCGATCCGAGCGAGGCATCGATTCGCAACTCGTTCACGCCGGTGCTGAACGACTACGTGCGCCGCGAGCTGGGCTTCGACGACGACATGGTCTACTACATCCTCGGCGGCGGCATCGGCCGATGGAACCCACAGCGCCCCGGGAGCCCGACGGACGTCACGCCCTCCCTCGAGCGCGCGTTCGCGAAGAATCCGTACATGAAGCTGTTCGTCGCCATGGGCTACTACGACACGGCGACTCCGTACTACGCGGTGGAGTACACACTCGCGCACCTCTCGCTCGATCCGAACGTGCGCGGGAACATCACGACCGATCACTTCCCCGCGGGCCACATGGTGTACATCGATCAGCCGTCGATGACGAAGCTGCGCGCGGATCTGACGAAGTTCATCGATCAGGCGGTGGGGAAATGAGCGGAGAACAGAACGCAGAGAGCAGAGAGCAGAACGCAGAGAGCAGAGAGCAGAAAGCAGAGAGCAGGAGCGGGATGCGGAGACGGCCTCGGCTGTCATTCCGAGCGAATGCGAGGAATCTCGGGTCGACGAGCAGCGGATTCCTCGCTCCGCTCGGAATGACGGTTCGACGGTTCTGCCCCCAGGGTTCCACCTTCCGACTCCCGCTCGTGCTCGCCTTCGTCGCGTTCGTCATCCCGAGCATCGCGGCGGCACAGACCCTCTCCCCCGCGGAGCGGAAGATCAAGACGTACGTCGAGCAGCATCAGGCGGACGAGATCGCGCTGCTCGAGCGGGCGGTGAACATCAAGAGTCAGACGATGGACTTCGCCGGCGTGCGGGCGATGGGCGCGCTCTTCCGCGCGACGCTCGATTCGCTGGGGTTCGAGACGCGATGGATCGGCATGCCGGACTCGGTGAACCGCGCCGGGCATCTGTTCGCCGAGCGGAAAGGGGCGCACGGGAAGCGCGTGCTCCTCATCGGGCATCTCGACACGGTGCTCGAGGGGGACGAGCTGCGGTGGTCGCGCCGCGACTCGATCGCCGCCGGCGCGGGGAGCAGCGACATGAAGGGCGGCGATGTCGTCATCCTCTACGCGCTCAAGGCGCTCGACAGCATCGGCGCGCTGGATGGGACGCGCATCATTGTCGCGATGACGGGCGACGAAGAGAGCGCCGGTGATCCGCTGAGCGTGAGTCGCGGCGATCTCATCGCCGCCGGCAAGCGCAGCGATGTCGCGCTCGCGTTCGAGGGCGGGGTTCGCGACAACGCGACGGTCGCGCGACGCGGCGCGAGCGGGTGGATCCTCACCGTCACGGGCCATCAGGCGCACTCGGCCGGAATCTTCAACCCGCACGTGGGCTACGGCGCCGTGTTCGAGGCCGCGCGCATTCTCGACGGATTCCGCCGGGCGCTGGCCGGGCAGCAGTATCTGACCTTCAACCCCGCGATCATCCTCGGCGGCGCGGACGTCAGCTACGATACGACGAAGGTGTCGGGCTCGGCGTCGACCAAGCTCAACATCATCGCGCCCAAGGTGATCGTGCACGGCGATCTGCGCTTCATCAGCGACGAGCAACTGACGCAGGCGCGCGCGACGATGCGCGAGATCGCCGAGCACGACCATCTGCCGGGCACGTCGGCGGAGATCAGCTTCCAGGACGAGTACCCCGCGATGTCACCCACGAAGGCGAACTATGCATTGCTCGCGACGTTCGACTCGGTGAGCCAGGCGCTCGGCTACGGCCCGGTGCACGCGCTCGATGCGAGCAAGCGCGGAGCGGGCGACGTGTCGTTCGTGGCGCCGTACGTTACCGGCTTGGATGGACTCGGCGTTTCCGGTGATGGCGCGCATACGCCGAAGGAGACGGTGGATCTCAACTCGTTTCCGATGGCCACGGAGCGGGCCGCGGTGCTGATCTATCGACTGACGCACGAGCAGGCGGGGCGGCCCACCCGCACGACGCCCTGAGGGGGGCAGCGTAGGAGCAGAGAGCAGAGAGCAGAAAGCAGAGAGCAGGAAGGGCCCGGCGGTCATCCCGAGTGCCTGTCATCCCGAGCGCAGCGAGGGATCTCGTTCGCAGTCCGAGATCCCTCGCTGCGCTCGGGATGACAGCCCTGCTCGCTGCTTTCTACTTTCTGCTCTCTGCTCTCAGCCGTTTCGGATCCAGCGCGTCCCGCAACCCGTCGCCCACGAGATTGAATGCGACCACGGTCAGCACGATGGCGAGGCCGGGAAAGAGCGAGATCCACCAGAGCGTCGTGAGCTGATCGGCGCCGTCCTGGATGATGTTGCCCCAGCTCGCGAGCGGCTGCTGCACGCCGATGCCGAGATACGAGAGCCCGGCCTCGAGCACGATCACGTTCCCCAGTCCGATCGTCGCCGCGACGATCACCGGTGACAGCACGTTGGGGAGCACGTGCCGCCAGAGGATGCGTCGGTCGCTTGCCCCGAGCGCGCGCGCGGCGAGCACCATCTCGCGCTGCTTCACCGAGAGCACCTGCGTGCGCACGATCCGGCTCACGCCGAACCACCCGGTGAGCCCGAGTACGAGCACCAGATACGGAATCGGGAGGGCGCCCCACAGCGCGAGCACCGTGATCAGCAGCAGGAGGCGCGGGATGGCGAGCGCGGCGTCGATGAGCCGCATCAAGATTCCGTCCACGCGACCGCCATAGTAGCCGGCAATCGCGCCGTACGCGGTCCCGATCGTCGCCGAGACCAGCACCGCGAGCAGCGCCACGCTCAGCGACACGCGCGCACCGTACAGCACTCGGCTGAACACATCGCGGCTGTACTGATCCGTGCCGAAGAGATGCGCGAGCGACGGCGGCTGCCCCTTCAGAGCGACGATGTCGGGTTGCGCGACGGGCGAATACGGCGCGAGCCAGGGAGCGAGCGCGGCCACGACGTAGAGCGTGATGATGACGCACAACGCCGTCATCGCCACCCGATCCTCGACGACGCGCGCGAACGTCGAGCGCCAGGGTCCGCCGGATGCGCTCGGTGCCGTCAGGCGCGGCGCGGCGAACCGCCCGACGGCGGTGACGACGAGGAGCGGAACGAGCCAGGCGAGGAGACGCACGTCACGCGGAGCGGAGGCGCGGATCGACCACCGCAGAGAGGAGGTCGGCGAGCAAGCTTCCCACCGCGACGAGTACGGCGCTGATGATCATCGCGGCCGTGACGAGCGGGTAGTCCCGCGTCGCGATGGCATTCACCGTGAGATAGCCCATGCCGGGCCATGCGAACACCTTCTCGACGAACACCGCGCCGCCCAGGAGCGCGGGGAGCAGCAGCCCCATGAGCGTGATGATGGGGAGCAGCGCGTTGCGCAGCACGTGTCGGAGGAGGACGCGGCGCTCGCCGAGCCCCTTCGCGCGAGCCGTGCGCACGAAGTCATCCTGCAGAACGTCGAGCACCGCCGCGCGCTGGTAGCGCGCGATCAGCGCTGTCAGGAGCAGCGTCAACGACGTCGCCGGGAGTACGAGGTGCCGCAGGCGATCGAGCACGCGTCCCCAGAAGCCGTAATACGCGTGCAGCAGTGGATCGAACATCCCGTTCACGGGGAAGATGGGAATCCAGTACGCGAAGACGAGCAGCATCATGATCGCGAGCCAGAAGTCCGGCATCGAGAAGAAGACGAGTGACACCGTGCCGATCCCGTGGTCCACGATCGTGCCGTGACGTCGCGCCTGGAGGACGCCGAGGAGGATGCCGACCGCGAAGCTCATGACGAGCGCCACGCCCATGAGAAGGAGCGTGTTCGGCAGTGCCTGCGCGAGCACATCGCGCACGGGGCGGTGCAGCGAGTACGAGTAGCCGAAGTCCCCGCGCGCGACGCTGCGCAGGTAGCGCAGGTACTGCACGGGAAGGGGGCGATCGAGCCCGTAGGCCGCGCGCCACTGCTGGCGCACGGCCTCGGTGATGTTCGGGCTGTCGAGTGTCGTGAACGGATCACCGGGCGCGAGATGGAGCAGGAAGAAGCTGAGCGTCGCCACCAGGAAGACGATGACGCCCGCCTGGATGATGCGCCGAGCGACGTAGCCCCTCATGCGCTACGGCTGCGCGTCGGCCAGGCCGATCTGGTCGCGCGCGATGCGCTGATCGTCGGGGATCGACCAGGCGGCGAGATTGGCCCACCAGCCGTCGGCGCGCACGCCCGCGGGATGGATCCGCTTGTTGATCGCGCCCATCCCCGGCACCTCGTACAGCCAGATGGCCGGCGCGTCGTCGATGATCGTCTGGTACGCGCGATGGTAGAGCGCCTCCGACCGCTTGGGATCGGTGGCGAGGACCGCGCTGTCCACCAGCGCGTTGAACGCCGGACTCATGTACGAGCCGATGTTGTCATCGTTCGGCGTGCGCGCGTTCTTCATCCCCCATGTCTGCCGGATGCTGCTCGGGCTCGGATCGAGGAAGAGGCTGTTGACCATTGCGTCGAACTGCCCGGAGTGCTGGCGGTCGAGGAAGTAGTTGATCTCGGTCTGCTGCAGGTCCACCTTGGCGCCCACCTGCGCGAACATCTGCTGCAGGAGCACCGAGATGCGCACCCGCACCGCGCTGGAGGTCGGCGTCATGAGCGTGAATCGCAGCGGCACGCCGTTCTTGTCGCGCACGCCATCGCCGTCGTGGTCGCGCCAGCCGGCGGAGTCGAGCAGCTGCTTCGCGCGCGCGACATTGAAGGGGATCATCGCGATCGTGGAGTCCGCCGTGGCCAGGTCGCGCGGCTCCGGACCGATCGACAGCACCGCGAGCGAATCGAACACGCTCGTCACGAGACGCTGCCGATCGACCGCCATGCTGAGCGCGCGACGCACCGTGCGATCGCCGAAGATCGGATGCGGTCGCGAGGGATGCTTTGGATCGCGCAGGTTGAAGACGAGGTAGCCTTCGTTGAGCGAGGGATAGCGGAAGAGCTCGAGCTCGGGGTGCTTCGCGAGCTCGGCGACGCCCTCTGGGCGCAGGTACTCGATGAAGTCCGCCTCGCCCGTGAACAGCTTCGTCACCGACGCCGTGTAGTCCGGCGAGAAGCTCCAGATGATGCGATCGAGGTGCGGACGCCCGCTGTAGTGCGCCGTGTCGGCCGCGATCTCGAAGAGCGAGCCGGGCACCCAGCGCACGAAGCGGAACGGGCCGCTCCCCACGGGATGTTGCGCGAACTCCGACGACCGGATGTCGGCGTGCTTGATCCCCGAGAGCAGATGCTCCGGGAGGATGAACATCTGATAGGCGGCGTCGAAAAACTGCTCGCGGTAGCGCTGGTGGTACCAGAAGACGGCGGTGAGTGAATCGCGCACCGTCACCGAGTCGATGTTCGCGATGAGCGGCGTGACGGTCGAACCCGTGGCGGGGTCGCGGTAGGCGAGGAACGTGAAGCGCACATCGCGCGCGGTCACCGGCACGCCATCCTGCCACCGCGCCTTGGGATTGATGTGGAAGGCGATCGAGAGGGAATCGGGCGCCCACGTCCACTTGTCCGCGAGCACGGGGTGGAAGTCGGCGTCCCCCGCCGTGTTGAGATCGCTGCCGATGTCCGCGAGCCGCTCGAAGATCGCGCTTCCCACTTGGATCCCGGTCACCGAAGTGGTGAGCATGGGGATCGGCGTGTCCGGCTCGCCGCCCGAGCTCACGATCATCGTGCCACCTTCGGTGCCGACGGTGTGTGGGATGTCCTGCACGCGGCACGCCGTGGCGGCGACGGCCACGAGCAGCAGTGCGGCGAAACGTGAGCTGAGGGGCATGCGAACCATCCGGGTACAGCGGGAGGGGAAGGGCGGACGGGGGATGACGGGATGATGGCGGGCGAGAGCGCGCGTCAGCGGCGCCACGTCCAGTGCGGATCCTCGTACCGGGCGCGCGCGCGGCGTGCATCCTCGTCCAACAATATATCCGCTTCGAGCGGCGCGAGGTCGTGTCCCCCGGCCGCGCGAAGCGCTTCGGTGAATGCCTGCATCACCTCGCGGAGCTCCGGCACGCGGCCGAGCAGTGCGTGCAACGTCGCCGCGCTCGGCGCGGGTGCAACCGGCGCGATCAGCAACGAGGTGGCCAGCCACTGATCGTCCTCCACGAGAATCGAGCCATGTTGTAGCAGTGCGTCGCGCTCACGGAATTGCGCGCTCCCAACGAGCTTGCGTCCATCCGCGGTGATCTCTCCAGCGACCGGCGTCTCGAAGCAGGGCGCGATCCCCGGCGCCGGGGGCACCGCGGTGCGCCGGGCTTCCTGCGCGTTCACGCCGAGCCGCCGGAGCGCATCCAGAACAAGACGATTGAGGCGTGCATACGATTCCCGCAGCGTCCCCAGTCCGGACGCGGGCGCCGTGACGCTGTACGTCACTTCGTGGTCGTGCAGAACGGCTCGGCCCCCCGTCGGGCGGCGCACGATGTCCACGCCCAGTGCCGCGGCGCGCTCGACGTCGTAGCGCCCCGCCGCCCACTGGTTCCGGCCGAGCGAGAGGGTGGGGCGACGCCAGCCGTAGACGCGGAGCACGGCCTCTCCCGTGCGCCTCGCGCGCTCCATGAGCGCATCGTCGAGCGCCATGTTCTCCGCGCCGGAGAAGGGCTCGGTGAGGAGGACGCGCCAGCGGAGCATCGAGAGCTCGCCGGCGGACGCGCCGATCCGTTGCTGGGCAAGTGCGGCCATCGGGGCAAGAATAGGAGTGCGCCGCCGGAGCGGCAACCGCGGTGTTCGGCGGGGCTGCCGCCCGGCGTCTCGCGAGGTCGTGCGCGGCGCCATACCATTTCGTGGGTTTCGATGCGATTCTTCGATGC
This sequence comes from Gemmatimonadaceae bacterium, assembly GCA_036381735.1. Lineage (GTDB taxonomy): Bacteria > Gemmatimonadota > Gemmatimonadetes > Gemmatimonadales > Gemmatimonadaceae > DASSNR01. Next base: position 81,871 of record DASVCF010000200.1, on the reverse strand, counting down.
TGCGCAGCGATGCGCGGCCCGTCCGCGTTACTGTATCGCGCTGGCTCGAGATTCCTCGCTGCGCTCGGAATGACAGGGGGCTGCGCTCGGAATGACAGGGCTTACCCTACACCGATTGTCATCACGGGGCACCGTTCGCCCTACCTGAGAGATTCCATGACCACCACGAGCAAACCCGTCTCGCTCACCGATTCGGATAGCTTCATTCCGCGCCACGTCGGCCCCTCCGATGCGGACATCCAGACCATGCTCGAGCTGTTGGGCTACAGCTCGCTCGACGAGTTGATCGACGCGACGGTGCCCGCGGGTATCCGCACGCGGACTCCGCTCGATCTCGCCGAGGGACGCAGCGAGGCCGTGGCGCTCCGCGACTTCCGCGCGCTCGCCGCGCTGAACCAGGTCTACCGCTCGTACATCGGGATGGGGTACTACGGCTGCGTCGTGCCGCCCGTCATCCTGCGCAACATCCTCGAGAACCCGGCGTGGTACACGGCGTACACGCCCTATCAGGCCGAGGTCGCGCAGGGGCGGCTGGAAGCGCTGCTCAACTTCCAGACGATGGTCATGGATCTCACCGGGATGGAGATCGCCAACGCCTCGCTGCTGGACGAAGGGACCGCGGCCGCCGAAGCGATGATCCTGAGCCACAGCGTGAAGGGCGGCAACGGGAAGGAGACGTTCTTCGTCTCCCAGGAGTGCCACCCGCAGACGATCGGCGTCGTGCAGACGCGCGCGCGCGCGCGTGGGATCACGGTGGTGGTCGGCGATCACCGCACGTACGAGTTCGGCCCCGAGGTGTTCGGCGCGCTGGTGCAGTACCCCGCCACCGAGGGCGGCGTCTACGACTACCGCGAGCTCAAGGAGAAGCTCGACGCGCACGATGCGCTGCTCGTCGTCGCCGCCGACCTGCTCGCGCTCACCCTCCTCACGCCGCCCGGCGAATGGGGCGCGGACATCGTGGTGGGGAGCGCGCAGCGCTTCGGCGTCCCGTTCGGCTACGGCGGTCCGCACGCCGCATACTTCGCCACGCGCGACGCGCTCAAGCGACAGATCCCCGGGCGCATCATCGGCGTCTCGCGTGATGCCGACGGCAAGCCCGCGCTGCGCATGGCGCTGCAGACGCGCGAGCAGCACATCCGTCGCGAGAAGGCGACGAGCAACATCTGCACGTCGCAGGTGCTGCTCGCGGTCATGTCCAGCATGTACGCGGTGTGGCACGGCCCCGCGGGGCTTCGCCGCATCGCGCAGCGGGTGCATCGCCTCACCGAGACGCTGGCCGCGGGGCTGCGTCGCCTGGGCTACGAGGTGGCACCCGACGTCTTCTTCGACACCATTCGCGTGGAGCTCGGCAGCCGGAAGCTGGGCGACATCCTCGACGCGGCGCGTGAGTATCGCATCAACGTGCGCGTGCTCGGCGGCTCGGCCGTCGGTATCTCGCTCGACGAGACGACGCTGCCGAGCGACGTGGCCGATCTCTTCACGGTATTCGGCGGAAGCGCCGTGAGCTTCACGCCGGAAGACGTGGCCGAGGAGGTGGACGACCGGTACGACGAGCGCTTCGCGCGCACGAGCTCGTATCTCACGCATCCGGTGTTCAACACGTACCACTCGGAAACCGAGATGCTCCGCTACATGCGGCGGCTCGAGTCGAAGGACCTGTCGCTCACGCACTCGATGATCCCGCTCGGCTCGTGCACGATGAAGCTCAACGCCACGGCGGAGATGCTCCCCGTGACGTGGCGCGAGATCGGCGAGATCCACCCATTCGCGCCGCGCGAGCAGGCGGACGGGTACCAGCTGATGTTCACGCGCCTCGAGGAGGCGCTGTCCGAGATCACCGGCTTCGCCGCGGTCTCGCTGCAGCCCAACGCCGGCTCGCAGGGCGAGTACACGGGGCTGCTCGTGATCCGGGCGTACCACGAGTCGCGCGGCGAGTCGCATCGCAACATCTGCCTCATCCCGCAGTCAGCGCACGGCACGAACCCGGCGAGCGCGGTGATGGCGGGGATGGATGTCGTCGTCGTGAAGACCGATGAGCGCGGGAACATCGACATCGCGGACCTGAAGGCGAAGGCCGAGGCGAACCGCGAGCATCTCGCGGCGCTCATGGTCACCTATCCCTCCACGCACGGCGTGTTCGAGGAGGGGATCCGCGAGATCTGCGACGTCGTGCACGCGAACGGCGGGCAGGTGTACATGGACGGCGCGAACATGAACGCGATGGTCGGGCTCGTGCGCCCGGGCGAGATCGGCGCCGACGTCTGCCACCTGAACCTGCACAAGACCTTCTGCATCCCGCACGGCGGCGGCGGCCCGGGCATGGGGCCGATTGCCGTCGCGCCGCAGCTCGCGCCGTTCCTGCCGGGGCATCCGGTCGAGGACGTTGGCGGGCGTGAAGCCATCGGCCCCGTCTCCGCGGCCCCGTGGGGCAGTGCGAGCATCCTCCCGATCTCGTACCTGTACATCACGCTGATGGGCGGCGAAGGGCTCACGAAGGCGAGCAAGGTGGCGATCCTCAACGCGAACTACATCGCGAAGCGACTGGCGTCACACTACCCGGTGTTGTACAAGGGCGCGCACGACCTCGTCGCGCACGAGTGCATCGTGGACACGCGCTCGCTCAAGACATCCGCCGGCGTCGAGGTGGAAGACATCGCCAAGCGGCTCATGGACTACGGCTTCCATGCGCCGACGGTGAGCTTCCCGGTCGCGGGGACGCTCATGATCGAGCCCACGGAGAGCGAGTCGAAGGAGGAGCTGGACCGTTTCTGCGACACGATGATCTCGATCCGTGAGGAGATCCGGAAGGTCGAGGCGGGGATCTGGGACCGGCAGGACAATCCGCTGAAGAACGCGCCACACACGATGGAGCGCGTGGTGTCGACGGAGTGGCAGCATCCCTACACCCGGGAGGAAGCCGTTTTCCCCGCGCCGTGGGTCCGCGCCTGGAAGTTCTGGCCCTCCGTGGCCCGTGTCGAGAGTGCCTTCGGCGACCGGAATCTGGTGTGCGCGTGCCCGCCGGTGGAGATGTACCAGTAACGGCAGAAAGCAGAGAGCAGAAAGTAGAAAGCAGGAACGGCCTCGGGGTGAGTGCTCTCCCCGGGGCCGTTTCCGCTTTCCGCTCTCTGCTCTCTCCCTTCTGCTCTCTGCTTTCTGCTCTCTGCTTTCTGCTCTCTGCTTTCTGCTCTCTGCTTTCTGCTCTCTGCTTTCTGCTCTCTGCCGTTACTGTCCTACCTGCTTCCCATACTCCTCCGCCCCCAGCAGCTGCTCCTGCTCGGCGGGATCCTTCACGCGGAGGCGGACCATCCATCCTTCGCCGTAGGGGTCGGTGTTGACGAGGCTGGGTTCCTTGTCGAGGCGCTGGTTCACTTCGACCACCTCGCCGGCGACAGGAGCGAAGAGCTCGGAGACGGCCTTCACCGCCTCGATGGTGCCGAAGACATCGTGGCGCCCGAACTTGTCGCCGACCTTGGGGAGCTCGACGTAGACGACGTCGCCCAGCTCGCCCTGTGCGTAGTCGGTGATGCCTACCTGCACGACGTCGGTCAAGCTCGTGGGCTTGATGTACTCGTGCTCCTCCGTATACAGCAGATCATTCGGGATGTCAGCCACGCGTGACTCCAAGCCGGTTGAGTTCGGCGCGAAGTCTAGAGGCGGCCGATGGAGGTGTCAAGGAATTCGGGCGGCTCAGGACGCGGCCCGCGACGTGGCATCGTGCGGGGAGCCCGCGTCGTGCTCGAGTGCGTCCCATACTTCATCGGCACGCCGCTGCAGCTCGTCGAGCGTCCCCGTGTTCTCGATGACGTAGTCGGCGCGGGCGCGCTTGAGCTCGGCGGGCATCTGCGCGGCGATCATGTGCATCGCATCGGCCGGACTCAGCCCACGGTCGCGGATGAGCCGCTCGAGCCGCAACGTCCGCGGCGCATCGACCAGCACGATCCGATCGAAGCGGCCGACGAGGCCGCGCTCGAAGAGGAGCGGGATGTCCGAGACCACCATCCGTTCCCCCCGCGCGCGCGCTTGCGCGAGCGCTTCGTCCCGGAGCCGAGCGACCTCGGGGTGAACGATCTCGTTCAGCGCGTCCAGCTCATCCGGATTCTGGAAGACGCGCTCGCGTAGCGCGGCACGATCGAGCGCGCCATCGGGTTCGAGGACGGCCGAGCCCCAGCGTTTGGCGATTGCCTCGAGTGCGGGCGTCCCCACCTCCACCGCCTGCCGCGCCAACTGATCGGCATCGATGATCGTGGCCCCGCGCTCCGCGAACCGCCGCGCGACCGTGGATTTGCCGCTCGCAATGTTACCGGTCAACCCGATGCGAAAGAGTCTCATGCCGTGATGGGAAGCAGATTTCGCGCCCCAAGGTAGGGTTGGGGGGGATGCGAGTCAACTGGAAAATGGGCGGTGGGGTGTTTGAGGGAGTAGGTCAGTGAGTCAGCTGGTCAGTGAGTCAGGAACAGCAGGGAGGAGGGAGGAGGGAGAAGGGAGGAAGAACGACACACGGCGTCATTCCGAGCGCCGTCTGTCATTCCGAGCGGAGCGAGGAATCTCGAGCCGACGATTGTCATTCCGAGCAGAAGCGAGGAATCTCGGCCCGCCACTGAGATCCCTCGCTGCGCTCGGGATGACAGGCATGCGCTCGGGATGACAATCCTGCGCTCGGGACGCCCCCCCGCCGGTTCCTCCCTTTTCCCTCCTCCCTCCTCCCCGCTGTTCTGGCCACTGACCCGCTGACTCACTGCTTCACAACAGCGCCACCTGATCCTCGTCCTGCTTGGGCACTTGATGGCAGTGCCGGCACCTGGCCTCGTACGATTCCCGGCCGCCGACCATGATCGTGGGGGAGTCGTAGCGCGCGGGCTTCCCCTCGATGAGACGCTGATTCCGGCTCGCCGGGCCGCCGCAGATGACACAGATGGCGTGCAGCTTGTCCACCACGTCGGCGACGGCCATGAGCTGCGGCATGGAGCCGAATGGCTCGCCGCGGAAATCGGTGTCCGTGCCCGCGATGATCACGCGCACGCCGCGCGCGGCGAGCGATGTCGCGAGCGGGACGATCCCGTCATCCAGGAACTGCGCTTCATCGATCGCGATGACGTCGGCCAGGTCGTTCACCTGCTGCGCGATCTGCAGCGACGAATCGACCGGGATTGCCTCGACCTTCTGTCCATCGTGACTCGAGATCGCGAACACTCCGTGATATCGGTCGTCGAGGTGCGACTTGAACACCTGCACCTTCTTCCGGGCGATGATGGCGCGGCGCACCCGGCGGATGAGCTCCTCGCTCTTCCCACTGAACATCACACCGGAGACGACCTCGATCCATCCGTTGCGCGCGCTGTAGAACACCTGATCCATTCGTCGTGTCAGGAAATCGGGCCGCGCGGGGAGCGGGGATGCTCATCGCGCTCACGGGAACGTGGGCGATCGCTAGAGCGTGGACGATCGCTCCGCTCACGTCCGCTCCGCTCACGTCGATCGCCGCCGCGCTCGCGCCGGTCGGGGCGTGGGCCGCGGCGCTCCTCGCGTGCTCCGCGCTCCCGTCCTCGCCCCATCGCCCCGCCGCGCGGGCCGCCCGTGCGCTCGCGCGGCGGCCGCTCGGAGGCGGGACGTGCGACGAGCTGCCGCCCCCGCATGGTGATGCCCGTGAGTCCGCTCGTGATCGCCGGCACGTCGGCCTGCGGGACCTCGATGATCGTGTGGTTGTCGCGCACATCGATCTTCCCGATGTGGTCGACCGGGATGCCGACTTCGTTGGCGATGGCGCCCACCAGCTCGCGCGGGCCGATGTTGTCACGCGTGCCCGCGTTCACGAAGATCTGCGCCATCCCGGGCGCCGCCCCCTCGCGCTCCGCCTCGCGGGCGCGCGGCTCCTGTCGCGCGCGCTCCCGCTCGCGCTCGAGCAGCCGCAGGACCGCCGCGGCGATCTCGATGCCGTCGAACTCGCGGAGGAGCGGCTCGAGCGTGAGCATCTCGCGCGGCGGCGCGCCTTCGCGCAGCGCGGCGCGAATCTCGTCGCGCGCTCCCTCCTGCCGCTGCCGCGCGAGCTCGGCGGGGCCGGAGAGCGTGAGCGCCGACAGCTGACCACCGGCCGCGAGCGCGCGCAGCGCCGAGAGCTGTCGAGGCTGGATGAGCGCGATCACGGGCGTCGCGCCCTCGCCAAGAAGTGTGCGCAGGTCGGCCGGAGTCGCGGGGAGCTCGTAGAGCACGAGCAACGTCGCCTCGGGCACCGGCTCGCCCCGCGTCAGGCGCACCGCGGACTCACTCTCCTCGTACCCCAGCCCGCGTATCGTCTCGGTCACCTCGAGCGCACCGTCGTCCGAGCGTGCGTAGATCGCGGCTACCTCGGGATCGAGGTCGTCGAGCACACGTCGCAACGCCGCGGGACGGACCGCGCGCGCCACCGTCACGAAGCGTACGTCGACCGGACGCGCCTCGGCGGTCGGTTCCGCGCCGACGCGCCGCGGACGACGGGCATAGCGCTCGACGATCTCCTCCACGGCGGGGGTGAGGCGCGACGTCGAGACGACGCGCGCCGCGTCCTTGGGCACCTCGGCCATCACGGCCTCGAGCGGTTCCGCCGCGCCGCTGTCGAGCATCACATCCACCCACGCGAGCACGAGCGTGCGCACGTCGTCCAACTTGAGCGCCGAGTTGCGGATGAGCGCGAGCACATCGGCGGGCGTTCCGGCCACGGCGGGCGCGGGGCGCGCGGCGAGCAGCCGCTCGGCGCGCCGCACGCCGGTGATGGGAAGGACGCGCACCGGCGCGCCGCGCGCCGCACGCGTGGCCGCCTTGGCCACCGCGATCGCCATGTCGGCGTCGGCCGTCAGGACGAGCAGTTGCGTCGCGGACGCATCGGGATCCACGCGCTCCAGCACGGGATCGATCACTTGAGACACCGCCGCCGCATCCTCCGGCAGCACGTACAGCACATTCTGGCCGCGGACCGTGCCCGCTCGCCCTCGCTCGTCTTGTTCCATCGTCTCCTTCCGCTCCGTTATCAATGGCGCCGCAGCCCATCGGCTGATAAAGTATAGCGGTGTCGTTCCTCGCTCTCCATACATGAAGGTGTTCCGTGTCCGATATCAGCAGTACGCACGCGCCATTCGTTCCGTCCTCCAACATCGCGCAGCTCAAGGAATCGGCGACCATCGCCGTCGCGGCGCGCGCACGCGCACTGCGCGCCGAGGGGCGCAACATCATCGACCTGGGTGCCGGCGAGCCCGACTTCGATACGCCGGAGTTCATTCGCCGCGCCGCGGCGCGCGCCATCGACGCGGGCGCCACGCACTACACGGCCACGGAGGGGATCCTCCCGCTCCGTCAGGCGATCGCCTCGCAGGCGAACGCGGTCTACACCGGCGAGGACGCGATCGGCGCGGGCGATGTCGTCGTCTCGTCCGGATCGAAGCAGTCGCTGTTCAATGCGTGCTTCGTGCTCTTCGGTGAGGGCGACGAGGTCCTGATCCCGACGCCGAGCTGGACGAGCTACTACGAGATGGTGGGGCTCGCGCGCGCGACGGCGGTGCCCGTGTACGGCGCGCGCGAGCACGATCTCAAGGTGACGGTGGCCGACCTCGAGGCCGCCGCGACGCCCCGCACGCGCGGGATCATGCTCAACTCGCCGTGCAATCCGACGGGCGCGGTGTACGACCGCGCGGAGATGGAGGCGATCCTCGCGCTCGCCGAAGATCGCGGGTGGTGGGTCATCAGCGATGAGATCTATCAGCGCATCTGCTACGACGGCGTCGCGCCCTCCATGCTCGATGTCGCGCGCAACCGCGATCGGCTGATCATCGTGAACGGCGTCGCGAAGGCGTACGCGATGACCGGGTGGCGCATTGGCTGGGCGATCGCGCCCCGTGCGGTGGCGAAGGCGATGACCGCGCTGCAGTCGCACACGACGCACAACCCGGCGGCCGGCTCGCAGCACGGCGCGCTCGCCGCGCTCACCGACCTCGATGCGGCGGACGCCGCGGTGCACGCGATGGTCGCCGAGTTCCACGCGCGGCGCGACGCGGTGGTGCGCGCGGTGCGCGAGGAGCCGGCGCTCGACTTCGTCTACCCGGCCGGCGCGTTCTACCTGTATCTCAACGTCGCGGGCGCCGTGCGCGATACGGACGATGCGGGCACCGCGTTCGCGACGTATCTGCTCGAGAAGCACGACGTCGCGATCGTTCCGGGCGCGGCGTTCTTCACGCCCGAGTGGGTGCGCATGTCGTACGCGGCGCCCATGGACCAGGTGGTCGCGGGTGCGCGACGCATCGTGCAGGCGTTCAGGGAGCTGCGCAGAGGATAACGGGCGGCGTCGCGCGTGGAGCGGCAGTACGGATCCCGCGCACACTCACCACCTCGGACTTCGGAGAGCGCGCGTGAAGATCACGATGCAGGTGGAACCCGCGAATGGCGAGCTCGCACCCGTGGAGTATCGATGGGATACCGATACCGCCATCCTCATCGCCACCTTCCGCGAACCCGGCGGCCAAGCGAACGGCGTCACAGGCTCGATCGAGCTCTCGGGGAACGATGGCTCGTGGCTCATCCTCGACCTGCAGGGCGGAAGTCTCGGCGGGGTCGAGGTCGCGGTGTGGCCCGACGTGACGCACGTGACGTCGCTCTGTCCGCCGGCCGACGTCGAGGCCGGCCGCCTCGTCGTGGCGACGAAACGCGAACAGTCCGGCGTGGCGCTCCTGCAGATGGAGGCGACGCTCGTCGCCGAGTCGGATCAGGACGAGCGCGTCATCCACTTCCGCATCGGCTCCACGCCCGCCGCGCGCACGGTACGCATCGCGCGCGACGTGCTCATCGACCTCAGTGAGCATCAGACGCTGCGAGGCATCTGGATGCTCAACGTCCCCCGTTTTCCGGACTAATCGTGATTACGACCATTGTCCTCATCAAATGCGACCCGAAGCACATCCCGCAGTGCGCGCTTCGACTCGCGGGCATCCCGGACGTGAGCGAGGTCTACTCCGTGTCCGGTGAGTGGGATCTCGTGGCGATCGTGCGCGTGGCCGAGTACGAGCGCATCGCGCAGGTGGTCACCGAGGAGTTCGCGCGTGTGCCGGGCGTGGAGCACACGCAAACGTTGACCGCGTTCCGCGCCTACTCGAAGAAGGACCTGGAGCAGGCCTGGGACATCGGGGTGGAATGAGGGTGGTGCGGGGGCAGGGACGCGCTCGAGCGTCGGCGTTCCGCGCATGAACACGAGTGTGGTGGTGCGTCGATGAGCACGCGTGAGCGGAGCACCCGCGAGCCGATCGCGACCATCCACACCGCGTTGCGCGAGGTGCTGGAACGCGTGCCCGATGTGCGGCCCGTGACGCTCGGCGCGGCGCTGCCGCTCGAGCGCATGCCGGGAGATCCGGAGGTGCCGCACCTGTCCGAGGCGGAGCCCGTGGAGGAGCGCACGGTGCGCGCGCACGCTGTGCCGGGCGAGCCGACACCGGGCTTCGCCGCGTTTCTGGATGGCGCGCAGGAGAGCCGGGTGCTCGCCTGGATGGGCGCGGCACCCATCGTCTATGGGCGCGTGGCCGCCGTGATCCGCGAGCGCGTCCAGCGCCGACTCGTCACCTGGCGCGAGCCGCTCGTGGAGCGGCGGCTCTACGCGCCGCTCGCCTACACCGGGCGAGATGCGCTCGAGGCGGCGTTTCCACCGCCCGCTCTGATCGATACCGTTCCCCCCGACGCGAACGGCGAGATCCCGAAGCCGCACCCGATTCTGCTGCTCGATCGGGCGCGCTCCGCGGTCTCGCGTGCCCGCGAGTTGCTCGAGCGCCGGCTCGCCGAACGGTGGTGTGATGCGGAACAGCGCCCGCTGCTGATCGACGGCGGCATCGGCGCGAGCGAGACGGTGGCGCACGCGCCGTGCGTGGTCGGCGTGGTGAAGAGCCATCGCACGCTGTACCTGGATGGCGCGGCACTCGACACGGTGCTCGGCCTTCGACTCGGCGAGCGCTCGACCGTCATTCGCATCGCGCCGCGTGGTCCGCACACCGCCAGCGTCCTCAGCTGGTACCTCCGCCTTCGCTCTCCCGATGGCCACGACGCGTTGTGGGGGTTGGTGCGCGTGGAAGTCGCCGACAGCGAGCGTTTCGCATCGCCCGCCGACGCCGCCCGTGTCACCGAGCGCGCCGACACCGTGAGCCGCTGGGTGCTCGCCGAGCGCGCGCCGATCTCCTTGCCGGATCCCCGGTGGGACAAGATGGTGTACGGGGTGCGGAATGCCGAGGAGTACCTGAAATCGGTCGAGTGATGAGTGGTGCGTTCTGGGTCATGAGTGCCGCACGTTCGGGTATCCCGAAGCGCTGCAGCTCACGACTCGACCGCACTCGACCGCGACTCGCCACTCACGACAACTCACGACCCACAACTCACAACTCATAACTGATGCTTCCTCTGGGCCGAGTCGTCGCCACTGAGCGCAAGCCCAACACGCCGCACGAATTCCATTTCTGGACGGCGGTCGAATCGCCGGTTGGGATCGGGACGATCGTACGGGTGGACGGCGCGTATCCCATCGACGGACAGATCCCGCGCATCTACGGCGTGGTCGTCGAAGGGTTCAGCTACACGGATCTGCAATCGCCGCTGTACGACGTGCTGGGGTACGACGGCGACCCCGGACGCACGGCGCTCGCGGCCACCGAACGCGCCGAAGTGCGGCTCTATACCGCCGCGGTGTTGCGGCAGATCCCGGAAGAACCGCTGCAGCCTGTGCCGATGGGTGAGGTGTTCCTCGCCGACGATCAGGACGTGGCCGCGGCGCTCCGCATGGATGCGTACCTCAAGCCCGAAGCGAACACCGGGATCCCGATCGGCCTGTACCACGCGGGCGGGATGGACGCGCCCATCTATCTCGATGCCGACTTCCTGGTGGGCCCCGAGGCGGCACACCTCAACATCACCGGCGTCTCCGGGCTCGCCACCAAGACGAGCGCCGTCGAGTGGCTGCTCGCGTCGCTCTTCACGCATTTCCCAGAGCAGAAGGGATCGATCGCGGCCATCTGCTTCAACGTGAAGGGACCCGATCTCTGCTATCTCGATCTCCCCGGCGAGCTCGACGACACGGATCGCGAGATGTACCGCACGCTCGGCGTTCGCGCCGAGCCGTTCGAGACGGTGCGCTACTTCGCGCCGCTCAAGGGCGACGGCTACTCCCTCAACACGCTCCGTTCCAACGAACAGCTGCTGCACAACGTGCAGCCGCTCACGTGGGGATTGCGCGAGGTGTTGCAGTTCGCCGAGGTGCTGCTCAACAAGGACGACGTGGACGCGAAGGCCGACGCGCTCATCGACTTCATCAAGGAGCGCGTGATCGACCGCGAGTTCAAGGATCCCGTGCTGAGCCGCCCGCACTACGTGCGCAGCTTCGCCGAGCTCGAGGACTGGTTCAAGGATCTCATCCGCGGGATGGAGCAGAAGAACGGCGGCGAGAGCTGGCGCACGCACCACATCGCCACCATCCGCAAGGTGCGGAACCGGCTGTCCAACATCTCCACGCGGTGTGCGGGGCTCGTGACCGACGACGGCACCCCGAGCGACCTCCCCTGGGGGAGCTTCGAGGACCGGGCGGTGTACGTAGTGGACGTCGCGCTGCTGGAAGAGGACGCGCAGGATCTGATCTTCGCGCGGGTCGTCTCCAAGCTGCGCGAGCATCTGGAGCGGCGCGACCTCGGCGTCACGCACGTGGTCGTGTTCGTCGATGAGCTGAACAAGTACGCGCCCGGCGATGGGCCCGACAGCTACGTCCGCAAAATGCTGCTCGACATCTCGGAGCGCGGGCGCTATCTCGGGCTCGTGCTCTTCAGCGCGCAGCAGTTCCGCTCACAGGTGCATCGGCGGGTGGTGGGGAATGCGGGCACCGCGCTCTTCGGGCGTATGGACGGCGATGAGCTGGCGACACCGGGGTACTCGGTGCTGAGCCCGGCCACGCGCACGAAGCTCGCGACACTGGCAAAGGGACAACTCATGGTGCGGCACCCGCACTTCACACAACCGATCTTCGTGAAATTCCCGCGTCCTGCCTCGATGCGCGGGCGCGATGGCGCGGAGCGATACCCGCAAGCGGAGGACGTACCGCTCGAGGCCGCCGTGCTGCGGTCGCTCCGCGTGCTCGATCCGTCGATCTCCCTCGCGTGGGTGCAGGACCAGGTCGCGCTGCACGATGAGCGCGAGGTGCTGCGCGCCGTGCACGCCGTGCGGCAGGCGCGTCCAGCGGACGTGAAGGCATTCTTCGCCGCGCAGTTTCGCACGATCATCCCGTCCCAACCGGCGCCCGCTACGCCCGCCACGCCCATCCGCTCGCTGCCGTCCGATGATCCGTATGGCTTCTAGAGGCGGCCACCGTTGCGCATGAGGCTCGAGCGGATCGGACGGCAGCCGTACGCACGCCGGCTGGCGTGGTGGTCGCTCATCGTTGCGGTGCTGCTCGCGACACCGCTGCACGCGCAGGAGCGCGGCGCCATCCTGCTGCGGATCCATCCCGATGTGGGCGATACGCTCTACACGCGCTTCGAGCAGCAGGTGGAGATGACGGGCTCCACTCGGCTCGGCGATGCCGACACGACGCTCGAGATGCACACGTCCATGCTCATGCTGTCGCGCGTCCTCGTGCAGGCGGAGGACAACGACGGCGCGACCGTGTTGACGATCACCGATTCCGTGTCGGTGCAGTCCGCGGGTGGGGACGGGGCCGTGCCGTCCGAAGCGGCGCGGCTCGCGATGGAAGGGAAGCGATTGCATCTGCGCATCACGCCGGAGGGCTCGGCCACGCTGCTCGATCCGCCGGACGAGCTCACCCCCGATGTGCAGGCCGTCATCTCGCAGATGCCCGCGACGCTTCCGAAGAGCGCCGTGCACGTGGGTGGAAGCTGGACGCAGGTCATGTCGATCCCGCTCGCCGGCCAGGCGGCGCAGGACGGCGCGACCATCCTGCAGACCACCTACCGCCTCGATTCACTCTCGCACGACGGGCGCATCGCGTTCATCTCGATGCACGGCACCCTCTCGCGCGACTCCACCGCCGCGGCGCTGCCGCACGGCGTCCGCCTCTCGTCGAGCGGCAACATGAGCGGCAGCCTGCGCGTGGACCGGCAGCGCGGATGGTGGACAGAATCGACCGCATACATCTCGGTCAAGTCGACGCTGTCCCCGCCCCCCGGGAGGAAGGGGAATCCCGTCCACTTCGTCGTGACCATCGTCCAGCGCATGCACTCGTCGGAGGACCCCTGACGCGCGAAGCGGGTATGTCGCATTGGTTCGGGCGACAACTTCTATCCTCAAGTGAGTGGCGGGGTTAGCTCCACAGGGCTAAATTAGAGCGTGCGAGTCATCCACCTTGCCGACCTCCATCTAGGCTTCCGGCAGTACCATCGGCTGACGCCGGCCGGGATCAACCAGCGCGAAGCGGACGTGGCCCACGCGTTCCGTCGCGCCATCGATCGCATCATCGCGCTGCGGCCCGATGTGGTCACGATCGCGGGTGACGTGTTCCACACCGTCCGCCCGATGAACCCGGCGATCATCCACGCCTTCCAGCAGTTCGCGCGGCTCACGCGCGAGCTCCCCGAGGCCGTGGTCGTGATCGTGGCGGGCAATCACGATCGGCCGCGCGCCACGGAGACCGGGTGCATCCTGCGCCTCTTCTCTCCGCTCGGCATCCACGTCGTGGACGACGAGCCGAAGCGCCTCTCCTTTCCTGAGCGCGATCTCTCCATTCTCGCGGTGCCCGATCTCTCGGGGCCGCTGCCCGAGCTCACGCCCGAGCCCGGCGTGCGCCACAACGTGCTCGTGCTGCACGGCGAGGTCGAAGGGATGCTTCCGCCGTATCTCGCGCGCACCGACCGCGCCTCGATCGAGATTCCGCGCGAGGCGATCGGCGCGCCGCAGTGGAGCTACGTCGCGCTGGGGCACTATCACGTGCACCGCGAGATCGCGCCGAACGCCTTCTACTCCGGCTCGCTCGATTACACGAGCGCGAACCCATGGGGCGAGCTCGTCGAGGAGCGCGAGGCGGGGCTGCCGGGGAAGGGGTTCATCGAGTTCGACCTCGAGAGCGGCGCGCACACGTTCCATCATCTCGAGCCCAGCCGCGCGCTCGTGGATCTGCCGTCCATCAACGCGCGCGGGCTCTCGGCCGCCGAGCTGGATGAGGAGATCCGTGTGGCGCTCGAGCGGTGCGAGGGCGGCATCGAAGGGAAGGTCGTGCGGCTCGTCGTGCGCGATGTCATGCGGCACGTAGTCCGCGATCTCGACCACAAGGCGATCCGCGACTACAAGCGCCGCGCGCTGCACTTCCAGCTCGACACGCGGCGCCCCGAGGCCATCCGCCTTGCGGCGAGCGGCGCACCGGGCCGGCGTCCCACGCTGCCCGAGCTCGTCGAGCTGTACCTGAATCGGCGCCCCATCGAGAACGATCTCGATCGCGCGGCGCTCGTGCAGCTCGGCCTGCACTACCTTCGCGAAGCGGATGCAGCGGAGCAGGCCGCGGCGCCGGTGGCGGTGTAAGTGCGGCTTCGCAGTCTCTACCTGTCGAACTTCCGCCAGCACGCGGACACTCGGATCGAATTCGAGTCCGGGCTCACGGGCATCGTCGGCGCGAACGGCTCGGGGAAGTCCACCATCCTCGAAGCGATCGCGTGGGCCATCTACGGCAACCCCGCCGCGCGCGGTAATCGCGACTCGGTGCGATTCAATCGCGCGGGTCCGCGCAGCGCGGTGCGTGTGGAGCTTGACTTCGAGCTCGGCTCGCATCGCTATCGCATCGTGCGCGGGCTCACGAGCGCGGAGCTCTACCTGGATGGATCCTCGACGCCGATCGCGAGCTCGATCACCGGCGTGACCGATCTCGTCACCCGACGGCTCGGGATGACGCGCGAGGAGTTCTTCAACACGTACTTCACGGGGCAGAAGGAGCTGAGCGTGATGGCGGCCATGGGGCCGGCCCAGCGCGCGCAGTTCCTCTCGCACGTCCTCGGGTACGAGCGGCTGCGCGCCGCGCAGAAATTGCTGCGCGAGGAACGGAGCACGCTCGTCGCGCAGGTCGCGGGGATCCGGCAGGGGATGCCGGATCCCGAGCACGTCGCGCGGATGGCCGCCGAGTCCGAGAGCCGGCTCACGCTCGCGAAGGAGCGTCTCGCCACGGCGCGCACGGAGCGCGAGCGGGCGGCGGGAGCGGTGGCGGCGCTCAAGCCGCGCTGGGAGCTGGCGCAGCGCGAGCGCGAGCAGCGGCAGGTGTTGGTTGCCGACTTGCGCATCGTCGAGAACGAGATCGGCTCGCTGCAGCGCGATCGGGAGCGCATCGATCGCGAGCTGGCCGGCACCAAGGCGGCACGCACCGAGTACGACCAGCTGCAGCGGCAGCTCGCGCCGTATGGCACGCTCGTGGCCGAGTTCCAGCGCCTGGAAGTTCTCGCGCGCGAAGAGGGCCGGCGTCAGACGCTGCTCGAGGCGCAGCAGTCGCTGGCCGCGGAGCTGGCCCGTCTGCGCGAGCGCCGCGAGCGCGTGTCCTCCGCGCCGAAGCTCGACGAGGAAGTGAGCGCCGCGCTCGCCGCCAAGCGGGCGGCGCTCGAGGAGGTGGACGGCCGCCTCGAGGCCCGGCGTACCGAGTGGGTGCGCGATCGGCAGGAGGCGGAGACCAAGCGCCAGTCGCTGCGCGACCAGTATGCCGAGCTGCGCCAGCAACGCGACCGCCTCGAAGCGGCGGGCGAAGAGGGCGCGTGTCCGACGTGCATGCGGCCACTCGGCGGAAACCTCCGGTCGGTGCTCGAGCTGCTCGATGCGCAGATGGAAACCGTGCGCGTGGACGGGAACTACTACAAGTCGCGTCTCGAGCAGCTGCTCGAGATGCCCGCTGATGTGAAGGAGCTCGACGAGCAGCGGCGCGCGATCTTCGCCGAGGTCGGCGCGCTGGAGCGCCGGCTCATGAAGGTGCAGCTCGCCGTGCAGGAGTTGGCGCAGCTCGGCGGCGACATCACGGCGAAGGAGGAGCGCGCCGCATCGCTGGAGCGTGAGCTCGAGGCGATCCCGGCCGGCTACGATGCGGAGCGACACGACGCGCTGCGACAGGAGCTCGACCGGCTCGTGCCGCTCGACGCGCAGGCGACGCGCCTCAGCGCGCAGATCGAGCGCGAGCCGCACCTGCTGCGCGAGCGCGCGCAGACCGTCGATGCCGCCGCCGGGCTCGACCAGCGGCTCGCGGAGCTGCGGGCGCGGTGTGAGGCGACCGCCATCTCGGAAGAGGAGTTCGCCACGCTGCGCGACGCATACGAGCGGGCCGACACGGCCGCGCGCGCGGCGGAGCTGGCCGCGGTCTCCGCCGAGGGCGAGGCCGGCGCCGCGGAGACCGCTCGCGCTGCGGCGGCGGAGTTGAGTCGCGAGCTGGCCGAGCGGCAGCGTGCGCTCGCCGAGCTGAACGCGCGCAAGCGCCTGCACGATGAGCTCGATCGCGGCTACACCGATCTCCGCACCGATCTCAACTTCCAGCTGCGGCCGGAGCTCTCCGAGATCGCGAGCCGCCTCCTGGCCGAGCTCACCGATGGCCGCTACGCCGAGCTCGAGCTCGACGACCAGTACAACATCATCGTGCTCGAGGACGGCGTCCCCAAGCCGGTGATCTCGGGCGGTGAGGAGGACCTCGCCAACCTCGTGCTCCGGCTCGCCATCTCGCAGATGATCGCCGAGCGCGCGGGACAGCCCTTCTCCCTCCTCATCCTCGACGAGATCTTCGGCTCGCTCGACGAGATGCGGCGCGCGAGCGTGGTCGACCTGCTCCGGCACCTCGGCGATCGGTTCGAGCAGGTCATTCTCATCACGCACATCGAGTCCGTGCGCGAGGGACTCGACCACGTGATCACGGTACGCTACGATGAAGAGACGGGCGCGTCGATGGTCGAGCAGCAGGACGGCGACGCCTCCACATCGCCGGCGGCTGCGCTCGATGCGTCGGCGGATCGAACGTACGAGGAAGCGGGAGCGGCCGACTGATGGCGATTACACGTGCCTGGCGCACGACGCATCATTGGGAAGGTCCGTATCCGGCCACCACGGCGGATACGCCTGCGCTGAACCAGGTATTCAGCGATGCGTTCACCGAGCGCTACCGGCGCGACGGGATGGTGGGTGTGCGCGTCCCGTCGCTCAACCCGCTCATCTGGCGCTACGCGATCGAGGACGCGGCCGGCGGCGCGCTGCTCTGGCGCGATGAGCGTGGCGACGTCGTGGCATTCAACGTCGTGCACCAGTCCGGCGTCGAAGGGTGGATGGGCCCGCTCGCCGTGCGTCCCGACACGCAGGGGCTCGGGCTGGGGAAGGAGGTCGTGCGCGCGGGGGTCGAGTGGCTGCGGGGAAAGCAGACGGCCACCATCGGGCTCGAGACGATGCCGCGCACGATGGACAACATCGGCTTCTACTCCGCGCTGGGCTTTCTGCCGAGCCGGCTCACCGTCACGCTCACGCTCGACGCCGCGATCAGCGATCGGCCGCCGATGCTGCTCAGCCGGTTGCGCGCGCACGAGCACGACGACGCGATCGAGCAGTGCCGGGCGCTCGTGGAGCGGCTCATTCCGGGGTACGACTTCACACGCGAGATCGTGCTCACGGAGCAGCTCGGGTTGGGCGACACGGTGCTCATTCGTTCGTCTGGGCGCTTGGTGGGCTACGCGCTGTGTCACACGGCGCCGCTCGTCGAAGGGCGGGCGCGTGAGGAGACGCGTGTCCTCAAGATGGTGCTCGCGCGCCTCGACGACCTGGCACCCACGCTCGGCGTGCTCGCCGACTTCGCGCGCCGCAGCGGCACGCGGCGCATCGCGTTCCGCGTGCAGACGGAGTACGCCGAGGCGTATCAGCAGATCATCGCGGCCGGGGGGCGCGTCCGATGGACGGACTTGCGGATGACGCTCTCCGGTCACGAGGAGCGTCGAGCGCCGACGGGATTGGTCTGGAGCAACTGGGAGATATGACTTCGAAGATGCGCACATTGGTTCTCGGCATCGTCACTCCGTCCGCGCGCTGGATGCGCGGTGCTGCCATCGCTGCCCTGCTCGCCGTGGCGGGCGTTCCGCGCGCGGTACACGCGCAGCAGCGTGATTCAACGTCCAAACCGGCGACGCAGGCAGCGAAGCCGGCAGCGCAGGCGGCCCAGCCGGCGGCGCAGGCGGCACCCGCTGGATGGGGGACGCTGAGCGGCTTCGTCATGGACAGCCTGCACCACAGGCCGCTCGTCGGCGCGACGGTCCTGCTCGCGGGCACCATGCACTCCGCCGTCACCGATGAGAGCGGACGGTATCACATGGACAGCGTCGAGGCGGGTCGATACCAGATCGGGTTTCTCCACCCGCTGCTCGATTCGCTCGGGTTGGGACTGCCGCCGCGCACCATCACCGTGCGGTCGAACACACCGATCGAAATCGATCTCGGTGTGCCATCGGTGAACACGATCCAGGCGGCGGTGTGCCCCGACAGCGCGCGTGGCACCGATGCCGGGATGATCGCCGGCGTGGTGCGCGATGCGGACAGCCGCAAGCCGCTCCCCGGCGCCATTGTCGTGCTCTCGTGGATGGGCTACCGCGTGACGGGCGGACGGCTGTTCAAGATGCTGCAGGCCATGAACGCGAAGGCCGACCAGAACGGCGCGTACTGGGTGTGCGGCATCCCCACGGGCACGACGATCACGGTGCGCGCGACGAGTGGCGAGCACAGCAGCGGCCAGGCGGAGCTCGAGCTCGGCAGCCACGAGCTCGCGCTGCGCGACATCTCGTTGGTATCCACCACGCCCCCGGCCACCGCGGCCGGCGCGGCCGCCATCACCGAGGTCGGCGGCGTGGCGCGGAGCGGGACCGCGATCCTCGTCGGCACGGTGACATCCAAAGACGGCACGCCGCTCGAGCATGCGCAGGCCAACGTGCTGGGGACGACGGCCACCGGGATGACCGATGCGAAGGGCGTCTTCCGGCTCACGGGCCTGCCGCCGGGGACGCAGACGGTCGAGGTCCGCATGATCGGATTCCTCCCCAGACGCGCGACGGTCGACCTGCGCTCGCAGCAGACTACCCGCGTCTCGGTTGTGCTGCAGGAGCGCGTGGTGGTGCTCGACTCCGTGAAGGTGTTCGGCAAGAAGACCGCGAGCTCCGATTGGCTCGACGGCTTCGACAAACGCAGAAAGCGCGGCTTCGGACATTTCCTGACGCGGGCGGACATCGAGAAGCGCTCCCCCATCGAGCTCACCGATGCATTCCGCGGCATTCCCGGCGTGCAGGTGAACTGGACGGGCGATGATTACGTGCTGAGCATGACCCGGTCCGTCTCGCTCAGCGGCAGCTGCCCGATCAGCTACTATCTGGATGGCTCGCCGCTCGACAATTTCAACATCAACGAGATCCAGCCATCGGACGTCGAGGCGATCGAGATCTACCAGGCGGGCGAAGCCCCCGTGCAGTACTCCGGCGGGATGACGGCGGGGTGTGGGACGGTGGTCATCTGGACGCGGCGGCCGGGCGTCAACAGCGACAGCACGCGGTGATGCGGCGTCTCAGCGCGTGAACAGTGCGCTGAGCGCGTCGCGCGCCGAGATCTCGCGGAGGTAGGTCAGCTCCTCGGGCGCGAACGGGGTCGGGACGATGCCGAACGTCTGCGTGATGGCGTTGTCCGGCGTCGTGTTGTCGATGTCGAGCAGATCGAGCAAGCTCGGCGTCACGGGCGGGTTCGGGAGGAGGCGCGCGGCGACGGCGATGAGCGGACGCAGGGCCGAGGTGCTCACCCCGATGATGATGCGCCGCTCGCCCATCGCCGCGAGGATCCGCTCCGTCATCTGCCGCAGCGTGAGCGGCACGGGACCGCCGATCGTGTACACACCGCCGATCGTCGCGCGCTGATCGAGCGCCAGCGCCACCACCTGTGCCACATCGCGCACGGCGATGGGTTGAAAGCGCGCCTCCCCGCCGCCCGGGAGCGGGAACACGACCGGCGTGAGGCGCACGAGGCGCGCGAGGACGCTGACGAATTCATCCTCGGGTCCCACGATCACCGACGGACGGATGATCGTCCACTCCAGCGAGCTCGCGCGCACCAGATCCTCCGCGATCCCCTTGCTGCGGAGGAAGCGCGATGCCGATTGGCTCGACGCGCCGTTCTGCGACATGTGCACCAGGCGCGTGACGCCCGCCTCGCGCGCCGCGTCGAGCAGCGCCGAGGTGGCCCCCGCGTTCACCGACTCGTAGCTTTGCCCGCGCCGCTCGATGGCGATGGCGGCGAGGTGGACGATGGCCGATGTCCCGCGCAGTGCGGCGACGAGCGCGTCGCGGTCGCGGACGTCGGCCGTCACGATCTCGACCGGGAGACCGGCGAGCCGGCCCGCGGCCTTCTCCGCATTCCGGACCAGGGCGCGAATCTTCCATCCTCGCGCCGCCAGCGCGCGGCAGGTGTGTGTCCCGACCAATCCCGATGCTCCTGTGACGAGCACGGGCTTCGTGCGTATCTGCGATATCGGCGCGGGCTCCGGGTCTTCCACCAGTCCGATCACTGGCGGTACATGCGGGCCCGTCACGTCGATCTGCCCCTCACTCATGGCTCACAACTCCGTGGCGCCCATTCGGCTCACCATCTTCCTGCTGACGTATGTGCTCATTGCCGCGCAGCAGCTGCCCGGGCTGCGGATCAACCGGCCCGCCGCATCGCTCGTCGGCGCCGTCGCGATGGTGGTGATCGGCGGGCTCCCGTTGCACGACGCCTACGCCGCCATCGATCTCAACGTCATCGTCTTCCTGCTCGGCGTGCTGCTCCTCACGGCGTACCTGGAGCTCGGCGGATTCTTCGAGTGGGCGGCCGCGCGCATCGTTCGGCGTGCCCGCTCCGCGCACGCGTTGCTCGCCGGCATCATCGCCATCAGCGGAATTCTCTCGGCGTTCTTCATCAACGATACCATCTGTCTCGTGGTGACGCCGCTCGTGCTCGCCGCCATCCGCCCGTTGGGACTCTCGCCGCTGCCGTTCCTCCTCGCCATCGCGATGGCCGCCAACGTCGGCAGCGCGATGACGCTCACGGGAAATCCGCAGAACATGCTCGTCGGCGTGTCGAGTCACATCAGCTTCGCGAGCTTTCTCGCCGCGCTCGCGCCGGCGTCGATCGTGAGTCTCGTGGTCGTGTACGTGGTGATCGCCGTGATTCACCGAAAGGATCTGGCCGCACCGCTCGCGTCCACCCGGCCATCGCTCGCCTTCGAATTCGATCGCGTGCTCGTGATCAAGGCGCTCGTCGTGTTCGCCGCCGCGCTCGGCTTCTGGCTCGCGGGCTTCTCGCTCCCGCTCGTGGCGATCGCCGCCGGCGCGGTGATGGTCGCCATCGCGCAGCGCGATCCGGCCGCCGCATTCGCGCGCGTCGAGTGGGACCTGCTGCTCTTCTTTGCCGCCCTGTTCGTGGTCGTCCGGGGCGTGCAGGATCTTCCTCTCTTCCAGGACCTTACCTCCCGCGCCGCCGCGCAGCTCAATGGTGCGTCGTGGCACGACGCCACGATCGTGAGCGGCGCCATGCTCGCCCTGAGCAACCTGGTGTCCAACGTCCCCGCCGTCCTGCTGTGGCTCCCGGTCGTGCCGCACGTGCGGCGCGCCGATTTCGTCTGGCTGGTGATCGCGATGAGCTCCACATTCGCCGGCAACCTGACGCTCCTCGGCTCGATGGCCAACCTGATCGTCGCCGAGCGCGCCGCCGCACGCGGCGTGCACGTGAAGTTCACCTCGTACCTGATCGTCGGGGTGCCGGTCACGATCCTGACGATCGCGATCGGCATCATCGCCCTCGCCCTCGGCTAGGCCGCGGATTTTCGCGACCGTTAAGCGGTAATTGCGGCCGCGGTGGGCCGCAGATCAGCGGCAACGGCAACGGCAACTGCGGGAACGCGGATGACGCGGATGAAACGCGGATCGATCGCGACCACGGAGCGGCTCGGGACTCGAGGGCCGAAATGATTTTTTGAGGGGGATAAGGCGAGGGCTGGGGGAGCGAGATGAGCCCTCGTGCGGCCGTCGGATTGGCCTCGTTCGGACTCGGTATCGGCTCCAGCGCGCGAGGCTCGCCCCGCGCCCCCCAAAAATCAGTCAGCCCTGGCGCATCGGCACTCTCGCCCCGTCCCGATCGATCCGCGTTCCATCCGCGTTGATCCGCGGCTGCTACTGTCGTTGTATTGGCAGTTGCCGTTGCTGTTGTAGTCTCCGCGGCCCTCCGCGGTCCGCTCTTGCCGTACCCGCGGCCCGATCAGCGGCCACGGCCACCCGCGGTCGACACTCGATTCTATCCGCGGCTCCCGTTCTGCACGGGCTTCTGCGGCTTCGTGTGCGACTTGCCAGACGATCCGCGGCGCTCGGCGGTCCCGAGGACGACGATGCGCCAGATCACGATGAAGACGCCGAGCGTCAGTAGCAGGTGAATCCACCCTGGCGCCATGAAGACGAACGTGCCAACGGCCCACACGATGAGCAGGGCGACGCCCGCGACGATCCCGATGTCCATGTAATTGACTCGCTTTTCAGGGATGGCTAGATTCAACCCTCGAACGGGACGAAGAGCTCTAATTTTTGAGCCAACAAGTCTCTCGAGTGGGTTCGATAATCTTACACCGACGTCATGCCCCAGTGCGGGGACGGCGGAAGGTGGGGTGAGGACCTCATACATTCGACGGGGCTTCAAAAATCCTCTTCGTTCCCACATTGCGAGCTCCGTCTTCGGGCGGAGCTCGTTTTTTTTACGACCGTTCGACCACGGCGACGTCCCGCTTCCGTTTGAGGAGCTTCCACAAGATGCCCGGTGCTCGTGGCGGCATCCAGGGCCACGCAACGATGAGCCCCACGCCCCACACGGCGTAGAGCACCGTGATCACCCCGCGCCACTCCGGCACGATGAACTGGGCGAGCCAGAGCACGAAGAGTCCGAGCGCATCCCACCACTCGAACCGCATGTTGAGCAGCAGCAGGACGGCGACGATGCTCTGCATGATGGTGAGCAGGATCTCGTCGCGCTGCACGCCGTCGAACGGGAGCGTCGCCGGGTGCCCGTGCGCGATCGAGAACGCGATCGGGATCATCGCGGCGAGCACCGTCCACTGATTCACGTTGCTCGACAGCATGTTCATGAGCGCCATCGGTGCCGTGCGGACTCGGCTCGCCCAGTGGAACGCGGAGACCTTCTCGGGAAACTCGCTCACGAACGGTGCGACCCACTGCACGAACACGAATTCGCTCACGCCGAGCGAGGTCGCCAGCGCGAGCATCGACTCGAAGAACGGCTCGGCGGTGAGGTAGATGAGCACGCCGCCCAGCACGAAGAGTGCGCCGATGGCCACGATGCGCCACCGGCCGGGCCGCGTGTATGCCCAGCGCGCGACGGCCGGCGCCTCATCGACTTCCTCCTCCTCGTGCGGCGGGAAGCGCCAGAGGATCACCAGATACGCGACGTACATCGCCACGAGGACGGCGGCATCGATGATCGTGATGCCGCCCTTGTGCCAGATCCAGATGAAGTAGAGCAGCGGCGGCACGGTGGCGAGCACTTCCACCGCGTGCTCGTCGTCGAGCGTGATCGCCCGCAGCGCCTTCCCCTCGCGCCGACGGAAGAACGCGGCCACGAAGTAGATCATCGGCCACCCCAGCCCCACGAGCAGGCGGATGGCGCCGGTGAAGTTCGCGATCGCGAGATGCGAATGACACCCGGCCGGCGGGGCGCTCACGAAGCATGCGGGCCCATCGTGTCCCGCACTCCACGCGATGACGGCTTCCACGGCGAACTCGGGAAGCGTCTGCAGCCACGCGAGAATCGCGAGCGCGAGCCCTTGCGAGATGAGGAACTGGGCGGCCTCTGCTCCCCACGCCACCAGGAAGGCGCTGAGAAGCATGCTCGGGAACGTCCAGAGTGCCGACCACGCCGCGGCGCCGGACTCTGCCGCCGCGACCAGCAGCAACTTGACTTTCAACGTGGGGCCTTCCAATTAGAGAAGCCGCGGCATGAAGGCAGCAAAGTTGCGGCAAGTTAGAGGTGCGGCGCGATCGGCTCAAGGCGGTTTGTTCGAGGAACCGTGGGGCATCGCGCCGCGTTGTTACAATAGCACCCCTCAGGCACGACCGGGCAACGCGCCGCAGCGCGGCAGCGACACGCACATTGCCCACTCCTTGCACAATAACACGGCGACTGCGCGGCGAACGACAGACGCCTCAGTTCATCATGGACGGCGAATCATGGCACAGCGAAAGGGCAGGGACGGCCAGCGCGCGGAGCGGTGGCAACAGGAGATCGAAAAGCAAGCGGAACCGCCCGCGGAGCCGCTCCAGGCGCGCCGTCGCGTGACGGCCCGCGCCGTGCCCGAGCCGCGCGCGGATGAGGGGCTCGACCTCGATGCCGCGCCCCCGCACGATCCCGAGTTCGAGGCGCTCGTCCACCGGATGCTCGGCATGTTGCACGAGGACCCGGAGCGCGAGGGGCTGCGCAAGACGCCGCAGCGCGTCGCGAACTCCCTCACCTGGCTCACGCGCGGCTACGACATGGACGTCAACCAGGTCGTGGGCGACGCCGTGTTCCAGGAGCCGCACTCGAGCATGGTGATGGTGCGCGACATCGAGCTGTACTCGCTGTGCGAGCATCACCTGCTCCCGTTCTTCGGCAAAGCGCACATCGCCTACATCCCCGACGGCAAGATCGTCGGCCTCTCCAAGCTGCCGCGCATCGTCGAGATGTTCGCGCGGCGGCTGCAGGTGCAGGAACGGCTCACCGAGGAGATCGCGCAGGCCATCCAGGACGTGCTCAACCCCAAGGGCGTGGGGGTCGTGATCGAGGCCTATCACCTGTGCATGATGATGCGCGGCGTGCAGAAGCAGAACTCCCAGACGGTCACCTCGGCCGTGCGCGGGATCTTCCGCAACGACGCGCGCACGCGCGAGGAATTCCTCGCCCTGGCCCACGGCCACGTGTCCCTGTTGCGGTGAGCGCACCACTCACCGGGCGCACCGCCGTCGTGACCGGTGCCTCACGGGGCATCGGAGTCGCGACCGCGCGTGCCTTCGTCGCGGCCGGTGCGCGCGTCGCCATGCTCGCGCGCGATCGCGCCGCGCTCGAGGCGCGCGCCGGAGAGTTGGGCGACGCGGCATTGCCGATCGTCTGCGACGTGACTGATACGGCGGCCATTGCGCGCGCGGTCGATGCGATCGCGCATCATGCCGGCGGGGCGCCGGACGTCCTGGTGAACAACGCGGGCCTCTTCGTCCCGCAACCGCTCGATGACACGACGGTCGATACGTTCGCGCGTACCGTCGACGTGAATCTCGTCGCACCGTTCGCGCTGGTGAAAGCCTTTCTTCCTCGCATGCGCGAGCGCGGGTCGGGGCACATCGTCACCATCGGCTCCGTGGCGGATCGGACGACGTTCCCCGGGAACGCCGCGTACTCCGCGAGCAAGTACGGCCTCCGCGCATTGCACGAGATCATGCGGACGGAGCTTCGTGGCTCGGGGATCCGCGCGACACTCGTCTCGCCGGGGCCTACCGACACGACGATCTGGGACGCCGTGGACGTCGAGTCGCAACCGGGCCGCTTCCCGCCGCGCAGCGCGATGCTCAGACCCGAAGCGGTTGCCGCTGCGGTCCTCTACGCCGTGTCGCAGCCGCCCGCCGTGAACGTGGACGAGTTGCGTCTCTCATCGGCGTGACGCGCCGTCCGTCCGGGCACTGCTCCGATGCTCATCGAGCTCGTCCAATCGCTCCGCTGTGTCCGGCCCCATGAGCTGACCTGGCTCGTGGCGAGCGTTGCGTGCATGGAGGATCGCGACATCGTGCACGGCACGCTCGGCTGTCACATCTGCGGCGCCGAGTATCCCATCGTCGATGGCATCGCCGACTTCACGCTTGGCCACGCTGCGCCGTCGGTGGTGGCCGCACACGGTAGTATCGCGCAATTCACGAACGACGAGTTGGCGCTTCGCGCCGCCGCACTGCTCGACCTCGCCGAGCCCGGTGGCTTCGCGGTGCTCGCTGGAACATGGGGCGCATGCGCTCCCGCACTCGCCGCCCTCACGCCGCGCGTCCACCTGCTCGTGCTCGACCCACCGGATGGCATCCCGAGCGGCGCGGGAATCTCTCTCGCCCGCGTTCACGACGCGGTCCCCGTTCGCCCCCTCGCCTGCCGGGGGATCGTTCTCGACGAGGCGCATGCGTCCGCGCCGCTGGTCGCCACCGCCATCGAGGCCATCCGCCCCGGCGGCCGCCTGGTTGCGCCCGCGCCACTCCCCCTGCCCGCGGGCTTCACCGAGCTCGCCCGCGACGAGCACCAGTGGGTCGGCGTGAAGGCCTCCCCGCCGCCGGTGGTGCACATTAGACGGAAGTGAGCCGGGAAGCAGAGAACAGAAAGCAGAAAGCAGAGAGCAGAGAGCAGAGAGCAGGGAGGAGGATCAGGGTGGAGTCGTCATTCCGAGCGCAGCAGCTGTCATTCCGAGCGTGAGCGAGGAATCTCGGCCAGACGGGAGGAGATCCCTCGCTGCGCTCGGGATGACAGGGCTGCAAGCCCGAGCCGCCCCTGCTTTCTGCTCTCTGCTCTCTGCTCTCTGCTCTCTGCTCTCTGCTCTCCGCTCTCTGCTCTCTGCCTTCCCCCCCCGTCACCCCTCGTACAACGCGTCGACCACCGTCTTGTACGTCTGATCTACCACACGCCGCTTCACCTTGAGTGTCGGCGTGAGCTCGCCGCGCTCGACGGAGAAGTCGTGCTCCAGGAGCGCGATCTTCCGCGGCGTCTCGTAGTGCGCGAGCCCGCCAAGCGTCTGCAGCACCTCCCGCTCCATCTTCGCCTTCACCACCGGCAGCGCGAGCAGCTGGCGGCGATCGGTGTACAGGAGGTTGCGCGCCTTCGCCCACTTCTCGAGCTGCTCGAAGTTCGGTACCACGAGCATGATCGGGTACTTCCGCTTGTCACCGATCATCACGGCCTGACTCACGAACTTGTTGGTCTTCGCCCGGTTCTCGATCGGCTGCGGCGCGATGTTCTTCCCACCCGCCGTCACGATCAGATCCTTCTTGCGATCGGTGATGCACAGGAATCCGTCGTCCAGCGCGCCGATGTCCCCGGTGTGAAACCACCCCTCGGCATCGATCGCCTCGCGCGTCGCCTCGTCGTTGTGGAAGTAGCCGAGCATCACGTTCGGGCCGCGCGCGAGGATCTCGCCGTCCTGGGCGATCATCACCTCGACGCCGGCGATCGGCTTGCCCACCGTGCCGATCCGGTAGGCGTCCGGCGTGTTCACCGCGATCACGGGCGATGTCTCCGTGAGCCCGTACCCCTCGAGGATGGTGAGTCCCGCGGCGTAGAAGAAGGTGTTGATCTCGGGCGCGAGCGGCGCGCCGCCCGAGACGAAGTAGCGAAGCCGACCGCCCACGCGCTCGTGCAACTTGGAGAACACGAGCCGGTGCGCGATCGCGTACTGGAGTGCGAGCGCGCGCGATGGCGTGCGCCCCGCCAGCGTCACGGCCGCCCACCGCTCACCGACGTGCCGTGCCCAGAAGAAGATGCGCTTCTTGATCGCACCGCCGGCGAGCGCGTTCGCCAGCACGCGCGCGTAGATCCGCTGATAGATGAGCGGCACCGATACGACGATCGTCGGGCGCACCTCGGTCATGTTCTGGACGATCGTGTCCACCGATTCCACGTACGCGATCGAGACGCCGCACGTGAACATCAGGAAGTCGAACATCCGCTCGAGGATGTGCGAGAGCGGCAGGAAGCTGAGCGACACATCGCTTCGCGTCATCGGCAGCACGTGCATGACCGCCCGCACGTTCGACGTGATGTTGTCGTGCGACAGCATCGCGCCCTTGGGCGTCCCCGTCGTGCCTGACGTGTAGATGATCGTCGCGACATCGTTCGGCGCGATCCGCAGTGCCGCCGCACGGTACTCGGCCGCGCGCTCTGGCGTGTCGGCGGACGCGCCCATCGCCTCGAGCGCCGAGAAGGTGAGGTCGATCCCCGGGTGCGCCGCGGAACTGAATCCGATCACGTGGCGCAGCGCTGGCAGCGTGTGCCGCTCGGCCGCCACCTTCCGCGCCTGCGCCTCCGTGGACACGAAGATCGCCACGGCGTTCGAGTCGCGAAGAATGAACGCCACCTGATCCGGCGGGAGCGTCGCGTAGATCGGGACATCGGGGGTCCCGCTCGTGAGGCACGCGTAATCCGCGATCGCCCACTCCGGCCGGTTCTCCGACAGCAGGGCGACATGCTCACCGGGTGCGACGCCGAGCGCATGCAGCCCGAGCGCGACGTGCCGGACGCGCTCCGCGAGCACGCGATGCGAGATCGGCGTGTACGCCCCGCCAATCTTCACCTGCATCGCGTCGGGCCTGTCGTACCGCTCGACCGCCTCGAAGAACAGCTCGTTGAGCGTCCCGGGGGTGTCCGGACGCGGTCCTCCACTCGCGAACTCGACAGCGGCCGTCGTGGTGCTCATCGATGCCTCCGTGCAGGACAAGAGACAGGAATCGTCAGTCGTTGGAGCTACGGTCGTCAGCGGTCAGTCGTCTACACTGCCGTCGCCAGCGCTCAGCTGCCAGTCGTCAGGCGCATCACAGCCATCAATCGTCAGGGCGCATCGAAGCGTCCCGAGGCAATCACGGACGACTGACGACCGTAGTTCTCATTTCGTCGTTGCGGGCTGCAACTGCACTGTGAACCTCACCGGACTACCGGGAACGGGTGTGCGCGCGCGGTCCTGCTTGAACGCCGTCACCTCGACGATCACCGAATCCGGCGGATTTTCCGCCAGCGATCTCGGCACCAGCAGCTGTCGGCTCGCCGTGCCCTGCGCGTCGGTCGTGTCCGCGCGTACCGGGGCGCGACGCTCGTTCACGATCACCACATGCGCGGTATCACTGGGCAGGCCCGCTGGATCGACGATGGCGAACTGCACCAGATAGTTGGGCACCGGCACGAGCGAGTCCGCGGAGCTCACGAGATGCGAGAGCCGAACCTGGAGCGTCCTGGTACTGTCCTTCCCGAAGAAGTAACGCAGCGTGTCGGCGGTGGCCGACACCGCCTGCAGCGAATCGGGCGCCCGTGTCACCTGGATCGTCACCGGCACGGACTGCAGCGTCCCCGCGGTCGCGATCACCCGCGCCTGCCCGATCGTGTCGCGCCCGGTCACGAGCCCCGTGACCGAATCGACCGAGACGATGCCGGTGTCGAGCGCGATGAAGCGGAACGGCGCAGCGGGGATCGTATCGTTGTGCCCGTTGAACGCGATCGCGACGAGCGGCGCCGGCAGCCCCGTCGTGTCGCGCAACGTGTCGCTCTGCACGACGGACGGGAGTTGCGGCGCTTGCAGCTCGATCGCGACGACCGTGGTCGGGTTCGTGCTGACCTTGGTGCACGCCGCCAGCCCGCCGAGCGCCGCGAGCGACACGAGCGCCCCGAGGACCACGCGCATCAGTCGAACCGCCCGGTGAGGACCGTCGCGAGGTTGATGTACGCCTGCGCGGCCGCGTCTGACGGGTCGCGCAGCACGACCGGCTGCCCCGCCGCGAACGCGTCCGATGCGACGGCGCTCCGCGGCACGACGACGTCGAACACCATGTTGCGGGGCAGGTGCGCGCGCACGTAGTCGGCGACGCGCGTGCACGCCGTGCTCTGCGCATCGAACATCGTCAGCAGGATCCCGTCCAGCGTCAGCTCCGGATTACGCTCGGCGATGTCCTGCAGGCCGCGCAGGATCTGCGGCGTGGTCTGCAGCGCGAGCGGCTCGCACTGCAACGGCACGACCACGTGCTGGCTCGCCTCGAGCACCTGATGCACAAGCGGCGTGAGTCCCGGCGGTGTGTCGACGATCACCACGTGGCAGCGCTCCCGCGCGGTCGTCAGCAAGTCACGGAGCAGCTTCGTCTGCTCCACCTGCTCGTGATACACCCCGTGGTTCGACTCGTTGCTCACGCTCCCCGCGAGAACCACGCGGAGCCACGGCAGCGTGGTCGGGAGGATGACCTCACGGAGCGTCTTCTCGCCCGCGAGGTAGTCGGACAGGCCGTGCGCGGCGTGCCCACGCCGGAGCCCCGCACCGTAGCGCACGGCGCCCTGCGGGTCGACGTCCACGAGGAGGGTCTTGAGCCCGCGCCGGGCGAACGCCGCGGCGAGGTTCACGGCGGTCGTCGTCTTGCCGACTCCGCCCTTCTGGCTGACGATGGCGATGACGTTGCCCACGCGCTACTCGAGCTCCGTGCCGGCGGCATCGCCGTCGCTGGTGCCGGCGTGCAACTCGTCCAGCGTCTGTTTGGCGTGGCGGATCCACCGGTCCGACTCCGCGCTCTTCGGCGCGTTCGCGAGAAAGGCGTCGAGATGCTTCTCGGCCCCTTCGGCATCGCCGCGTTTCAGGAGGAGAAAGGCGAGCCCGTAGTGCGCACCGGACAGCTGCGGATCGAGATCGAGCGCGCGGCGATACATGCGCATCGCCTCGTCCATGCGTCCCGTCTTCGATAACGCGATCGCCATGTTCTGCAGAATGCGGGGATCGTTCGGATGGTCGCGCAGCGCGAGCCGGTATGAGGTCAGCGCGGCGTCATAGTCTCCCTGACGCTCGAGCGCGAGAGCCTCGTTCAGGTAGTCGAGGCGCTGCGGTCTGACCTTCTCCGGCTTGCCGCCGACGAGACGGTGCCACCAGGACATGCGATCAGGAATCGGGTGGAGTGCGCAGCAATGTTCGCGCGAAGGAACGACGAAGGGCAGCGGAAGCTGCGAGGCGATGGTCCGAAAAACTTATCCTTCCGCAAACATTGGAGCAACCGCAATGCGGTGTCTCCACGGAGGCTGGCCGCGATGCATGCGGCCGGACGATGGCACCCCGTGCGACTGGCCAGGGCGCGCGGACGCGCCGGGTTATAGATTGACGATATCGCGCGGCGCGGACCGTGCGGAGGGACACGCGGCTTTGGTGATCTGACGAGGGAAGCGATGGCGCGTCGACGCGGACCGGCAATGGACAATCGAGAGGTGCTCGAGGTCGACTGGCCTCTCTTCGGGGAGCTGTCGCGTGCCCTCGCGCTCAAGGTCGCGCGTGCGTACGATCCGGAGGTCGTCGTCGGGATCGCGACCGCGGGCGTCGTGCCCGGCGCGGTCGTGGCCGCCATCCTCGGCCGCGAGTTCCACTCGATCGCGATCAGCCGTCGTCTCCACGCGACGCACGTCCGCGAAACCCCGGCGATCCTCGGCGCCGCCCCCCAGGAGGTCCGCGACCGCCGCGTTCTCCTCGTCGATCAGACGTGCGACACCGGCGACACCATGCGCCTCGCGGTGGCGGCGATCGTCAACGCCGGTGCTCTCGATGTCCGCACCGCCGTGGAATTCCGCACCGGCCCCTACGAGCCCGACTTCTCCGCCCTCGAAACCGAGAGCCTCATCATCCTCCCCTGGGACCGGGAGGTGCTGGTGGACGGGGAGTTGGTGCCAAGACGGGAATACAAGTGAGTCAGTAGGTCAGTGGGTCAGTGAGTCAGGAACGACAGAAAGCAGAAAGCAGAGAGCAGAAAGCAGAGAGCAGAAGGGAGAGAGCCGTTCCTGCTTTCTGCTTTCTGCTCTCGCCGTTCAGACTTTTCTGACTCACTGACCCACCGCCTCTCTCACCGCCTCCTCGTACCCCACCCCGCGCTCCATCGCCTGATACACGGCCGTCATGACCTCGGTGCTGCCGAGCAGGAAGCGGCAGTGCCCGTGGCCCATCGAGCGACACTCGACCTCGAGCACCGCGAGCGGCGCGTCGGACACGTGGCCGAAGAAGTTGGCCAGGAATCCGGTCGTGAGGTGGCAGCCGGGTTGGTCGAGTTGCTGCGCCGCGTCGGCCTCGTGCCAGTCGTCGCAGTCGATGGTCGCCACCACATCGTCCAGCGAGTCCACGGCGAAGGTGCCCCAGCCAATCTCGCGGAAGAACTGCGACGCAAGCGCCGCGAACATGTTGACGCCCAGTGCATCGGGCTCCCCACGATCGCGCCGTTGCAGCCAGTCGCGGAAGGCGACGAACACGTCCTCACCCCCGGCGTACCCCGCGTCCTGCAGTGCGGCCGCAGCGGCGGCGGGATCGGCATCGGTGAGCAGGGCGTTCCGCAGCGCGTCGAGCGTGCTGTGACTGAGGGCGACCAGGTGATGGCCGGCGAGATCCATGGTGTCAGGCATGACCGTATCTAGGGCTGCTGTCCCGTGCGGCGCAAGAGCTCGGCTTCATCGATGACCTCGATGCCCAGCGCTTGGGCCTTGGCGAGCTTGCTCCCGGCATCCGCGCCGGCCACGAGAAACGTGGTGGACTTGGACACCGAATTGACGACGTGCCCGCCCTGCGACTCGACGAGCTCCGTGGCCTCGGCGCGCGACATGGTGGGTAGCGTTCCTGTAATGACGACCGTCGCCCCCGTGAGGGAACTCCCCGCCGTCACCGCGCGCGGCTCGGTGAAGTTGACACCTGCCTCGCGCAGCTTCTCGATCAGCCGTTTCGTCGTCTCGTTCGCGAAGTACGATTCGACCGATCGCGCGATGATGTCGCCGATCCCGCGCACCGCACCGATCTCGGCTGCCGTCGCCGCAGCCAGCGCATCGAGCGTGCAGAACTGGCGGGCCAGCAGCTGTGCCGCGGCGGTGCCAACGTGCCGGATCCCGAGCCCATTGATGAGCCGCGAGAGCGGCCGCCCCTTCGCCTCCTGCAGCGCCGCGATCAGATTCTCGGCGCTCTTCTCCCCGAACCCCTCGAGTGGAACGAGCTGTTCCGCGGTGAGCGTGAAGAGGTCGGCGGCATCGTGCACGAGCTCCGTTTCGATGAGCTGCTGGATGCGCGCGTACGAGAGCCCGCGAATGTCCATCGCTCCGCGCGACGCGAAGTGGACGAGCCCCTCGAGCTGGCGTCCCGGGCAGGCGACGTTCGGGCAGTAGACGCCGGCCTCCTCTTCTTCGCGCTCCAGCGGCGTGTCGCACCGCGGACACCGCTCGGGCATGTGCCACGCCTTCTCATCGCCCGTGCGCCGCTCGGGGATCGGCCCGATCACCTGCGGAATCACTTCGCCCGCGCGCTTCACCTGCACCCAATCACCCACGCGCAGATCCTTGCCGCGGATGTAGTCCTCGTTGTGCAACGTGGCCAGCCGCACGATCGCGCCGCCAATGTCCACGGGCTCGAGCACGGCGAACGGTGTGACGACGCCCGTTCGTCCCACGTTCACCTCGATCGCGAGCAGCCGCGTCTCGGCGATGTCCGGCGCGAACTTGCGCGCGATCGCCCACCGCGGCTCGCGCCCGCCGATCGTTCCGAGCTCATCCTCGAGCGCGAGCGAATTCACTTTGACGACCACGCCGTCGATGCCGAAGTTGAGCTCCGCGCGCAGGCGGGACTCCACCGTCTGGACGAACTCCATCACGTCGCCCAGTGATGCGCACTTGGTGCGATGCGGCTCCACGGGAACGCCCCATCGCACGAGCGTGTCGAGCAGCTCCCACTGGGTGGCGAACGGCAGCTCGACATCGCGCGGCGCCGATGCCGCGTAGCCGAAGAAGCGCAGCGGCCGCTGCGCGGTGATGGCGGGGTCGAGCTGCCGCAGCGAGCCCGCGGCTGCGTTGCGTGGATTGGCGAACACCGGCTCCTCAGCCGCCACACGCGCTTCGTTCAGTCGCTCGAAGCGATCGAAGGGCATGTACACCTCGCCGCGAATCTCGACGAGCCGCGGCGGGTGCTCCGTGTCGAGCCGCAGCGGAATGTCGTGCACCGTCCGCAGGTTGGGCGTCACCTCCTCGCCGATCCGCCCGTTGCCACGCGTCGATCCGGTGACGAGCACACCGTGCTCGTACGTGAGGCTCACCGCCGCGCCGTCGATCTTCAGCTCGGCCGTGTAGCCCTCGCGCGCGATGGCGTCGTCCACGAGCCGCTTGAGTCGCTCCTCCCACTCGCGCAGCTCGTCGTCGTTGAACGCGTTGGCGAGCGAGAGCATGGGGACCAGATGCTCGTGCTTGACGAGTTGGCTCTGCGGCGGCGCGCCGATGCGCAGGGTGGGGGAGTCCGGGGTGCGAAGCTCGGGATGGGCGTCCTCGAGCTCCCGGAGCTCCCGGAACATGAGGTCGTACTCGCGGTCGGAGATCTCCGGCTGGTCGAGCACGAAGTACTGGTAATTCGCGCGGCGAAGCTGCCGGCGGAGCTCATCCGCCCGCGCGGCGAGCTCGGAGAGGGAAGCGGTCATGGGGACTGCATGATACTGAGGACGGCAGGGGGTAGGGAATAGGGTGTAGGGTGTAACCGACCTCGGGACGCCCGTACTCGGCGCGCCGAACTCTCCACGCGCGCCCTACACCCTACACCCTACCCCCTAACCCCTATACCCTGCTTTTCTCGTACGCTTTCCGCAGTGCCGTCGCCGTCAGCGAGGCCACCACCTGGCAGAAGTGGATGTCCCGCTCCGTGAACGGCATCGCGTCGCGCTCGGTGCGGAGGAAGATCGCGCCGATCACGGCACCGCGCCATCGGATCGGCACCACGACGATCGAGCAGATGTTCCGCAGTCCGAACATCACCTGCATGCTCTGCAGCATCGGCTCCGCCGTCGCGTCCGGGATGAACACCGTCTCGCCCGAGTCGAAAGCGCGCTTGAGCTCGGGGTACCGGTCCAGGTCGACGATCAGGTTGCGGATGTTCGGGTCGTCGTAGCTCGCGACCACACGGACGTCGTGCCGGTGGGTGCTCAGGTAGATGGAGCAGCGCTCGAGGCCGAACACCCGGCCCAGGTTCCGCACGATGGCCTGCAGGATGTCGCCGAAGTGCGGCGCCGTGGCCGACTGCTGGAGGATGTCGACGATGGCGATGAGATGATCGCGTTCCCGTTCGAGCTCGGCGACGCGCGACTCGAGGTACCTGACGCGATCGTCAGGCCCGGTCGGTAGTGTAGCGTTCTGCGGCCGCTCCGTGTCCGTGATGGTCATCCGCGTTCTCGGTGTGCGCATTGAACTCGGCGCTGTCGAAGCGGACCACGCGGTTCCGCCCCAACGCCTTCGCGACGTACAGCGCGTCATCCGCCGCTTTCACCAACTCATCGCGTTCCGCGATTCGGGGGTGCGGCCACGCGGCCACGCCGCAGCTCATCGTCGCGCGCAGCGTCCCCCCGTCGAAGGTGAACACGTGGTCTGCCACTTCTTGACGCGCCCGCTCGGCGAACGTCACGCCGGCGTCCAGCACCGTCCCGGGCAGAATGACCATGAACTCCTCGCCGCCGTACCGTCCCACGCGGTCCATCTCGCGCGCCACGCGGCGGAGCAGCATCGCGAGCTGCTTGAGCACCGCGTCCCCCACCTGGTGCCCGTAGCGGTCGTTGATCGCCTTGAAGTGATCGAGATCCGCCATCACGCACGAGAGCGGCTCGTGCAGCCGCGCGGAGTGCTCGAACATCTCGCGCAGCCGCTCCTCGAGATGCCGGCGGTTGTACAGCCCCGTGAGCCCATCCGTCACGGCCATCTTGTGGAGCTCGGAGTTCGCGCGGGCGAGGTCGCGCTCGCGCTGCTGCACCTCGTCCTGCAGCGCCTTGATGCGGAGCATCGAGCGCACGCGCGCTTCCAGCTCCACGTAGTTGACGGGCTTGGTGATGTAATCGTCGGCGCCGGCGCCCAACCCTTCGACCTTGCTCGCCACCGAGTCGAGCGCGGTCTGCATGATGATCGGGATGAACGGCAGGCTCCGGTCCGCCTTGATGCGCCGGGCCACCTCGTTGCCATCGAGCCGCGGCATCATGACGTCGAGCAGGATCAGATCCGGGGGGCACTCCGCGACCATCCGGAGGGCCTCCTCGCCATCCATGGCGGCCATCGTCCGATAGCCGCTCGCCTCCAGATGCGCCCGGAGGATCTCGATGTTGTCGGGATGATCGTCGACGATCAGGACACGCGGCGCGGGTCTCGTGTCACCGGCCATCACCCTTTCCGATGAACTTCTCAACTTCACTCACCACGGCTTTCGGTTCGCAGGGTTTGGCCAGGTAACTGTCACAGCCGACTTCCATCGCCTTCTCCCGATCCGACGCCAGCGCGTGGGCGGTGAGGGCGATGATCGGAATGTCTCGGGTTTCCGGGTCGCGCTTCAGCACTTGCGTCGCTTCCCATCCATCGATGACCGGGATGGAAATATCCATCAGGATCAGATCAGGCCGCTCTGCACGCGCCTTCGCGATCCCCTCTTCGCCGTTCAACGCCTCCATCACTTTGTAGCCGAAATGCTGGAGGATGGTGGAATACACGATGCGATTGTCCTCGTTGTCTTCCACCAACAACACAGTCTTTCCGTTCGTGTTCATGCGTCTCCTCAGGGCCGGTGACGTGTCGGCTGTAATCACTGTCTCCACATGATGCGGGGAGCACGAGCTCCGTGATGGGCCGGCAGGCCCAAAGCGTGCATAGAATGTAGCGGCTCGATCCAAGACGAGTCGCTCCAGCCGCCACGAGTGCCGATCCATCGGAGGAGGCATTCGCGAACGGCGTGCGCAGCAAAATTCTTACCACCAGCATAGGAGTCGCGCATCATGTCCCGCTCCAGTGAATTTACCCGCCGGCGCCCTGGCGGGTCAGACTGGTATGAGGCCGGCGAGCGGCCGGAGTCCACAGAGGATCGCCAGCGCGGTGACAGGACCAGCGAACGGTCGATCGGGTACGACGAGGACGTGGAATACGACTGGGGGAGAATCGGCGTCTTTGGCGCTGGCTTCGCGCTTGGCGCGGCCCTCGGCGCAGCGGCCGGCCTGCTCTTCGCCCCGAGACCCGGTGAGGATACGCGCGAATTGATCGGCGAGCAAGCCAAGGAGCTTGGCGGCCGCGCGAAGGAGCTGGGCGGGCGCGCCAAGGAGCTGGGTGACCAGCTGGGTGATCGCGCCGCGGACAGCTGGGATGACCTGCGCGACGAGCTTCGCTGGCTCGCTCGCCGTGGTCGCAAATCGGTCCGTCGCGGCATGACCCGCAGCCGCTGGGCCGCCGAAGACGCGGTGGCGAAGGGACGGAGAAGGATCTGGTAGGGCGGAAGGCTGTGAGTTGTGAGTTGTGGGTTGTGAGTGGCTTCGTGACACTCGGAACGCCGTACTCACGATCCAGAACTCACAACCCATAACCCACCACCCATCACTTTTTTATCCCGTCCAACGCCTTCTGCGCCTCCTCCTTGTAGTGCCGGTCGTTGTACTCCGTCGGCCTGCCGTTCACCACGAGCTCGAACTGCTCGCGCGCCTTGTCGGGCTGCTTGGTATCGAGGTAGACCTTGCCGAGATCGAGGTGGTGCACGAGGCGCTTCGGATCGACCTGCACCGATTGCTCCATGTAGTGCACGGCGTTGTCCCAGCTGGCCTTCCCCAGAATTCCGCCGCCGAGGAACGTCTTGGCCATGAAGCGCGAGAATCCGCTCAAGCTCATGACCTCCGCGTTCCACATCCCCAGCACGTGCAGCGCGCCGGGGTGGTTGGGATTGAGCTGGAGCGCCGCCTGCGCCTGCTCGTACACTTCCTTCCCGTACTTCACCCGATCCTTCTTCCCCTTCGTCAGCGCCACGCGCCCCAGCGCGCGCGCAAGGTAGAAGTGTCCTTCGGGATCGTCGGGTTTCACGGCGACGGCGGCCCGACCGTAGCGCTCTCCTTCGGCGAACAGATCGCGCTGCGCGTTCTTGTCCGGATTGAACTCGGCTGCGGCAACGGCGTCGCGCGACGCACGGCACAGCGCCACGTAGTTGGTGGAATCGATGGCCAGCGCCGCCTTGTAGTGCGCGAGCGAGATCGACGGCTCCGCGAGGGCGGCCGCCGCCGAATCGCCGAGGGCGATCTCGCGCGCCACCGTGTGTGGCGCGGCAGGCGCATGGGAGACCGGCATCGCGCCATGCGGCGGCATGATGGTGTCACCCGTCACGGTGATGGTCGAGTCGCGCCTGAGCGGCTTGGTGGTATCGCCCGTCGTCTGCGCAGCTACGCGTCCGGCGACGAGAACGGAGACACCGAGTACGAGGTAGCGAACGCGCATGGAAACTCCGACATTTGGGTTCCGTTGAATGGAGACGTAGGAAGGGCTCGTCTCCGCCTCGCCGGCGTTGCGTCTCGCCGACAAGGTAGAAATACCCCGTGGACCGGTCAATGCTCGCGTATCGCCTGATCGAGCGAAAACGAGATGGAGCACGCATCGACCCAGGCGAGTGGCGTGCGTTCATGAATGCGTATGCGGCTGGGCACGTTCCCGACTACCAGATGGCCGCCTTCCTCATGGCCGTCTACCTGCGGGGACTCGACCGCGTGGAAACCAGTGCGCTCACCGAGGCCATGCTGTGCAGCGGGCGCACGCTCGATCTCAGCGGCTTCACCGCGCCGCGCATCGACAAGCAGTCCACCGGCGGCGTCGGCGACAAGGTCTCGCTCGTCATCGCGCCGCTCGTCGCATCGCTCGGCGTCGTCGTGCCGATGATGTCGGGGCGCGGACTCGGGCATACCGGCGGTACGCTCGACAAGCTCGAGGCGATTCCGGGGATGCGCACCGATCTCACGCTCGCCCAGGCGCGCGCGCAGCTCGAGCGCCTCGGGTGTGTGCTCATCGGGCAGACCAACGAGATCGCGCCGGCCGACCGCAAGATGTACGCGCTGCGCGATGCCACGGCGACGGTCGCGTCGCTTCCGCTCATCGCGGCGAGCATCATGAGCAAGAAGCTCGCGGAGGGGCTCACCGGGCTCGTGCTCGACATCAAGCGCGGCTCGGGGGCGTTTCTCCCCGAGCTGGAGCGCGGCCTCGAGCTCGCGCGCGTGATGATCTCGCTCGGCGCGGACCACGGCTGTCCCGTCGTCGCGCTGCTCACCGCCATGGATCGGCCGCTCGGACGTGCCGTGGGCAATGCGCTGGAGACGGAGGAAGCCATTCTCGCGCTCAGAGGGGAAGGGCCGTCCGATCTGATGGAGGTGACGTACGCACTCGGCGCCGAGATGCTGCTGCTCGCGGGGGCGGCCGCATCCCACGATGATGCGCACCGGCAGATGGAGGTCGCCATCTCCACCGGCCGCGCGGCCGAGAAGTTCCAAGAGATCATCGAGGCGCAGGGTGGGAATCCCGGGGTCGTCGATGACCCCTCCGTGCTGCCACAGGCGCAGGCGTGCGAGCTCTTCGAGGCGCCGCGTCGCGGCGTCATCACGCAGGTGGAGCCGCGCACGATCGGGCGCGGGCTCATCGAGCTCGGCGGCGGTCGCACGCGCATGGAGGATGTGGTCGATCCCACCGTGGGCTTCGTGATCACCGCGCGGCCGGGTGACTGGGTGGAAGCGGGTGAGCCGCTCGCCACCATCTTCGCACGCGATGCGGCGGGGATCGATGCGGGGTGTGCAGCGCTGCGCGAGGCGATTCACATCGCGGACGAAGCCGAGCCTCCGCTCCCGCTCGTCTCGCATCGCGTGACGGCGGCGGGCGTGGAGGAGTACAGCACGGCGTGAGCGCCGGTCCACGCAGCGCCGGTTCACGCGCTGGATGCATTACGGGGCACCCTCATATGAGGGTGCCCCGTAATGCATCACGAGATGCGCGGCGGGTGCGCTGCCGCGCGGACCGTCAGATATCCAGATTCCGCACGAACTTCGCGTTCTCTTCGATGAACTGCCGCCGCGGCTCGACGGCATCGCCCATCAGCGTCTGGAAGATCCGATCGGCCTCGACCGCGTCCTCCATGTCCACCTTGAGCACCGTGCGCCGCTCGGGGTCCATCGTGGTGTTCCAGAGCTGGTCGGGGTTCATCTCGCCGAGTCCCTTGTAGCGCTGGATCGTCACGCTCCCGCGACCATCGCCGTTGCCGAGCCGGGCCGCGAGGGTTTCGCGCTCCGCCTCGTCGTAGGCGTAGTACTCTTCCTTCCCCTTGGCCACGCGGTAGAGCGGCGGCTGCGCGATGTAGATGAAGCCGGCGTCGATGAGCTCGGGCATCTGACGGAAGAAGAACGTGAGGAGCAGCGTGCGAATGTGCGCGCCATCGACGTCCGCGTCCGTCATGATGATGATCTTGTGGTAGCGCGCGTTGTCGAGCGCGAACTCCTCCTTGATCCCCGTGCCGATGGCCGTGATGATCGTGCGGATCTCCTCGTTCGAGAGCACCTTGTCGATGCGCGCCTTCTCGACGTTGATGATCTTGCCGCGGAGTGGGAGGATCGCCTGGAACATCCGGTCGCGTCCCTGCTTGGCCGAGCCGCCGGCCGAGTCACCCTCGACGAGGTAGAGCTCGCACAGCGACGGATCGGAGAGGGAGCAGTCGGCGAGCTTCCCCGGCAGGTTGCCGACATCGAGCGCCGACTTCTTGCGCGTGAGATCGCGCGCCTTGCGTGCCGCCTCGCGCGCGCGCGCCGCCGACACCGCCTTCTCGACCACCACGTTGGCCACGCGGGGATGCTCCTCGAAGTACTGCCCCAGGAGCTCGAGCACCACGCTCCGCACAGCGCCCTCGACTTCGGAGTTGCCGAGCTTGGTCTTGGTCTGCCCTTCGAACTGCGGCTCACGCACCTTCACCGAGAGCACCGCCGTGAGCCCTTCGCGCACGTCGTCGCCGGAGAGCGTGAAGTCCGCCTTCTTGAGGAAGTTTCCCTTCTTCGCGTAGTCGTTGATCACGCGCGTGAGGGCGCTCTTGAAGCCGGTCAGGTGCGTACCGCCCTCGTGCGTGTTGATGTTGTTCACGAAGGCGAAGATGTTGTCGGCGTAGGAGTCGTTGTACTGGAGCGCGAGATCGATCCCGACGTCGTCCTTCTCGGTCTCGATCGACACGATCTCCGAGTGCAGCGGCTTCTTGTTCGTGTTCAGGAAGGAGACGAACTCCTTGAGCCCGCCCTTCGCGTGGAAGATCTCGTCCTTCTTCTGCCCCTCTCGCTCATCGTGCAGCGAGATCG
Organism: Gemmatimonadaceae bacterium; assembly: GCA_036381735.1. Classification (GTDB taxonomy): domain Bacteria; phylum Gemmatimonadota; class Gemmatimonadetes; order Gemmatimonadales; family Gemmatimonadaceae; genus DASSNR01. Next base: position 40,991 of record DASVCF010000200.1, on the reverse strand, counting down.
TCACGCCCTTGTTGAGGAACGCGAGCTCGCGGAGTCGCGCGGCCAGAATGCTGTAATCGTAGACGAGCTCGCTGAAGATCAGCGCGTCGGGCTTGAACCAGACCGTCGTGCCCGTTTCGCTCTTCGGGACCTTGCGGGCCGCCTTGAGCTTCGTCATGGTCACGCCGCGGGCGAAGTCCATGTAGTGCTCCTGCCCGTCGCGCTTTACCCACACCTTGAGCTGCTCGGAGAGCGCGTTGACGACGGACACGCCGACGCCGTGCAATCCCCCCGACACCTTGTAGCTGCTCTTGTCGAACTTCCCGCCGGCGTGCAGCACGGTCATCGCCAGCTCGACGCCCGGCATCTTCTCGATCGGGTGGATGTCCACCGGGATCCCACGGCCGTTGTCGGCCACGGTGATCGAGTTGTCCTGATGGATGGTGACCTCGACGCTGTCGGCGTACCCCGCCATTGCTTCGTCGATCGAGTTGTCCACGACCTCGTAGACGAGGTGGTGCAACCCGCGGCCGGAGGTGGAGCCGATGTACATGCCCGGACGCTTCCGCACCGCCTCGAGCCCCTTGAGCACCTGAATTTGCCCGGCATCGTATTGCGCCGGCTTCGTCGCAGTCTTGGCCATATCCACCTGAAAATTCGCGTGAGACGATAGCGAAGAAACACCGAAAACGTGCCCGGTATTTCATCAGCTACAGCACAATAAATCTGGCACGCAATTGATTGGAAATCAAGGGGTTAGGGGTGAAGCGAGAGGGCAGAGAGCAGAGAGCAGAAAGCAGAGAGCAGAAAGCAGAAAGCAGGTAGGGCTCCTGGATCTGGCCAGGTCCGATGCCCTCGTCCTGCTCTCTGATGGCTCCTCTCTCCTTTCTGCTCTCTGCTCTCTGCCGTTACTGCCTACACACCCCGTTCGGATCCGGCTTCTGGTGGTCCACCACGGGGCGGTGGTCCAGGTCGGCGACGTGCACCGCCACATCCTCCACGAAGTTCGCCACGCGCGCCATGTGCGTGTAGTCGATGTACTCCGGCTCGTCCGTCACCTGATGATAGTCCGAGTGCAGACCCGTCGTGAAGAACGTGATCGGGATGCCGTAGCGGGCGTACTCGTAGTGGTCGCTCCGGCAGTAGATGTTCGCCGGATGGCCGTTGGCGTCGATCGAGTAGTCGAGCACCATGTTGTGGTGGTCTTCCTTGTTCACCTTCTCGATCAGATCGCCGAGCTCGGTCGAGAGGCGGCGCGAGCCCACGAGCTGCAAGTAGTGATCGCCGCCGTGGATCGGCACGCCCTCCTTCGTCCGCCCCGTCTCGTCGTACACGTCGCCGCGGCCGACCATGTCCATGTTGAGCTGGGCGACGATGGAATCGCGCGGCACGGTCGGGTGATCGGTGAAGTAGCGCGAGCCGAGGAGGCCCTTCTCCTCGCCCACGTGCCAGACGAAGAGCATCGAGCGCTTCGGCTTCACCTTCATCGAGGCGATCTTCTGCGCGACTTCGAGTGCGGACACCGAGCCCGAGCCGTCATCGTCCGCTCCGTTGTCGATCGAATCGGGGCGCGACGAATTCGGATGCTTCGCTCGGTACGCCGCGAGCCGAGCATCCACGTTCTCCTGCTCAGCCGGTGTCGCTTGCTTCCCGCCGTCGTCCGCACCCTCGGGGCGCACCCAGTGGTTCCAGATGCGGAGCGAGTCGTGATCCACCGGACGGCCGTTCATGCCGATGTGATCGTTGTGCGCGCCGACCGCCACGTACTCGCCCTTGAGCTTCGGATCGCTCCCCGGAATGATCCCGACGACGTTCCGTGCGGGATACTTCACGGGCTCCACGTTGTAGGCGACATTGATGTCCGCCGTGGCACCGGCCGTCCCGGGAGCCAGCTGGTCGAGGGCGACGCTGAACAGCTTGGCCGCCGCGCTGTTCGTGAGCAGGAACTCCGCCGGCGGCTGGGGACCTTCGTTCCCTTCATCGAGGAACTGCCGAGGCCGCTTGTAGAACGCGAGGAAGCGCGGCGGTACGCTGTCGAGTGCGACGATGGCGATGGCTGCCGCCCCTTCCGGCGGCGCCGCGCCGCGCATGGCCCGGCGCATGTTCTCGCCGCTGCCCAGCGTGTAGACCACCAGCTTGCCCTTCGCCTGATCGGCCGAGATGGCGTGCACCGTGTCGCCGAGCTCGCCGCCGTACACCACTGGCACCGAGGCATTCGTGAGCGACGACGGCCCGAGCGGCACGTAGTCCGTGAACGCGACGAGCGACGCACCGCCAACCGAGAACGTCGGATTGTCGGCGAGCGTGCGCGACTTGAACGGGATCGTCTGGAAGTAGGTGCCGTTATCGCCGGCGGGGATGAGCCCCATCTTCTTGATCTCGCTGGCGATGTAATCGGTCCCCTTCACGTTGCCGATCGTCCCCGCCTCGCGACCCTGCATCGAGTCGTCGGCGAAGATGTAGAGCCGCGTCATGAGATCGGCGGCGGTGATCGCCGATCCCGTGGGCTTTGGCGTATGCTTGAGCGGAAGCGTGGTGGGGGGGAGTGGAACGACGCCGTCCGTCGGATGCGACGTAGAGCGTCTCGCCTGCTGCGCGCTCGCGACGACCGGCAACGCCAGCGCGGTGGCGATGATGGTGAGATGGGATCGCATGGTCCTCGAGTGAGGTAGCGGGAGAATCCGTGCGGAGACACCAGAGGTGGCGCTCCGCGACAGCATACAGCGACAGCATACAGAATATGACAGCGGGCCCGCGGGACGACCAGCCAACCCCACGGCCCGCGGTCAGCCCCGCATCAACCGCCAGTGGATGGTGCGCACGCGGGGACGTCCCGGCTTGGCGTTCAGTGCGTTCAGCAGCTGCGGTTCCATGAGCGAGAGCTCCGTCATCCACGAATTCGTGCGCACGGCAATGAACAGCGTGCCGTCGCGTGAGATGGACAACGGCTCCGTGACCGCGGCGATCTGTTCGCCCACGAGCGATGCCCACTCCGGGATCACGGTCGCCTGCTCCACGCGCTCCGCGAGCCCCGACTCCGCGAGGTAGCTCGAGAGTGCCTCGCCGATCTTCTGCGGCTTGCCGCGGTGCTCGCTCATGACTCGGCGCGTGTGAGTACGCCGCCGGCGATCCGCCACCGCTCGAGGCGCGTGAGGTCGGCGGGGATGTCGGACGAGCGGGGGACGGCGAGCACCGTCTGTCCGCGCCCGTCCGCGCTGAGCAGCTCCAGGATGCGCGAGGCGCGTCGCACATCCAGCTCGGCGAACGGGTCGTCCAGCAGCACGAGGGGCTCGGACCCGGTGCGTGCGCGAAGCGTGGCCGCTTCCAGCAATCGGAGCGCGATCGCCGCAGTACGCTGTTGCCCCGCGGATCCGTAGGTGCGCAGATCGTGCGCAGCGCCGTCGGGCTCGGCGAGGGTGAGCTCCAGGTCATCGCGATGCGGTCCGACGTGCGTGAGCCCACGCCGCATGTCGAGCGCGCGCTTGCGCTCGAGTGCGTCGCGCAGCGCGCGCTCCGGCTCGTCGCGCGCCTCCAGCGTGCTCACGTAGCGGATGCGCGCCGTCCCGCGCTCGCCGATGGCGGCGCACAGGGATGCGTACTGCTCCGCGTGCTGCTCCACCCATGCGCGCCGAGCGCTCCAGAGACGCGCGCCGTGTTCGGCCAGCGCGGGCTCCCACACCGCGACCTTCGCCTCCGCATCATGGCGCGTCGCGGCGCGCATGGCCGCGTTCCGTCGAACGAGTGCCGCGCGATAGCGCTGCAGCGCGGTCAGGTACGCCGGCGACGTAAGCGACAGCAGAATGTCCAGGTAGCGGCGCCGCGCGCTCGGCGCGCCGGACACGAGCACGGCATCCTGCGGCGAGAAGATCACCGCGGGGAAGGCGCCGAGGGCGTCGCTGAGTCGTTCGGGCTCGCCGCCATCGAGCGTCACCCGCTTGCGCGATCCCGTGCGCTCGAAGCCGACCGCGACCTCGCGAGCGCGCGCGCCGTGCACGTCGGCGGAGACGTGGAAGCCCGCGGCGCCGAACGCGACCAGCTCGCGATCGCGCGCGCCGCGAAACGAGCGAAGGATCTGCAGGTAGTAGATCGCCTCGAGCAGGTTGCTCTTCCCCTGTCCATTCTCACCGATCACCGCCATCCCCTCGGCGGCGGGGGTGAGATCCACGCGCGCCAGATTGCGGAACGTGCGAATCGACAGTCGGTGCAGCCAGGTGCGTGCGCCGGCTCCCGTCCCCGGCATGGCCGCCATCGCCATCATCTCGGCACCATCATCCGGCCCGACTCACCGCCCGGTGAAGTGCGCGGCGCGCTTCTCGAGAAAGGCCCGCATCCCTTCGCGCATGTCCTCGGTGGACGCGAGCAGTCCGAAGTGGTTCGCCTCGAGCACGAGCCCTTCCTCAATGGTCGTGTCGAGCCCGCGGTTCACCGCTTCGATCGACAGCGCTACCGCGATCGGCCCCTGCGCCAGGATCTTCCCGAGCATCGCTTCGGCGGTGCCGAGCAGCTCGGTGCCGGGTACGACCTTGTTCACGAGCCCGATGCGATGCGCCTCCGCCGCGTCGATCATCTCGCCCGTCAGAATCATCTCGAGCGCGCGCCCTTTGCCCACGAGTCGCGGCAGCCGCTGCGTGCCGCCGTAGCCGGGGGCGATGCCGAGCTTCACCTCCGGGAGCCCGAAGCGCGCGGTGTCCGACGCGATGCGCATGTGACACGCGAGCGCCAGCTCGCACCCGCCGCCGAGGGCGTACCCGTTGACCGCCGCGATCACCGGCTTTCGCGAGCGCTCGAAGCGCGAGAAAATCTCCTGTCCGCGCTGCGCTCGACGCTTGCCGTCGAGCGGCCCCTGCGTGGCGAGCTCCGCGATATCCGCGCCGGCGACGAACGCCTTGTTCCCCGCGCCGGTCACGATCACGCCGCGCACGTCATCGCGCTCGGAGGTCTGGTCGATCGCCTCGCCCAGCTCGGTGATCGTCGCGTCGTTGAGCGCGTTCAGCTTGTCGGGGCGATTGACGGTGATCGTCGCGATCGAATCGCGGACCGTGAGCGTGATGGTGGTGAAGGACATGCGCAGTCGAGCGAAGGTCGAGGTAAAGTCGCGTGTCGGTAAGAGAATGTAAGCGCGCGGACTGCTTTTTGCTCGGGGCTCCCCCGATGGCCGCGCAACACTGGATCACGAGACACGGGCGCAAGAAGAGCGGGTTCCGCTACACGGATTCCCACGGGCGCCCCGTCCGTGATCCCGATGTCCTCGCGCGCATCGACGCGCTTCGCATCCCGCCCGCCTGGCGCGAGGTCCACATCGCCGAGAATCCGCGCGCCGCGATCCAGGCGTGGGGGATCGACGCCAAAGGGCGCAAACAGTATCGCTATCATGCGCGCGCGATCCAGCGCGCCGAGCAGCGCAAGTACTATCGCGTGCGCAGCCTCGCTCGCCAACTCCCGCAAATTCGCGAGCGCATCTGGTGCGACTTCCGGGGCGCGGAGCTCACGCGCGAGCGCGTGGCGGCTGCCGTCGTGCGGCTCCTCGGCGAAGGGTTTTTTCGCGTGGGGAGCGAGCGCTACGCGCGCGAGAACCGGACGTTTGGCATCGCGACCATGCACAAGCGGCACGTGCGCGTTGAGGAAGATGCGGTCATCTTCACGTACGTGGGGAAGGGCTCGATCCCGCACCGGCAGGTCGTCGTCGATCGGGCCCTCGCGCGCTTCATGGAGGAATTGCTGCGCACGCCGGGCAAGCGACTCTTCCGGTACCGCTCAAGCGATGAGTGGAACAACCTCACCGCGCGCGAGGTGAACGAGTACGTGCGGGAGATCACGGGCGTGCGCTACAGCGCGAAGGATTTCCGCACATGGGGCGGCACGCTGCGCGTCGCGACGGTACTGTCGGACCTCGGCTCGCCCGCGAGCGACCGTGAGGCGAAGCGCAACGTGGTGCTGGCCGTGCGTCTGGTTGCCGCCGAGCTCGGGAACACGCCGGCCATCTGTCGCAAGTCGTACGTTCACCCGATCGTGATCGCGCGCTACCTCGACGCGGGCGACACCATCACCCCGAAACCCGTCGCGCCTGCACCTCGCCCGCCGTCGGTCCACGAAGCCGAGGAGCGCGCCCTCATCCGATTCCTCGATCGCTACTTCCCCGAGCGCCGTCGACGTCTGAGACCCGAGGATCTAGCGGCAGCGTGAGAAAGACAGTGAGTCGGGAACGGCAGAGAGCAGAAAGTAGAAAGCAGAAAGCGGGAACGGCTCTCCGCTCTCTGCTTTCTACTTTCTGCTCTCTGCCGTTCCCGGCCCACTCTGTACACGCCCTCCTCGCGTCCCTACGTTTCCCACGTGCCTCCAATCGAAGCCGTTCGCTGGTCTCCAGCGGGCGATGCGGTCCGCATCATCGATCAGACGCTTCTCCCGGAGCGCTTCGAGGAGCGTGATCTCCGCACGCTCGACGACGTCTGCGACGCGATCGCTCGACTGGCCGTGCGCGGCGCGCCGGCGATCGGCGTGGCTGGCGCCATAGGACTCGTCGTCTCGCTGCAGTCGTTCGGCGTCGAGCCGCTCGCCGCGTTCCGGACGAGACTGCACGAGCATGCGTCGCGCATTCGCGCGACGCGGCCCACCGCGGTGAATCTGCCGTGGGCCATCGATCGCATGCTCGCGCGAGTCGCGACCGTCGCTGGCGAGCCGGGCGCGATCCTCGACGCATTGCGTCACGAGGCGACCGCCATTCTCGAGGAAGATCGCTCGATGTGTCGCCGCATCGGCGAGCACGGCCTCGCGCTCATCGCCGACGGAGCGCGCATTCTCACGCACTGCAACGCGGGCGCACTCGCGACCAGCGGGATCGGCACGGCGCTCGCGCCCGTCTATCTGGCCGCCGAATCGGGGCGGCGCATCGAGGTGCTGACGGACGAGACGCGCCCGTTGCTGCAGGGGAGCCGGCTCACGGCCTGGGAGCTCGCCCGCGCCGGGATCCCCGTGCGCGTGATCACCGACAACATGGCGGCCAGTCTCATGCGTGCCGGGCAGGTCGACCTCTGCATCGTCGGCGCCGACCGGATCGCGGCCAACGGCGACGTCGCGAACAAGATCGGAACGTATGGTCTCGCCGTGCTCGCGCATCACCACGGCATCCCGTTCTATGTCGCGGCGCCTACGTCCACGTTCGACGCCGCACTGCAATGCGGCGAGCAGATTGTCATCGAGCAGCGCGCGCGCGACGAGGTCGCGCGCGGCTTCGGCCGCGTGACCGTCCCGGATGACGTGCCCGTCGAGAACCCCGCGTTCGACGTCACGCCAGCCGAGCTGGTGACGGCGATCGTGAGCGACGTGGGTGTCCATCGCGGGCCGTATGACTTTTCTCGGGGCTCGGGGTTCGGGGCCGGCACCTCGGGAACGACCGACGGTCATTCCGAGCGCCGTTGTCATTCCGAGCGCAGCGAGGAATCTCTCCACCAGTCCGAGATCCCTCGCTCCGCTCGGGATGACAGTCGCTCCGCTCGGGATGACAGCGAACTCCGAGCCCCTCACCTCGAACCCCGAGCCCCTCGCCCCGAACCCCGAACCTCGAGCCCCGAGCGCCGATGAAGCACGTCCTCGCCATCGATCAGGGGACCACCGGCTCCACCTGCCTCGTGCTCGACGAGCGGGGCCGCGTGGTGGGACGCGGATACCGCGAGATCACGCAGCACTACCCGAAGCCCGGGTGGGTGGAGCACGATCCGCGCGAGATCCTCGATCGCACCATCGATGCGGCGCGCGAGGCCATTGCGCAGTCGCGCGTGACGCCGGACTGCATCGGCATCACGAATCAGCGCGAGACCACGGTCGTCTGGAGCAGGCGCACCGGCGAGCCGGTGGGACGCGCCATCGTCTGGCAGGATCGCCGCACCGCGCCGCGCTGCGTGGCGCTCGCCGGCGAATCGGCCGAGATCGCTGAACGCACGGGGCTCATCGTCGACGCCTACTTCTCCGCCACCAAGCTCGAGTGGATGCTCGGCCAGGACGACGTGGCGCGCCGGGCCGCGTCGGGCGAGCTGGCCGCCGGCACCATCGACAGCTGGCTCGTCTGGAACCTGACGCGCGGCGCCGTGCACGCCACCGATCCCACCAACGCATCGCGCACCATGCTGTTCGACATCCGCGCGATGTGCTGGAGCGAGGAGCTGTGCCGCCTCTTCGGTGTCCCGATGTCGATGCTCCCCGAGGTCCGGCCGTCGAGCGGCAGCTTCGGCGCCGCGCACCCAGCGGTCTTCGGCCGCGAGATGCCGATCGCCGGGATCGCGGGCGATCAGCAGGCCGCGCTCTTCGGGCAGGGCTGCTGGTCGCCGGGAGAAGGGAAGAACACGTACGGAACCGGTGCGTTCCTCCTGCTCAACACGGGACGCACGCGCGCCGAGGCCGGCGGCGGCCTGCTCGCAACGGTCGCGTGCGATGCGCAGGGGCAGCCCGTCTACGCACTCGAGGGCGCGATCTTCATCGCGGGCGCCGCTGTGCAATGGCTGCGCGACGGGCTCGGCATCATCACGTCCGCCGCGGAAACCGAAGCGCTCGCGCGCAGCATCGGATCCACCGACGGCGTCTACTTCGTCCCCGCGCTCGTGGGGCTCGGCGCCCCGCACTGGGAGCCCGATGCGCGCGGCACCATCGTCGGCCTGACGCGTGGCACCACGCGGGCGCATCTGGCGCGCGCCGCGCTCGAGGCGATGGCCTACTCCACGGCCGACGTGCTCGCACTCATGCGTGACCGGAGCGGCCTCGCGTTCACCGCACTGGCCGATGCGCCGCTCCGCGTGGATGGCGGCGCCACGTCGAACGACTGGCTCATGCAGTTCCAGGCGGATGTCCTCGGCACCCCTGTCGAGCGGCCGGACATGATCGAGACGACGGCGCTCGGCGCTGCGGGGCTCGCTGGCATCGCGGAAGGCGTGTGGCCCGATGCCGCGGCCTTTCTCGAGACGCGGGCGTACACCCGCTTCGAGCCGGGGGAGGGCGCGGTCATCGCGCGCGCCGGCGCCGCCGAGTGGATGCGCGCCGTGCGCGCCGCGCTGAGCTGGGCCCGGGACCCCGGCCGAGGCCAGCGCGCGTGACCTCCCGCCGTTGACCTCACATCATTGCTTCACGAATCACGTCGTCGTATGTCGGACCACGCACCCAACGCTACCACTCGTCTCGCCCGCTCCCTCGACGCGCACTGCGCCGCGCTCTCCGCCTGTCGCCGCTGCGAATTCGAGGATCCCGCGGTCGTCCCCATCCTCTCGCCCGCCCGCGACACGCGCGCCATGCTCGTGGGCCAGGCGCCGGGGAAGACCGAAGTGGGCGATCGTCGCGCCTTCGCCGGCCGGGCAGGGAAGACGCTCTTCCGCTGGCTCGAGGCGGCCGGCGTGGAAGAGCCCGAGTTTCGCGAGAAGGTCTACATCGCCGCCATCACGCGGTGCTATCCGGGACCGAGTCCCAGCGGACGCGGCGATCGTGTCCCTTCGCCGCGCGAGCGCGCGCTGTGCGGCGAGTGGCTCGACGCGGAGCTCGCGCTCATCCGTCCCGCGCTCATCATCCCTGTCGGCCGCCTCGCCGTCGACCGCTTCCTCGGCACCGCGCCGCTCGATCAGGTGATCGGCAAGGTGCACGAGGTCGAGCACGCGGGCGGCGCATCGCGCGTCATCCCGCTGCCGCATCCTTCGGGCGCCAGCAGTTGGGTGAATCTCCGGGCGAATCGCGCGTTGCTCGATCGCGCGCTCGAGCTGCTCGCGCACGAGCTCGGCGCACTCGGCGTCGGGCGGACCACCACACGAGCCGCGGGATCGGTCCGCAAGAGCGCCTGATCGAGGCTGCGCCTCCGGGCACGTCTGCTATATTCCACGGATATACTGCCTGGCGCTCAGCGCACGCCGGGCCCGAATTCGCCGTCATCTGCGTCGTTCAACGGATTCGCCTTGTCTCGATTTTGTCCCCCACCATCCCGCCCTTCACGAGTGAGAATCGATGAGCGACAAGACAGGTGGCTCGGAAATCGCTACGGAACGCCGGTCGAACCTGGTGCTGCGCGCACTCGTCGGCGAGATGCTGGACCGCGTGCGGGAACTGAGTCGTCGCACCACCGCGTGGACCCCCGAGGAACGCGCACAGGCCGAGGCCGAGCTCGAGGCGATCATGACCCACGTACGCCGCGAGGCGTTGCGTGCACATGAGCCGGCGGAATAGCCGTTCTCTCTCTGCGGGGCACTGAGACAATGAAAGCGCGAACCAAATTCCTGATCGGTGGCGCCCTCATCCTCGGGTCGGCCGGCTACCTCATGGCCAGCTCGATTCGCGACACGGGGGTTTACTATCTCACACCCACCGAGCTGGCCACGAAGGTGTCGCAGGATCCGTCGTTCTATGAGACGGGTGTGAAGGTCGGCGCTCGTGTGGTCCCGGGCTCCATCGTCCGCGAGACCGGTGGCCGGGAGCTCGATTTCCGCGTGACGGACGGCGCGCACACGTACCCCGTGACGTATCGCGGCATCGTTCCCGACATGTTCACCGACAGCGTCGACGTCGTCCTCGAAGGGCGCCTGGCCCACAACGGAACCTTCCGCGCGACGAGCGTACTCACGAAGTGTGCGTCGCGCTACGAGAACGCGCCGCAACAGCAGAAGTACCGCAACACTCCGGGGTACAAGTCGCCCGCGACGACCACCGCCTCCGCATCGCACACATGATTCTCATCGGCGAGCTCTCGCTCTGGGTCGCGCTGCTCATGGCGGCCTGGGGCACGACGGTCGGCTTCGCCGGCGGCTTCACCAAGCGCGCCGATCTCGTGGCGAGCGCCGAGCGCGCGCTCTACGCGACGTTCGGTTTCGTGGTACTCGCCGCGATCGGCCTCTGGACCGCGCTGCTCACGTCCGACTTCTCCTTCGAGTACGTTGCCGCGTACACGAGCGCGAACCTGCCGAGCATCTACAAGTTCACAGCGTTCTGGGGCGGGCAGTCGGGGTCGCTCCTGCTGTGGGTGCTCATCCTGTCGCTGTACTCGGCCATCGTGGTCGTCGCCAACCGGCGGCGCAACCGCGAGCTCATGCCGTACGTGATGGGCACGCTCGCCGCCATCGAGCTCTTCTTCCTGGCGACGATCGCCTTCGGATCGAACCCGTATCAGCGGCTCGGCTGGGTGCCGCCCGACGGAACGGGGCTCAACCCGCAGCTCCAGAATCCGTTCATGGCGGCGCATCCGCCCAATCTGTACATGGGCTACATCGCCACGTCGGTGCCGTTCGCGTTCGCCGTGGCCGCACTCATTACGCGCCGGCTCAACACGCAGTGGCTCGCCGCAGTGCGCCGCTGGTCGCTGCTATCCTGGTTCTTCCTCACCATCGGCATCACGCTCGGCATGTGGTGGGCATACGTCGAGCTCGGATGGGGTGGCTACTGGGCCTGGGACCCGGTGGAGAACGCATCGTTCCTGCCGTGGCTCACCGGCACCGCGTTCCTGCACTCGATCATGGTGCAGGAGAAACGCGGGATGCTCCGCAAGTGGAACGTCGTGCTCGTCGTCGCCACCTTCCTGCTGTCCATCTTCGGCACCTTCATCACGCGCAGCGGCGTCATCTCGAGCGTGCACGCCTTCGCGCAGTCGTCGGTGGGCTACTGGTTCGGCGGATTCCTCATCGCCGCCATCGCGGTGACGGTGTACCTCGTCGGCACGCGCCTCAAGGATCTGGAGGCGACGGCGCAGCTCGAGAGCATGGTGAGCCGCGAGGCGAGCTTCCTCTTCAACAATCTGTTGCTCGTCGGCATCGCCTTCGCGATCCTGTGGGGGACGCTGTTCCCGATCATCAGCGAGGCGGTGAAGGGGACGAAGATCACCGTCGGCCCGCCGTTCTTCAACCAGGTGAACGTCCCGCTCGGGCTCCTGCTGCTCGCGCTCACCGGGATCGGTCCGCTCATCGCGTGGCGACGCGCGTCGGTCGCCAACATCAAGCGGCAGTTCACGGGCCCGGTGATCGGCGGCATCGTGGTCGGCGCGGTGCTGCTCGGGCTCGGCATGCGTGATCCGTACGCGCTCATCGCGTACACGCTCGCGGGCTTCGTCCTCACGACCATCCTGCAGGAATTTCACAAGGGCGTGGGCGCACGTCGCCGCATGTACGGCGAGAATCCGTTCAGCGCGTTCTTCCGACTCGTGGCGCGCAACCGGCGCCGTTACGGCGGGTACATCGTGCACGTCGGCGTCGTGGTGCTGTTCGTCGCCTTCGCCGGCCTCGCCTTCAAGAAGACCTTCGACGTCACCCTCAAGGCGGGGCAGTCGTTCGACGCGACGGATCCGTTCGGACACCAGTGGCGCTTCACGAGCCAGGGCGTATCGTCGTATCAGCAGCTCAACCGCGACGTGACCGCCGTGCTGCTGGAGGTCAAGCGCGATGGCAAGCCCGCCGGCTTCATCAAGTCGGAGAAGCGGCAGCACGTGGACAGCCGAGGGTTCCCGACGTTCAATCCGTCCACCGAAGTCGGACTCAAGTACGGGCTTCGACAGGACGTGTACATGGTGCTCGCGGGCGTCACCGGTACCCCCGGCAACGAGACCGCGGAAGTCCGCATCGATTTCAACCCGCTCGTGGTCTGGGTCTGGTACGGCGGATTGATCATGGCGATCGGCGGCTTGATCGTCATGTGGCCGCAGGCCGAGCGCCGGAAGGTGCAGGCGGGGTACGTGGCGCAGTTGGCGCCGGAACATGCGAACGAGATGGTGTGAGCTTAGGGCTCTGAGCTGTGAGCTTTGGGCTATGAGAGGGCGCTGAGCTTGGAGCTCCCTGGATGGTCGAACTCATAACCGAACTCACAGCCCACAGCCCACAGCTCAGAGCTCACAGCCCGATGGTTTCCGTCTTATGAGTGACTCGACAATCTCCCGCCGCCAATTCCTCGGCGCGGTCGCGACCGGTCTCGCGGCCGCCGCCATCCCATCCGCCCTCATCGCGCAGGGCGTGCAGCAGGGACAGCAGGGACAGCAGATGAGCGCGGCGACGAATATGGTGATGGATGACGGTCGCTACCGCCCCGTGCGCCTCCCGTCCAAGGGGAGCGGGCCGTCGATGACGCCCAAGCAGCGCGACGAAGTGGAGCGCCACATCCATTGCCAGTGCGGCTGCAACCTCGACGTCTACACCTGCCGCACCACCGACTTCACGTGCTCGGTGTCGCCGGCCATGCATCACGATGTGATGGCGCTCGTCGACGGCGGCTACAGCGCGCAGGAGATCATCAACGCGTTCGTACACGTGTATGGCGAGAAGGTGCTCATGGCGCCGCCCAAGCGCGGCTTCGATCTCACCGGGTATCTGACGCCCTTCGCCGCACTCGGCGGCGGCGCCGCGCTCGTCGTGGCGCTGCTGCGGAAGTGGCGCCCCGCGACGCCCGATGGGGCTCCCGTTTCGGAGCTACCGGTCGATGCGACGCCCGATGAGCTCGCGCGCCTCGACGCCGCCGTACGGAGCGACGATTCGTGACCGCACTCATTGTCGGTACCATCCTCGCGCTCGCCGCGCTGACGTTCGTGCTGTATCCGCTGTTCAGCGAGGTGCGGCCGCGGCGCACCGTGGTGCGGCCGGCCGAAGTCGAGCCAACCCCGGCGCAGGCGGCGATCGCCGCGCTCCGCGAGGTGGAGTTCGATCGCGAGACGGGGAAGCTGTCCGACGCGGACTACGCCAAGCTCAAGGCCGACTACACGCGCGAGGCGCTCGCCGCGATGCGCGCACAGGATGCAGCCGGCGTGAGCGTAGGTGATGACGAAGTCGAGGCGGCCATCCTGAAGTATCGGACGCACGTGTCGTCCTGCCCGACGTGCGGCCCGCGTCCCGAGTCCGATGCCATCTACTGTTCGAGCTGCGGCCGGTACCTCGCCGGCCAGTGCGGCGCGTGCGGCGCGCCCGTGACGGAGACCGGGGCGCGGTACTGCGGGAGTTGCGGGAAGGTGCTGGCGGCGTAGCGGCCCGTTCCCGATTCTCTCTCCCGCCTCTTGACGTCGCTTCCCGAGAGTCGTAGGATCGGGGTGCCGAGCTCCCCGTAGCTCATGGGACGAATCCGGCAGCGTGCCCTGCTTCTCGTGTCTCCTGCACGTCCCTGATCGCGCGAGCGACGCGATCTCTGAGCGGTCCCATCCGTCCCAATAGCTGCACAGCCGCCACCTGTTCGACACTAGCGCACCGGTAAACGCCCCCGCATACCGGTCGTTCCGCAGTCATTGCCGCACGATGCCGCCCCTCCCGTCAGGGCGCATCCACGCATCACGCAGTTCGTTGGGCTGCAAATGACAACGGCAACCGCGCCAACGGTTGCCGTGTCGATGCTCCATTCCCCGAAACGCGGAGGTGTGCCGAAACGGGCCTAGCACAGTGAGCTCAGGAATCGAGAGCAGGAGTGTCCAGCAACACATTCTACTCTCGACCCCTGGCGAAGGTTTCACCTCGTTCCGGTTGCACGCGCTGAACCGGGATCCACCACTCAGATCGAAGGGGTCACAGTATGCAAACGCTGCGTGCGAGGCGACTCGGCGTCGCCGTCGCAGCCGTATTGGGCCTGATGGCGAGCGCCACTGCGGCGTCGGCGCAGGGCGGTGCTACCATCAAGGGAACCATCACCGCCGTCGGAGGCGGGCCGCTCGAAGGCGCCCAAGTCGCGATGCAGGCGCTCCTTGTGGGAGGCGTCACTGACGCGAAGGGCACCTATTCGTTCCAGATCAGCGCAGCCAACGTGAAGGGTCAGACCGTGACCTTGACGGCGCGCCGCATCGGATTCTCGCCAGTGTCGAAGCAAGTCGTGCTGAGCCCGGGCGAGCACACCGTCGACTTCACGCTGCCTGAGGACGTGCGGCGGTTGAACGAAGTCGTGGTGACGGGGTTGGCCGGCGCGACCGAGATGAAGAACACCACCATCTCGATCTCCAAGGTGAATGAGGCGCAGCTCCAGTCCGTGCCGGCGCCGGATGTCGCGACCGCACTGACGGGCAAGGTCTCAGGTGTTACCGTGCTTTCCGAGAACGGTGCACCTGGTTCGCCGGCCACGGTGCAGATCCGCGGCGCCACGCTGCTCCAGGTCGGGCGAAGCGAGCCGGTCTACGTGATCGACGGTGTGATCTCGAAGAACGGCCTCAGCAGCATCGATCCGCAGGACATCATCAGCATCGAGGTGCTGAAGGGCGGCGCATCGGCAGCCGCGTACGGATCGCAGGGGGCCAACGGCGTGATCGCGGTCACCACGCGGCGCGGCAAGTCCATCCCCGATGGGCAGGTGCAGTTCACGGTACAGAGCTCGTTCGGCAAGAGCTCGATCGAGCACTATCCCTCGCTCAATCATGCCAACAACTACGAGCTGAATCCCGACGGGACCTTCGTGACGGACGCATCGGGTGGCCGCCAGATCAAGGCCGACCAGATCATGGACAATCCGTATCCCACGCCAGCCCAGGATCCGGTGCACTTCTGGAGAAATCAGCTCAAGACCTGGCTCCAGTCGAGGCCGATCACCAACAACTACTTGCACATGGGGTACCGGCGCGGCGTAACGAACTTCATGGCGTCGGTATCGATGGATCGGAATCCTGGGATTCTGCCGCTCATCGATGGCTTCGGACGGGAGAACTTCCGCTTCAACATCGATCAGGGCATCACCGACAAGCTGGATGCCTCCGCGAGCTTCATGTACGGCACCACCAAGAGCGACCAGGCGGCTGGTACCGGAGACTTCTTCTCGCTTCTGCAGGCGCCGCCCGATCTCGATCTCGCGCATCCGAACGGCCCCTCGGATACGGTCCTCTACAACAATCAGTTGGACCCGAACATCGCGGTGAACGCTCGCGGCAATCCGCTATACGACCTGGCGAATCACAAGACCAAGGACAACGTTGAGCGCCTCTTCGGTTCTGGCACCGTGCGTTACCGGCCGACCGCCTGGCTCACACTCGATGGTAGTTACGGCACGGATCGCTACGACGACCTGTCGAGCAATTACCAGTTCGACGGCATTCTGAGCACGGATGGCGTTCCGCAGCCGGGCAGTCTCAACTATCACACGGCTCGCGACATCGCCAACAACGCCAACCTGAACGCGACGTTCAACTACGCGCTCCAGTCGCTCCGGATGACCACGAAGCTCACGCACCTCTATGACGAGGAGCAACAGACCATCGTGAATGTCAACGGTGGACAGTTTGCGATTCGGGCTACGCCGACGTTGGACGCGATCGATCCGGCCACGTTCAGGGCCAACTCCGCTGTCATCCCCACACGCGCGCGGGAGTACCTCGCGCAACAGAGCTTCAACTACGACGATCGCTACCTGTTGGACGCGTCGTACATGCGCGATGGATCCTCCCTCTTCGGGAGCCAGGCGCGCTGGAACAACTTCTACAGCGTGTCGGGCGCCTGGCGCGTGACGCAGGATTTCCATATCCCTGGCTTCCAGGAGCTGAAGCTCCGCGCGGCCCATGGGACTGCCGGACTTCGGCCGGGCTTCGGCGACAAGGACCTGGCCCTGAACGTCGCAAACGGGAACTACGACAAGAATACGTTGGGCAATGAGTTCCTCGAGCCGGCTATCCAGCACGAGACGGAGTTCGGCATCGATGCGAGCTTCCTCAATCGCTTCGACCTCGAGGTGGTGAAGTCGAAGCGGAGTACCTCCAACGCGTTTCTGGAGGTGCCCCAATCTCCCGCGCTCGCGGATGGATACCAGTTCCAATGGCAGAATGCCGCCACGATCGCGGATCGGAGCCTCGAGCTGTCGCTCACGACGCGTGTAATCGAGCATCCCAACTTCAGCTACGAGTTCACGCTCACCGGGCAGCACACACGCCAGCACATTGATTCGCTCGGCGCGCCTCCCTTCCAGGTGAATGCCGGCGGTCAGGGGCAGGGGATCTTCTATTACAAGCAGGGCGAGGATCTGGGCGTGATCTACGGCGTCAAGTGGGTCACCGACTACTCCCAGCTGCTCGACAACCCGGCCAATGCGGGGATGACTCTGGCGGATGCCCAGGCGCAGTACACCAAGAATGCGTTGGGATACGTGGTCTTGAAGTCGACGAAGGGCACGCCCGACGAGGCGCCGATCAAGTACGTCACGAAGGATGGGGCGAGTCAGGTAGTCATTGGCAATACCAACCCCGATTTCACGTGGGGGTGGGCGAACACGGTGCGGTTCAAGCACTTCACGGTGTACGCGCTCTTCAATGGCACGCAGGGCGGTCAGGTCTACAACTTCAGCAAGCAGTGGATGTTCCAGGATGGCCGCTCGGGCGACCTCGATCAGTCGAAGCGGAAGCCGGAAGACCGGATCGCGGCCGGATTCTACCAGAACGGCTTGTACAACGTCTTGACCCCGGACAGCTACTTCGTTGAAGACGGAACGTTCGTGAAGCTGCGCGAGCTCTCCGTGAACTACCAGTTCTCCAACTCTACGCTCCACTCGCTCGGGCTCGACCATTGGGTGCGGAGCCTCAAGCTCGCGCTGATCGGCCGGAACTTGAAGACGTGGACCAATTACAGCGGCTTCGATCCGGAAGCCGGATCGGGCGGTGACGCGGCCTTCCGCATCGATGGGTTCCGGTATCCCACGTTCCGCACCATCTCCGGTCAGATCGAGATCGGGTTCTGACGATGCCTCTCCGACACTGGAGCAATTCTTCCATGCGATTCTTTCATTGCAGGGCACTGCTGATGGCCGGTGGGGCGCTGCTCGCCCTCGCTGCGTGCTCGCAGGACCTGACGATTCCCAACACCAACGATCCGTCCTTCACGGACGTGGTCTCCACACCGGCTGACGTGGCGAAGCTCGCCAAGTCGGCCATCAATACGTGGCACGATGCCAACAACGAAGTGACCCCGGCCATGTCGCAGGCCGTCATGGCGGATGCCTTGAGCGGGGGCTACAACAACTTCGGGATGAACCTCAGCTCGCACGAACCGCGGATGGCGATCCAGAACGTCACCACGGCCGGCGACTACACCGCCATGGTGCAGGATCCATGGGATCGCAACTACAAGGCGCTGAGCGAAGCGAACGATGTGTTGCGCGCGCTTGCGGGCGGCATGGTGATCGATGATGACGCCACGACGGAGTCGTACAAGGCGCTCGCCATGCTGACCCAGGGGCTTGCACTGGGCAACATCGCGCTGATCTTCGATCGAGGTTTCATCGTCGATGAGAACACGAAGATCCCGGCGCCGGTCAGTTCGCTGACATCGCATCAGGACGTCGAAGCCGCGGCGTTGGCGAAGCTCGATGCCGCGATCGCGCTCGCGCAGGGGAAGAGCTGGACACTGCCGCATGACGCGCTGCCGGTCGCGGGCATCGATCTGACGGCGGACAACATCGCCAAGATCGCGAACACGATGGCGGCGCGCATCGTGGCGTACTCGCCGCGGAACTCGCAGGAGAATCAGGCGGCCGATTGGGCGAAGGTGCTGCAATACGCACAGAACGGAATCAGCTCCGGAGCCGCACCGTTCGATCTTGCCATCCAGGAGGATAACGGCACGCTGTGGTGGGATGGACTCAAGGCGTACGGCGACTACGGGCCATGGCTTCGTGTGGATATGCGCATCATGCACGAGATCAATCCCAAGCTCCCCACGGAGTACACGTCGTGCTCGTCGATTCCCGAAGACTCCGTTGGCGTCCAGGATGCACGTTATTGGACCGACTTCACCTACATCGCCAAGATCCCCAATTGGTGTGCGCGCGGCGTGTGGCACTACAGCAACTGGGAATATTCTCGCTACGGGACGAAGGCGGTGAACGGCGACGTGAGCTGGTACTCGGGCACGTTCACCGGTGTCGCCCCACTCGTCCTCGCGGCCGAGAACGATTTGCTCGAGGCCGAGGCGCTCGTCCGTACGGGTGGTGACCTCAACCTGGCGGCGAACTTGGTGAACAAGACGCGCGTCGGACGCGGGAAGCTTCCCCCGGTGACCGCCGATCCGACGGCGCTGCTGGATGCGATCCATTACGAGCAGGATGTCGAGCTGCTGACGACCGGTGCTGGCCTCGCGTGGTACAATCGTCGTCGTATCGACGGTTTGCAGGCTGGCACGCCGCGCCAATTCCCCATTCCGGCGCACGAGTTGGAGACTGATGGACTGCCGAGCTACACCTTCGGCGGACCCGACAATCCGGACATGTAAGGGAAGCGCGAGCAGCAACGCGTAGGTGTAACGAATTGGCCCCGCAGCGAACATCTCGCTGCGGGGCCAATGTCGTTTCTGTCGTGCAGATTCGGTGGTGTCAGCGGGTCATTCGCTTCATCTCCGCACATGCGACCACATCGGTGAGTCGCGCCGAATTGCCGGAATAAAAGTCAATGTGATACGAACCATCGGTCGGCGTCTGGAAGGCGATGTGCGTCGTCGTTTCCCCGCGCCCATCCGAGCCGATCTCGAGTGGCTCGAAGCTGTTGACTGGAAGAACCGGCGCTTCGATCGCGCCGCATCGCCCGGTCACGAGCGCCCAGGAGATGCTGCGGTTGCTTTCGGGCGTGCTCAAGTGGATCGAAATGCTGGTCCGACTCGTGTCATCCTCCCACGGCCTCATCGAGACGCTCCCCTGATACGCCGCAGCTGGCTTGGTGGGTGCAACCTCCCCCGTTCTCGCCGGCGTGGCGCGGATGGTACCCGCCCATCGTCCAGAGCCAGGAGTCTGTTGCGAGTCGCCCGTGTGCGTGGACGCACTGCTCGCGCACGCCCCGAGCGACAGCACCAGCATCCCGGTCGCCGCTACCCGCGCGAATCTCTGCATGGCCCCTCCCGTGTAAGTGAGCAACGCTGGCTCGACCGATGGCCATCGGCCTCGCGTGCGACCACCAACCCCTCGCGTTCGACAGCATTCGACACCGCCCTGGTGTCGCAAGGTACCCCGCTTCAACTGTGCTGTCCACGCTTGCCAGCGGCCTGCCCGGCTTGACGGCTCGCGCCGGTCGCGGTACCCTCCTTGCGCCTTGCCAATCGCTCGCCGGAGGGAGGCCCATGCACACTGCATTCATTGCGGCGATCCCACTGCGCCGCGTCGTGTGTCCTTTGGCAGTGGTGGCCGGTGTCTTCGTCGTGCTGTGCACCCTTGCGCTCCCTGCATTCGCACAGCGCCCCCACGTCGTCTACGGTACCGTGGTCGACGCTGCCTCGGCCGTACCCATCCCATATGTCGAGGTCTGGCTCGTTCGCGACCAACACGTCGTCACGTCGGAAGTCAGCATCACGGACGCAAGCGGCCGGTTCGATGTCCACGCAGATGGCAATGGAACGTACGCACTCTATTCCCGCCGCATCGGATATTCCCCCGTCGTAACATCGGTGGGCGAGCTGCACCAACTGGATTCGCTCTCCGTCTCGATCAAGCTCGCGGCCGTCGCCACGGCGCTCCCCACGACGATCACGACCGGGCGCAACGCCTTGCGCGACCTTCTCCTCTCCGGGTTCGACCACCGGCGTGCGTTGGGCTTGGGCGCTTTCATCACGTACGACGAGATCCAGCGGAAAGGCACGCCAGCACTTTCCGAATTGTTGCGTGAGATCCCGGGCGTGAGCGTCAGAGGGACTGGCGCGCGCGTCAACGTGCAGATGGGGCGCGCCTCCGAGATGAGCCGATGCGAGCCCCTAATCTATATGGATGGCCAACGGGCCACTCACTCCGCAGACCCGCCGAACATCATAGGTGAACTGCTGGCGGGAACGCCCGGCACAGCTCTCGAGGCGGTCGAAGTCTATCGAGGCCGCTCCGAGTTGCCAGCCGAGTTTGCCGACCCGGACGCCCGGTGTGGGGTGATCGTGGTCTGGACCAGGCGCCCCGCGCTCCACGAGCTACCCGCAAAGAGAAAGCCCGCAGCACGCGAGTAGCCGGCTCAAGCAGTTATTCACCCCGGATTTCCTGCGTGTCGCACGCCAGCCAGCTACTATAATACCCTACGGCCTTGCAAAGGCCTGGCAGCCGTATTACCGTAGACCGCCTTTATCAGACCTCTGGCCTGCGGTGCCTCCAAGCGGTGCCGTCCGTAGCCGCCGGCTGAAGTCCCTCGCTTTCCAGCACCACCTCGCCGTACTCGGCAGTCGTCGCACCTAACAATTCAGGCTTTTCGCGCGCCGCGCATTGCTCTCGTCCATTCGTGAGCCCGTTCTGCGGCTGCGTTGCTCTTCGTTCGGCAGCAGGGTCCGTCCTCTCACCGATGGAGGCAGATGATGCAAGCTGGATTGGTCCGACGTATCACGAGTAGTTCCTGCGGAATGACGCCAATCGACGTGAGGAACGCACTATGAGAGTAGGGGGTCTGAGTCGATTTACCGCCGCAGCCGCGTTGTTCATGCTGGCTGCCGGAGCCAGTGCCGCTCAGGCACAGAACGCGGTAATCACCGGCAAGGTGGTCTCCGATGTCGGAGCTCCTGCCGAGGGGACGCAGGTCTATATCCAATCGCTCAACGTGGGTGCACTTGCCGGTGCCGATGGGAGCTACCGCTTGGTGGTGCCCGGTGAGCGCGTGCACGGACAGACGGTGCAGCTCCAGGCGCGCCGCATCGGGCTCGTGCCGGGTTCCCAGCAGATCACCCTGAACGCGGGTGAGCAGACGGTCAACTTCACCCTCAAGACCGACGTGCAGCACTTGAGCGAAGTCGTGGTTACCGGCGTGACGGGTGCCACGGAGCAGGCGAAGGTACCGTTTACGGTCCAGCACATCGATGCCTCGCAGCTCCAGGTGCCGGCAGCGAACCCGCTGTCGCAGCTTCAGGGGAAGGTGCCTGGCGCGAACATCGTCGCGCCGAGCGGTCGTCCAGGTTCGTCTCCCGAAATCCTGCTGCGCGGTCCCAAGTCCATCAACGCCTCCGGGCGCGGGCAGGGCCCGCTGTATGTCGTGGACGGGGTGATCCTCAATGGACCGCTTCCGGATATCAACCCACTCGACATCCAGAGTGTCGAGGTGGTGGAAGGCGCGGCCGCGTCGTCGTTGTACGGATCGCGGGCGGCGAACGGTGTCATTCAGATCACCACCAAGCGCGGTGCGGACAGCCACGTGAACGGTGTGCACTTCAATCTGCGCTCCGAGTACGGCGTGAATGACGTGCCGCACCATATCGGTATCGCCCAGCGGACCGCGCTGCTGATGGACGAGACTGGCACGCGCTTCTGCGCCGCCGTCTCGGGGCAGCCGCTCTGCGCCAGCACGTTCAATTACAACGACGCTGCCGCGGCGATCAACAACAAGCCGGGCGACTTCCCGCCGGCGCCTCCTGGGTTCCCCATCGATCCGGGTTCCTCTATCGGGAAGAACATCATCACGAAGTACTTTCAGGCCAACCCGTTCCCGGGCACGACCTACAGCGCGGTCGATCAGTTCGTCCAGCCCAAGCCGACGCAGCAGCAGACGGTGGACATGAGCGCCCGGTTCGGGAGCACCAACGTGTTCGCGAGTGCTTCGTACCTCGGGCAGGGCGGTGCGATCCGCTTCCTGAACGGATACCAGCGCAGTTCGGCGCGGGTGAACGTGGATCAGGGGCTTGGAGCGGACTGGACTGTTTCGCTGTCGTCGTACTACAGCCACAATTCGGCCGACGGCTTCAATCAGGAGGATGATGGCGGCGCATTCTTCCAGTTGGCGCGTACGCCGCCTATCGTCGACCTGCTGCAGACCGATACGCTCGGGCGCCTGTACATTCGCCCGAATCTCCAGGGCGGCGGTCAGCAGAACGCCAACGCGCTGTACCAACTCCAGAACCTCGTCCAGAACAACATCGACGATCGTTTCCTGGGGAGCATGAACGTCCGCTTCACACCGACCAGTTGGCTGCGCCTCAGTGCGGACTTCGGCTACGATCTGAACAACGCACGCAGCTTCGGGTTCCGGGACAAGGGCTATCGGACGACGAGCAATTCGCCGACGACGAATTCCGGATCGATCAACTCCGGCGCGTCGGATGACCGGTCATACAACGGCAGCTTCGATGCCGCTATTGATCACGATTTCACCAGCGAGCTCACCAGCCGCTGGACGGTTCGCTACACGTACGAGCAGCAGGACGCGAATGGCGAGAGCCTCAGCGGGAACCATCTCGCGATCAAGCAGGTGGCGGATCCCGACAATGCCACGCAGAACTTCAACATCGGTGGCTCGAGCTCCTCGATCCGCCGGATGGGCATTCTCGGCGGTCTCGATCTCACGTACAAGGATCGCTACATCCTGAGCACCCTCGTACGTGAGGATGGAAGCTCGCTCTTCGGCGCGAACAATCGCTGGGCGACGTTCGGGCGCGCCTCTGTGGCATGGCGGATGGCGCAGGAGCCCTGGTGGCCGATCGCCGCGATCAACGAGTTCAAGGTGCACGCCTCGTACGGCACCGCGGGTAACGTCCCGAGCTTCAGCGCGCAATACGAGACGTTCACGTTGGGTACCGGTGGGTCCGTGTCACCGCAGAACCTCGGGAACAAGAATCTGCGCCCTGAGGTCAACGCGGAGACGGAGCTCGGGTTGGACGTCGGTCTCTTCAACCGCGCACTCCTGAACGTCACGTACTACAACTCCAACACGCGCGATCAGATCCTCCCTGTTCCGCTCCCGGCAGCGGCCGGATTTGCGACGCAGTGGCAGAACGTCGGCACCCTGCAGAACGTCGGGTGGGAGGCTTCGCTCGACCTGCCGCTCATCGTGCGGAAGAACCTCAACTGGTCCACGCGCTTCGCCTACTCGCGTGACAAGGCAAAGGTGACGGAGCTCAATGTGCCGCCGTTCTACCAGGGCACGAACATCCAGGCCAGCGGTCAGATCTTCAAGATCGATCAGGGCGTGGAGTTCGGCACCTTCTACGGGCGGCAGTTCATCACGAGCTGCAGTCAGCTCCCGACCAAGGTACAGAGCCAGTGCGGGCCGACCGGCGCGTTCCAGAAGAACGACGACGGCTACATCGTGTGGGTTGGCCAGGGCAACAGCTGGCGCGATGGTGTTACCAAGAATCTCTGGGAGACCCACACGGCGACCGGCGACTCCCCGTGGCGCAACGTGACGCTCGGCTGGGGGCTGCCGTTGATCATGCGTGATTCCACGGGTACCGCGATGCAAGTGCCGCTCGGACACGCCATGCCCGACTACAAGTTCTCCGTCTCGTCGAATCTGACGTGGAAGCGGCTGACCCTGTACGGGCTCCTCGATGCATCGATCGGCAACTCGGTGTGGAACGAGGGCGGGTCGTGGAATCTGCTCGACTTCCTCGCTCCGGAAGATGACCAGACCGGGAAGTCGGTGGAGACGGCGAAGCCGCTCGCCTACTACTACCGTGCACCCGCGCCGGACGCGTCGGGGCTCGGTGGCCTGTACGACATTCTCGGTCCCAACAGCCACAACGTGCAGGATGCCAGCTACGCGAAGATCCGCGAGGCGATGGTGTCGTATCACGTTGGACCGGTGGCCAACGTCGGCGACTGGAGCGTGAGCGTGGTTGGTCGCAACCTGTTCACGTTCACGAACTACAAGGGATTCGACCCCGAGGTCGGTATCACCTCGAACGTGGGCAGCCAGGCCGCATCCGCTGCCATCAACGCCGTCGATATCTACACCTTCCCGAATCTGCGCACGATCACGTTCGGGCTGTCCACCAGCTTCTAACCCCGTGCCATCCGCTCGTCTCTTGAGGACGAGCGGATGGCTCTGACGAGGATACGCAATGCGACAGTGGCATTATGCTGCAGCGCTGATCTGCATGCTGGGCGGCGTGACGGCGTGCAACGACCCGCTGCAAGTGCAGAACAACAATCAGCCCGATGTGGCACGCGTCTACGCCTCTCCGGCGGACGTGGAGGCGCTCATCGGGAGCAGTTGGAACACGGTGCACGTCGCGACCGTCGGTGACGGTGACGACGACATTCAGGCGCAAATGTTGGTGATGGGGCTCGAGAGCTATTCCGGTCTCTCGAACTTCGATATGGGCGCCCGTGCGGCGATTCCGCGTGCGGGGATCAGCAATCAGCCGAACAATGCGGCGGATCCCGGAAACCTTCACGACTGGAACCAGTTGCTTCATGCCGCGCGGAGCATTGTGACGGCCATTCAGGCGTTCCAGAAGCCCGGTTTCTCCACCGGAAACGCAGGCCGCGACACGCGCAACCTCGCGTTCGCGCATTTCGAGTTGGGCGTGGCGCTGGGTGATCTCGCTTTGGTGTACGATTCCGGCAACGTCGTGTCGCCCCACGACAGCGTTGTCATTCCGCCGCTGGTCGGGCACGACTCGGTGATGACGTTCGCGCTCTCTGAGCTTGATACGGCGATTGCGCTGGCCGGCACCCCGGGGGTGCCCGATCTGCCGGACACATGGCTCAATGCGGCGAACGGCTTCACGAGCATGACCGATTTCATCGCGCTCGCCCACTCCTTCAAGGCACGCTTCCGGGCGATGGTGGCTCGGACGCCGGCGGAGCGCGACGCGGTCGATTGGAACGCCGTGATTGCCGATGCGCAGGCGGGCATCAAGCAGGACTACGAAGTCAATCTCAGTCCGTCGACGGGTTGGCAGATGGCTGTAGATGGCGATCACTACCGTTTCGACACCTGGCACTCGATGCCGCCGCAGATCATCGGAATGGCCGACGTCCAGCCTGCCTCGGCGCCGAACGGATACAAGGCCTGGCTCGCTGCGGATATCGGCAGCAAGCCGCGCTTGCACATCGTCACACCGGATACGCGCTTCCCGCAGGGGGCCACGCGTGATGAGCAGGTCGCCAATTCACCGAAAGATCCGGATGTGGCGACCGGGCCGTACTTCAAGAACCGTCCGGCTGGCGATGACCGGCCGCTGGTGTCGTGGGCGAACACGGAGTACGACTACTACCGGTTCCAGTCGCTGTACGACGCCGGCCAGAAGGGTCCAATGCCGCTCGTGACGGCCACCGAGATGGACATGCTCGTGGCCGAAGGGGACATTCGCACGAACCAGTTCCAGGCGGCTGCCGATCTCATCAACAAGTCCCGTGAAAAGCATAACCTGCCGGATATCACCAACGTGACGGATGCCAGCACGCAGGTGCCTGGTGGCATCACCTCATGTGTCCCGCAGGTTCCCGATCCGGCGCAGGGCTATCTCAACACCACCTGTGGCAACCTGATGGAGGCCATGAAGTGGGAGAAGCGCATGGAGGACGCCTACACCGGCTACGGCATGTGGTATTTCGATGGCCGCGGCTGGGGTGACCTGCCGGAAGGCACGGCCATCGAGTGGCCCGTGCCGTACGAGGAGATGCAGGTGCGCCAGCATTCGTACTACGACCTTGGCGGGGTGGGCCAGCCAGGCGGGGCGACCAAGAGCGCGAACTACGGCTGGTGATGCGCGTCGTGCTGCATTCCGTGTCTCGCTGGCACCCTGAAGCGACCGGGTCGCTCGCTCGCCGTTGCGCGAGCGGCCCGGAGCCGCGAGGCAGCCGGCCGGGATGGCGCCGCGCTGGTGCTGTACTGGCGCTGGCATCGATGGCGCTGGCGGGATGCTACACGTACGTCCCGTTCAACGCTGCCCAGCCGGATCCCGGGATGCGGGTCGAGTTCGAGTTGAACGACCAGGGGCGTGTCGCGATGGGACAACGTCTCGGACCCGAGGTGGCGAAGGTCGACGGCACGCTCGTCAACGCTACCACGACCGAGTACACCGTTCACATCGCTCGTGTCCAGTACCTCGACGGTACGGAAAGCTCGTGGGGCGGCGAGAGTGTCGTCCTTCGGCAGGAAGACGTGAAGGGGATTCTGGAGCGACGATTCTCGAAGGGCCGCACACTCGCGGCCATTGCCAGTGGGGCGGCTGCCATCGGCGCGTTCATCGCGACGCGAAGCCTCATCGGCTCCGGTACCGGTACGCAAACGACGAAGTCGGGTGGTGGTCCGGGGAATGGCCAGTGAGTGGCAGCTATCGCAGCGGCAACGCGTCGCGGCGTTTGCTCGGCACAGCAGCGAGCAACGACGAATCGTCCCTTGGTCGTGATCGGATACTACCTATAACCTTTGGCTACGAGACTGTAATGCGTCTGCACCGCTATTTCGTGATTGGCCTCCTCGCGGCCGCGGCTGCCGCATGTGGGGGCGACCAGAATGGCGTGACCCAGCCCGCGCCGCAGTTGGCCTACGTGCGCTATGTCAACGCCATCAACGATACCAAGAACGTCGCCTTCCGCGTCGTCGATGGTATCCAGTATTCGCCGAGCTACTTCGGCGACAAGATGAACGGCGCCCATTTCCGCGAGATTTCGCCGTACCAGGGGATGGGCCCCGGCTCGCGCCACATTACGGTGTTCTGGGATGACACCTTGACCCAGAACGCCTCCACCGTGGTTGCTGATCAGACGATCGACTTCACCGCAGGTACGTACTACACGGTTGTGCTCACTGGCTCGTCGGTAGGGGCCAACACGGGCACACTGACCGTGTACACGGACGATATGTCTGGTGTCGCATCGGACAAGATCCTGGTGCGGGCGTACAATCTCGCGCCCGCACTCGGGAACGTGGATATCCTCACCGATACGACGGCGGCCACCGTGCTGATTGGCGGCGTTGCTCCTGGTACTGCCTCGGCGCCAGTCACGATTCCAGTTGCCACCGGATCGATGTATTTCGCGGCTGCGGCGTCCGGAACGGCAACGCCGACCTACGCCGCGGCGGCGGGACCCATGGGCAAGAATGACCCTGTCGTGCAGTCGGCGGGGCTGTCGGTTGGCGGATCCGATGTGACCGTGCTGCTCATGCCAGCGGGCGGTGCCTTCGCTAATCCCGGCATCGTCTTCGCATCGCACTATCGGCCGGCTGACGCAACCCAGTAGTCCGATTTTCACTCTCGCACCCTGAAGGTTGGTGCGGGAGGCGGATCAGCGTCGAACGCGGCTGCCATCTCATTAGGATCGATGGCAGCCGCGTTGATTTTTTTGTGCATCGAGTCGCACGGCATCGCGCGCCGGCTACGCCAACATCTGAGCCGTATTTCGCGGAGAGCTTACCGCTCCACCGCCTCCAGCCTCCTCAACGCCACCCGGATCGGCACCAGCGTCATCGCCACGCACAACAGTGCCGCCGCGCCGAATCCCACCACCATCTCCCGCGGATCACCGGTCCCCGTGCCGAACGTCTGCGCCCGCAGATAGCCGTACACCGGCCGCGCCTCCAGTACCACCACCGCGCCGATGAGCGCGATCGACGCCATCATGAACACGAGCCCGCCGAACGACGTCGGGATCTGCGCCGCGTTCTCCGTCTCGAACTGCGGGAACACCGTCCCGAGCCCGAGCGCGAGTCCCGCGATCGCGAACGTCATGAAGACGATCGAGAACACGGACACCAGCATCATGAACGCGCTCACGTGCAGCATCGCGTCGGTCACCGCCACGATGCCAACCGCCAGGACGAGCAGCGGGAGCGTTCCCGTCCAGAACTTGGACCAGAGGAGCGAGCGCATGGGCATGGGGCTGGACTTGAGCAGCCAGAGCGTGCGCCCCTCCAGGCTCACCGCCGGGAAGATGAATCGCGCGGCGATCGACGCCAGCACGAACCCCGCGAGCACGAGGTTCAGGAACGGCACGACGTTCACGAGAAAGAAGTTGATGCCGTCGCTGTTGAGCGGCAGGAACTTCACGTTGAACGTGTAGACCACCACCAGGACGGCGAGCAGGATGAGCTGCGACCACTGCGTGCTGTCGCGGAAGAAGACGCGGAGCTCTTTCATCACCAGCTCACGTCGTATGACGCCGAACGGTCGGAGCAGCACGTGCCCCACGCCGCGCGCAACGCGCGAGCGGACCATCCGCCCCATGCTCTCCTGCGCCTTGGTGAAGCCGCGCTCGTAGATCGCGTGGTGGAGCAGCGCGCCGAGGACGATCGCTGCGGCGGCGGACGACCAGAGCAGGTAGAAGGGGAGGGGATCGAACGTGCCCGTGAGCGACGCCATGATCCCGCGCCGCACCCACTCGCTCGGCAGGAAGGGCGACGTCGGCGTGCGCAGCGCCTCGATGAAGTCCATGAGCGAGCGCATCCCCTCGGGACGCACCAGGCGCTCGGGGCGCACGAGGCGGAACAGCAGCGCGACACCGGCGGCGGCGATGATCGTGACGACACCCAGGATGCCTCTCGCGCGCCGAGCCGGAAAGACGTTCACCAGGATCGTCGTGATGGCGCCGCCCGCGACCGCTGGCAGCACGAGGAATGGGATGAACGTGCCGAGCGCCACGAGCACGAATGTCGCGCCCGCGTGATAGACCCAGCCGTACGCGACGAAGATCGGCACGGCCATGAGCGCCACCATCCAACTGGAGTGCACGAGCGTTTCGGCCAGCTTCGCGCTGTACAGTGTGAGCCAGTCCACCGGCGCGGAGACGAGCAGGTCGAGATCGCGCGCGAGGTAGAACGTGGACAGCGCGGCGATGATGTTCGACAGCAGCAGAATTCCGAGGAAGCTCACGAAGACGAGCCCCAACAGCTTCCCCGCGAGCAGCGCTCCGATCTCCGGGACGTTGTGGAAGTACGTCAGCACCCGGATCAGGACACGGAACACGAACGCCCAGAACAGAAGCCCGACGAAGAGCAGCACGGCGGCACGAGCCACGCGCCCGCGGGCCTGCTGCACGGAGCGCGCGCGCGCGGTGAACAGCTTGGGGCTCAGCACGTGCAGCAGCGATGGCTGACGGACCGCCGGCGGGATGGACGGCACGCCGAGCGGCGTGAGCGCGAGCGCCGCGGCACGCTGGCGGACGCGGTCAGGCATCCAGAACCTCGACCAGTGCGCGCGATGCGTTCTCGCCCGTCAGGCGGAGGAAGAGCGCCTCCAGTCCCTCCTCCGCACCGGTCGAGAGCTTGGCCGACAGCTCGTCCATTGTGCCGCTCGCGCGGATCCTTCCGTTCTGAATGATCGCGATACGGTCGCACACGCTCTCCGCCACTTCCAGCGTGTGCGTCGACATCATGATCGTGTGTCCGCGCCGCGTGTACTCGCGGAAGAGATCCTTGAGAATGCGCGCGGCCTTGGGGTCGAGCCCGACCATCGGCTCATCGACCACGATCACTTCGGGACGGTGCAGGAATGCGCTGGAGATGATGAGCTTCTGCCGCATGCCGTGGCTGTAGCTCTCCACCAGCTCGTCTCGCCACTCGCTCAGGTCGAACAGCTCGAGCAGCTCGTTCATCCGCCGCTCGACCACCGGTCCGTCCTGACTGTACAGCCCGGCCACGAACCGCAGGAACTCGGCGCCCGTGAGCTTCTCATAGATGAACGGCCGGTCGGGGATGAAGCCCAGCTTCGCCTTTGCCGCCGCCGGCTCGCGCGCGATGTCGATGCCGCCGATGGACACGGTTCCGCTCGTGGGACGGAGGATCCCCGCGATCATGCGGAGCGTGGTCGTCTTGCCGGCGCCGTTGGGGCCGAGGAAGCCGAAGAGCTGGCCGCGCGGTACCTCGAGGTCGATGGCATCGACCGCGGTGAACGATCCGTACCGCTTCGTGAGGGAGCGGAGTTGAATCATGGGCGAGAAGCTCGTGTGTGGGGCGTTGTGCGTTCCGCACCGTCGGGACGATTCATACGCGGCGTGGAACGAGCGGGCGGGGCAGCCGTGCGGAGCGGTCGCCCCGGCCGCGCGGACTCCACCGCGTGCTGCTGCTGTCGTCGGGATTCCGTCTTCCAATTCTCGAACGCGAGCTCGTACGCCATGCGATGCATCGCGAGCCCGCCAGGGCGTTCGGTATTCACCAAACGCCCGCTGTTGTCGATCCATGATGCATCGAGCATACCGCCGCCGGGCTCCTCGATGCGCCACGCATGCACCGTGGTGTCGTGCGCCGACACCCAGCGCCCCGCGGTCGAATCGAACGCGGCGCTGTCGCTCACCACGAACAGCGATTCGGCCGCCACACGAACCGTCGCCTCGCCAAGTTTGAAGCGCACGGGATCGAATACCGTGAAGCGATAGCTCTGGCCGAGCTTGGGCGTGCTCCCGAGCGCGATGGCGTACGGCACTTCCGTGGGAAGGAGCACGGGGGTGGTGATCCGTACCGTCTGCCGGTGCGGCCTGCGCGAGCCGACGCGTGTCTCGATGGTGATGGCGGAGTCCCCCTGGACGACGCCGTGCACTACGAGCGCGTTCGTGTCCATTCCGTAGCGGCGCGTGAACTCCGTGAGCGCCATCGTGCGCGTGAGCCGGATGGTCGTGTGCACGTCCTGCCGTCGCACCACGTGGCCCACTGGCAGCTCGGTGACGGAGAGATCGGTCAGCACGATACCGCCGGGAACGGTATCCGCGGTGGATGATGCGAATCCGACCTGTTGACCGTGCCGCATGACGGCGTAGAACTCCGCGTCCGGATCGAGCAGGCGCCCCGCGAGCGCGAGGCGCTCTGCCTGACCCTGAAAGAGCTCGCGGTGCGCGAGCGCGGCGATTCCTGCCACCCAGAGCAGGAGCACGACCGCCGCGAGGATGCCGCGCCGACTCATGACGCGATCCGTCCAGTGCAGGTGTGATGAGGGAACGACATGGTCGTGCTCACTCGAGAGCCAGCGACGTTTCGTCCTCGATCCAGCCGAGGTACTTGCCGAGCCCCGACGCGACGGGGAGCGCGAGCAGCTCGGGCACGCGGTAGGGATGCAGCTCGCCGAATGCGACCTCGAGGGACTCGAGCCGCGCGGCCCGCGTCTTCAACAGGATGACGACCTCCTGCTCGTCCGCGACCTTTCCTTCCCAGCGATAGATCGAGCGGGCGCCGGGCAGCATGGTGCCGCACGCGACGATGCGCCGCTCCACGAGGGCGCGGATCAGCTGATCCGCTTCGGCGGTGTTCGCGACCGTGGTGAGTACGACCACGGCATCGGAGCGGGGTCTGGATGATGGGCTATCGGATGACATATCGGCTTATGGACGACCGAAGCCGCCCAAAGGGCTCAGCGGAATGCCGCAAGAAGTGCACGCTGACCACGGCCGGTCACCGGTTCTTGTATTCGCCCGCCGCCCTCGCCAGCTTTACACGGTTATGCCCGAAGAAACACTGATAGTCCGCGGCGCCCGCGAGCACAATCTCCGTAACGTCGACGTTACCATCCCCCGCGATCGCTTGACCGTGATCACGGGGCTGTCCGGCTCCGGCAAGTCGTCGCTGGCCTTCGACACGATCTACGCCGAGGGGCAGCGCCGCTACGTCGAGTCGCTCTCCGCCTATGCTCGGCAATTCCTCGGGCTCATGGAGAAGCCGGACGTCGATGCCATCGAGGGGCTCTCGCCGGCCATTTCGATCGAGCAGAAGAGCGCGGGGCACAACCCGCGCTCCACCGTCGGTACCGTCACCGAGATCTACGACTACCTGCGCCTCCTGTACGCGCGCGTCGGCACGCCGCACTGCCCGCAGTGCGGCCGCCCCGTCCAGCGGCAGAGCGCGACGCAGATCGCCGAATCGGTGCTCGCGTGGCCCGAGGGGACGCGCATCGAGGTTCTCGCGCCGCTCGTGCGCGGACGGAAGGGCGAGTTCAGGGATCTCTTCGAGTCCGCGCGCCGCCAGGGGTTCGTGCGCGCGATCGTCGATGGCGAGCAGATCGAGCTGGCCTCGCCGCCGAAGCTCAGCAAGCAGCGCAACCACAGCATCGCCGTCATCGTCGACCGTCTCACCGTACGTCAGGCGGACCGCGGCCGGCTCGTCGATTCCATCGAGACCGCGCTCAAGCTCGCCGACGGACTCGTGGAGGTGGTGCGTCATCCGGACGCCGAAAGCGGCGAGGCCGGAGAGAAAGCTGCTCCCGTCGCGCAGCTCTTCTCCGAGCGCTACGGCTGTCCCGAGTGCGGCATCTCGCTCCCGGAGCTCGAGCCGCGGCAGTTCTCCTTCAATTCACCGTTCGGCGCGTGTCCCGCTTGCGGTGGACTCGGTACGCGCCGCGAGGTGCGGGAGGAGCTCATCCTCGGCGACCCGCGCATCTCGATCCTCGAGGGCGTCATCATCCCCTGGGGCGAGCCCACCGGACATCTGCGGCGGTCCATTCTTCCCGCACTCGCCAAGGAGTACCGCTTCGATCTCAATACGCCGTGGGGCGAGCTGCCGCAGAAGGTGCGCGATGTGATTCTCTACGGCACCGGTGGCAAGAAGACCACGGTGCAGATCGACTCGGGCTCGTTCAAGGGCGAGTATCAGCGCGCGTGGGAAGGTGTGCTGGCGAACATCCAGCGGCGCTACGCCGAGACCACGTCCGACGCCGTGCGCGCGGAGCTCGAGGAGTACATGATCGAGACCGCGTGCAACGCGTGCGGCGGTCGTCGTCTCAAGCCGGAATCGCTCGGCGTCACGATCGGCGACCGGAACATCGGCGAGCTGGTGGAGATGTCGGTCGCCGAGGCACGCGCGTTCGTCGATTCGCTCCCGGTGCGCGAGAACGGGAAGCCCGGTCTCGATCGCGAGATCGCGGGACCCATTCTAAAGGAAGTGCGCGACCGTCTGCACTTTCTGGTGGACGTCGGCCTCGAGTACCTCACGCTCGGCCGCGCCGCGGGATCGCTGTCCGGCGGCGAGGCGCAGCGCATTCGGCTGGCGACCCAGATCGGCTCGCGCCTCGTCGGCGTGCTGTACATTCTCGATGAGCCGTCGATCGGCCTGCATCAGCGCGACAACGCGCGCCTTCTCGCTACACTGCGCCAGCTTCGCGACCTCGGCAACACGGTCATCGTCGTCGAGCACGACGAGGAGACGATGCGCGAGGCCGACTATCTGATCGACCTCGGCCCCGGTGCGGGGAAGCACGGCGGACTCGTCATCGCCGAGGGCACGGTGGACGAGGTGAGCCGGAATCCGGCATCGCTCACGGGGAAGTATCTCCGCGGCGATCTGGCCATCCACACGCCCGAGGAGCGGCGACCGAAAGACGCGAAGAAGGTGCTGCGCATCGAGGGCGCGCGCGAGCACAACTTGCAGAACCTCGACGTCGAGATCCCCTTGGGGTTGTTCGTCGCCGTCACCGGCGTGTCGGGGTCCGGAAAGTCCACGCTCGTCGAAGACGTGCTGCATCGGGCGCTCGCTCGGCACTTCTATCGAGCGCGCGTCATCCCCGGCGTGCACCATCGCATGACCGGGCTCGAGCACATCGACAAGGTCATCGCCATCGACCAGAGCCCGATCGGCCGCACGCCGCGCTCGAACCCGGCCACCTATACGGGGCTCTTCACTCCCATCCGTGATCTCTTCGCCGAGCTGCCCGAAGCGAAGATCCGCGGATACGGGCCGGGCCGCTTCTCGTTCAACGTGAAGGGTGGACGGTGCGAGGCGTGTCAGGGCGACGGGCTGGTGAAGATCGAGATGCACTTCCTGCCCGACGTGTACGTGCCGTGCGAGGTGTGCAAGGGGAAGCGGTACAATCGCGAGACGCTGGAGGTGCGCTTCCGCGGCGCGAGCATCGCCGATGTGCTCGAGATGACGGTGGAGGATGCGTACGAGTTCTTCGAGAACCAGCCGCGTATCCGCCACAAGCTCGCGACGCTGTGCGATGTGGGCCTCGGCTACATCCACCTC
The DNA here is from genome assembly GCA_036381735.1 of Gemmatimonadaceae bacterium. Taxonomy (GTDB): domain Bacteria; phylum Gemmatimonadota; class Gemmatimonadetes; order Gemmatimonadales; family Gemmatimonadaceae; genus DASSNR01. The sequence goes on along the minus strand of DASVCF010000200.1, from coordinate 6,523 downwards.
GGGCAGAGCGCGACCACGCTCTCCGGCGGCGAGGCGCAGCGCGTGAAGCTCGCCACGGAGCTCAGCAAGCGCGACACGGGGCGGACGTTCTACATTCTCGACGAGCCGACCACGGGCCTGCACTTCGAGGATGTGCGGCTGTTGCTCGACGTGTTGCACCGGTTGGTGGACAAGGGGAACACCGTGCTCGTGATCGAGCACAACCTCGATGTAATCAAGACGGCGGACTGGATCATCGACCTCGGACCCGAGGGGGGCGAGCGCGGCGGGACGATCGTTGCGGCCGGGACGCCCGAGGATCTCGCCGAGATCCCGGCGTCGCACACGGGGCGCTACCTGCGCCCGCTGCTCGCGCGCCGGCTCGAGGAGAAGGCGGGCTGACCCGGCGTGCGTGAAGCGCGCGGCGCGGGGACGGTGTCTGTCATCGCCTCCCATGCCGCGCTATCTTTTCGAAAGCGCGCACCGCGAGCGCCGAAGCGTCGCGAAACAGCGGGGGTGGTGAAGGCGTAAGGGTGGTGAGTTCTGAGTTGTGAGTTGTGAGTGGGCTCCGAGCTCAATGTTCCCTGGATGGTCGAGCTCACAGCCTCAACGCACAGTTGCTCACAGCTCGGAACTCACAGCTCACAACCGCCTCACTCTTGTCCACCAACCGTCCTTGAGGACACTCGCATCCATGCTCACCAAAGAAGAGATCGAGGGCTTTCTCGATCGGCTGGCTGCCGACGGCGCCAGCTACGACGAGATCGAGCCCGGCATGTGGCTCGTCGGCTCCGGTGGCGCGCTCGCGGCGGATGTCGTGGTGCACTATTCGCCGCCGGTCGTCCTGATACGGATGAAGGTAGTCGATTTGCCGACATCCGAACGGGAGTTCGCGGCCTTGTCGCGCCGCCTGCTCCAACTCAACGCGAGCGAGCTCGTGCACGGGTCGTACGGGATCGAAGGCAACTCGGTGGTCCTGACCGAAGCATTGGAGCTCGCGCACCTCGATTTCGAGGAATTCCTGGCCAGCTACGAGTCCATGATGTTGGCGCTGGCATCGCACCTGCGGGAACTCGCCCCCGTTCGCGAGGCACAGTGACATGGGTATCTTCGACCGTCTTTCCACGCTGATCCGCTCGAACATCAACGATCTCATCTCCTCGGCCGAGAACCCCGAGAAGATGCTGAATCAGATTCTCGTCGACATGCGCACGCAGCTCGCGAAGGCCAAGCAGCAGGTGGCCGCCGCGATCGCCGACGAGAAGCGCCTCAAGGATCAGGTGGACGCCGAGTACAAGGAGACGCAGGACTGGGAGCGGCGCGCCATGCTCGCCGTGCAGGAGGGGCGTGACGACCTCGCGAAGCAGGCGCTCGTGCGCTACAACGAGCACATGACGCACGCGCAGCAGCTCGAGGCCACCTGGCAGGCGCAGCAGACGGAGACGGAGAAGCTCAAGAACTCTCTGCGCGACCTCAACGACAAGATCGAAGAGGCCAAGCGCAAGAAGAACCTGCTCGTCGCGCGGCAGAAGCGTGCCGAAGCGCAGAAGCGCATCTCCGAGACGATGTCCGGCATGTCCGAGCGCTCGGCGTTCGAGGCGTTCTCGCGGATGGAGGCGAAGATCGCGGACAACGAGCGCCGACTCATCGCGCATGCGGAAATCGATGAGGAGTTCTCCGGCGATCGCCTGACGCGTGACTTCAAGCAGCTCGAGCAGGGGACCTCGTCGGTGAATGCGGATATGCAGCTGCTCGCGCTCAAGCAGAAGATGGGGATGCTCCCCTCCAACGCGCAGGCGCAGAACAAGCAGATCGGCGCGGGCGGGGCGTCGAGCAACAGCGGCAACGGGAGCGCGGGGGAGACCGTCGATGCCGAGACCGAGGACGTGAGCACGGAGAGGAAGAAGTCGACGTGAGCTCAGTGACGACCGGGCGCTTTCGTTTTGCCCCGGTACTCGCCGGCACGGTGCTCACCGTGCTGGCGTTGCTGCTCCTCGGGAGTACAGCCGAGCTGTTCCTCCTGCTGTTCGTCGCGGTCCTCATCTCGTTGTACCTCGGCGCCGTCGCCGATGCCGTGCATCTGCGCACGAACATGCCTCGGCGCGCGGCGCTCGCGCTCGCGGTGCTGAGCACTCTGGCGCTGGTCGTGGGGTTCGTGTGGGTGCTCGTTCCCCCGGTGGTCGAGCAGACCCAGGCGCTCCTGCGCGTCCTGCCCGAGCATCTCAACATCTGGGAGCAGGGGATCGAGGGGTTCATCGAGCGCGTGCCCGCGCTGCGCGCCGTGTGGCCTCCCGGGGAGCACGGCTTCGTCGCCGCGATCTACGGGCAGATCTCCGGCTACGTCGGCGATCTCGTTCCCAAGCTGGTGTCGGTCTTTCACGCCGCCATCGGCGTCTTCTCCGTCGCCGTGATGGCGACGTACCTGGCGCTGCATCCCAAGCTGTACCGCGAGTTGCTGATCGCGCTCTTCCCGCCGGTGCACCGCGATACGGTGCGCGATGTGCTCGCCGATCTCGCGCGCTCGCTTCGCGCCTACATCGTGGGACAGATCACCGCGATGATCTTCCTGGGCGCGCTCACCGCCGCCGGGCTCTACGCACTCGGCGTTCCCTACTGGCTCACGTTCGGCATGTTCACGGGCGTGGTCGCCATCATCCCCTTCTTCGGCAGTCTGCTCTCCACGATCCTCCCCGCGCTCTTCGTGCTGGGCGGAGATGGCGGCGCGACGAAGGCGCTCGCCGTGATCGGGCTGGGCGTGGTCGTGCACCTGATCGAAGGGAACGTTGTGGCGCCGCTGATCATGTCGCGGCAGGCGGATCTCCCACCCGTGATGACGATCCTCTCCGTGCTCATCATGGGGAAGCTTCTCGGGCCGGTGGGACTCGTGGTCGCGGTTCCCACGCTCGTCGTCGTGATGGTCGTGGTGCGTCGCATCCTGATCAGCCGCATCTACGAGGGGCGCGGCTTCCGCCGGGTGGTGCGCGATCAGGCGTTCGTCGTCCGCGCCCCCGCGCCCGATGGCACCATCATGGTGCCGCCCGCCCCTCCGATGGATGTCATCGCCGCCGCCGACGACGCGCAGCAACGGAGCGTGGCGTAAGACAGCGGTGTCATCCCGAGCGCCGGGCTGTCATCCCGAGCGTAGCGAGGAATCTCGGGCGTATTGTCATCCCGAGCGAAGCGAGGGATCTCGAGTCGGAGATAAGATCCCTCGCTTCGCTCGGGATGACATCGCTGTGCTCGGGATGACATTGTCCGCAATGCGATGACACCGTCGGCAATGCGGCGGTGATGGTTGCGGCGCGACGTGACGGCATCCTGTCGCAATGACGGATCCCGTGCTCTCCATGACCGGAGTCGCGAAGCGGTACCGCGCCGGCGTGCCCGGCTGCTGGGCGATGGTCGATGCGCTGCGTTCGGTCGACGTGCAACTGTATACCGGTGAGATTCTCGCGCTCGTGGGCCCGCCGGGCGCCGGCAAATCGACATTGCTCCTCTGCGCGGCGGGGCTGCTGCGTCCCGACGCCGGCACCGTGCTCTGGTTCGGCAGCGCGATTCGGCCCGCCGATCGCTCGCGGAGAGTGGCGCTCGTCGCGGAGGCCGGCGCACGTCATCCCGAACGCACCGTGTGCGAAGCGATCGCGACGTACGCCCCGCGGCCCGGGTTGCTTCTGCTGGATGATCCGCTCGGCGATCCGGATCGGACCGGTCACGCGGCGTTGCGCGCGACACTGCGTGCACTGGCGGAGCAGGGGACGGCCATCGTCGTGGCCGCCCGGCCCGACTCAGCGCTCACGGATGTGGCCACGCGCCACGCGACGCTCGTCGCCGGCGTCATCGACGCCGGTCAGCGCAGGAATCGCTCGGCGGCGTGGATGAGCGGCTCATCGTGGGCATCCCGCGCCTCGGCCAGCACGCGTTCCACGAGCGGACGCAGCTTTCGCTCGCCCCAGTAGTAGCCAGTCGCAGCTTCCGCGCTCCCCGTGTCGCCATCGACGGCGGCGCTCAGGAGCGCCCGCGCAGCGGCTTCGTCGAATGCGGGATCGTCGCGCGGCGGGAGATCGAAGCGGCCCGCATTCTCCCACCCGCCGGCGTCCTCCTTGACGAATGCTCGCGACATGATGCGCTCCTGATACGAGAGTTCCCGAAACATAGCGAAGCTGATATGCTTCCCCGCATGACGGCGTTCTCGCTCTACAACACGATGACCAGACGCGTCGAGCCGTTCGCTCCGGCCGAAGGCGACGTCGTCCGCATGTACACGTGCGGGCCGACCGTCTACAATCCCGCGCATCTCGGCAACTTCCGCACCTTCCTCTTCGAGGATCTGCTGCGGCGCGTGCTCCGATTGCATGGATGGCAGGTGCGTCAGGTCATGAATCTGACGGACGTCGATGACAAGATCATCACGCGCGCCGCGCAGCGCGGCGTGACCATCGACGAGATCACGGTGCCGATGACGGACGTCTTCCAGCGCGACCGCGAGTATCTGCGCATCGAGCCGGCCGAGATCTATCCCAAGGCGACGGAGCACATCCCGGAGATGATCGCGCTCGTCCAGTCGTTGGTCGAGCGCGGGCTCGCCTATCAAGCCGAGGATGGTTCGGTGTACTTCGCGATTGCGCGATTTCCCGGATACGGCAAGCTCTCCCGGCTGGATCAGCGAGAGATCCAACCGGGCGCGCGTGTGGCGGCGGACGACTACAACAAGGAGGACGTCCGCGACTTCGCCCTATGGAAGGCGGCGAAGCCGGAGGATGAGCGTGTGGGCGCGGCGTGGGACTCGCCGTGGGGGCGCGGCCGTCCCGGCTGGCATCTCGAGTGCTCGGCGATGGCGCGACGCTACCTCGGCGACACGCTCGACATCCACGCGGGCGGCGTGGACCTCGTCTTCCCGCACCACGAGGACGAGATCGCGCAGTCGGAGGGCGCGACGGGGAAGCCGTTCGCGCGGTTCTGGGCACACGGGGAGTTCCTGCTGACGGACGGCGCGAAGATGGCCAAACGCGTGGGGAACGTGGCCACGGTCGCCGATTTGCGCGAGCAGGGGATCTCCGCGGCGGCGCTCCGGCACTTCATGTTCAATACGCACTACCGGAAGCAGCTCAACCTGACGCCGGAGGCGCTCGAGGCCTCCCGTGAGGCGGTGCGTCGTGTGGGCGATTTTGCCGAGCGGTTGGAGAGCGCGACCGGAGGGACGCCGGCGCTCGCGGCGGCGGCCGACGAGCTGGAGCGCGAGGCGAAGGCGGCGCTGTTCAACGATCTCAACGCGCCAGGGGCTATCGGCGCCCTGTTCACCTTCATTCGTCGGGCGAACGCCGAGCTGGATGCGGGGGGGACTGACGGGGCTGCGCTGGAGCGCGCGCGCGAGGCATTCGACGTAGTGAATAGCGTACTGGACATCGTCCCGGAGCGGGCGCTGTCGGGTACGGTCGCGGCTCCAATCCCCGATGCATTGACCGGGGAGGCTGGCGTCGGCGGTGAACCCGACGGCCAGCAGGCGGAAGCCGTCAGAATTCAGCAGCGCTTGGATGCGCGTCGGGCTGCCCGTGCGCGTCGCGATTTCGCGGCGGCGGACGCGATCCGGGATGAACTGGCAGCGGAGGGGGTGGTGATCGAGGACACTCCGCAGGGGACGCGGTGGAAGAAGGTGCGGTAGCGGCAGATACGGCGATCGACCGGTCTTGACTCCTTGTGTCAGGCCGGTTATCCTGGGAGTCTCGCCTAAAATAGCCGCGCGCTGACGTAGCTCAATTGGCAGAGCACCTGATTTGTAATCAGGCGGTTGCGAGTTCGATTCTCGCCGTCAGCTCTGCCGGAGTTGGTCGCCCGAAGAAGCACTGTGGTCATACGGCTGCCAGGCGAGGTATTCGGTGGGGTACCCAAGCGGCCAACGGGAGCAGACTGTAAATCTGCCGGCTCACGCCTTCGAAGGTTCGAATCCTTCCCCCACCACTCGGAGCGAGGCGAGACGCGAGGGACGCAGTGCGGGAGTAGCTCAGTTGGTAGAGCGCAAGCCTTCCAAGCTTGATGTCGCGGGTTCGAGCCCCGTCTCCCGCTTGTAGGATATCGGACGGAAGGATGGTGATTCGGGTATGATGGTTCCCCGAATCGTGAGCAGGAAGCTAGAGGTGTTGCGGGCCGCCGCCCACGATCGAGTGGCGGCTTTCGGCGTGGGGGCGGTAGGGTGTTGGAGATGGGCGCTCGCGTAGCTCAGTTGGTAGAGCACACCCTTGGTAAGGGTGAGGTCACCGGTTCAATCCCGGTCGCGAGCTTGGAACTGCAGCTGTCGGTCGTCAGTCGTCGGTGACGACCTCGGGACGCTTCGATGCGCGTGCTGACTGTTGGCTGACGACTGAGAGCTGACGACTCTACTTTTGGACCATTTAGAGATCGAGAATCAGATCAATGGCGAAGGCGAAATTTGAGCGGACGAAGCCGCATGTGAACGTGGGGACGATCGGGCACGTGGATCATGGGAAGACGACGTTGACGGCGGCGATCACGACGATTCAGGCGGCGAAGGGGCTGGCGCAGCAGGTGG
>DASVCF010000199.1:0-6116 GCA_036381735.1 Gemmatimonadaceae bacterium | reverse complement strand
GGAGCGCTGGTATCCCAGCGCTCCGCCGCCGCGCGTTCATCCATCTCACGGCCGCCAAACCGGCCGTCCCTCGTTGGCGCTGTTCGGGTTCAGCTGCGTCACGGTCTTCGTGGCGAGGTCCATCGTGTACACCTGGAAGTTCCCCGTCTTATTGCTGTAGAACGCGATCGTCTTGGCGTCGGGCGAGAACTTCGCGCCCTCGTTGTCGAAGCCGGAGTTCGACGTGAGTGGTGTCGGGTTCGAGCCGTCCGCGTTCATCGTGAACAGCTCGAAGTGGCCACTCGCCTGCTTCGACTGGTAGACGAGCGTCTTCCCGTCCGGCGACCACGCCACCACCTCGTCGTCGGTCCCGTGGCTCAGCTCCGTGACGGTGGAATCCGCGACGTTGAACGCCCAGATGTGGTACTCGCCGCTCTGCCGGGATGAGAACGCGATCGTCTTGCCGTCCGGCGACCACGCGGGGCCAGTCACGAGCGCGAGCGAATCGAGGACACCGGCGGTATCCGTCCCAGTGCCCGCCGGCTCCTGCATGTGCGTGAGCTGTGCCTGGTTCGAGCCGTCCGCGTTCATGAGCCAGATCTGCGCGTTGCCGCTGCGCGTGGAGGCGAAGGCGATCTTCGATCCATCGGGCGACCACGTCTCCACCCCATCTTCCGCCGGATCGCTGGTGAGCTGCGCCTGGTTCGAGCCGTCGGCGTTCATGACCCACACATCGAGGTTGCCGTTCACGAGCTTCGTGAACGCGATCTTGGAGCCGTCGGGCGAATAGTCGGCAAAGCCCTCGTAGCTCGTGTCCGTCGTGAGCTGCGTGAGCCCGGTGCCGTCCTCCTTGATCGAGTAGATGTCGAAGTTCCCCGCCTTGTCGGACTCGAACGCGAGCGTGCGGGCGCCGCCGCCGGACGAGGCCGTGCACGTGACGTTGAACGTCACCTGCGCCGTGGCGCCGGCCTGGACGCCCACGTTCTGCGGATTCTTGTCGACCGTGCAGTTGCTCGCGATCCCGCCGAGGGCCACCGAGTGGCTGCCGACCCCGAGGTCATTGATCGTGATCGTCGCGGACGCACCGATCGGCTGCGTGGGGCCGTTGTCGACCGAAACCGTATATCCATCGGCGTCGATGTTCTGGCCTGTGGAGACCGTGGTGACCTTGAGAGTACCGGTCTTGGTGCCAGTAATGGAATTGTCCTTTCCGCACGCAGCGATGGTGAGAATCGCTCCCCCAGCGAGCAGTGCGCGCGCGAACGTTGCGCGAGCGAGCTTCGACGACATGACAGCTCCGTGAAGTAGAGGCACGAGGCCAGATGAAGACAGCGCCGTTGCTGGCCCAACGGTGTACGGCGCGATACAGAATGGGTCACCGGCATGTCAGTTTTCGTGCCACCACTCGATGCCCGCTCGCGCGCGCGCCGGCGATGTGTGAGCTTTGACCGCATGCATGCCGAGCTCGCTCCACGCGCGCCGCGACGCCGCGAGCGCACCCTGCGGCCCGCCCGATCCGGGACGTCGTCCGCGCCATCCTGGCTGTCGTGATGATGCCCCTCGTCGATGATGCTGTCGCATCCACGCGGGGGGTGTCGCACGAGCGCCGCGGGTGGCGCTCGCCGTTCTCACGCTCATCAACCTCCTGAACTACCTCGACCGGTATGTGGTCGCGGCGGTGGCCGAAGCGCTCAAGCGGTCGCCGCTCAACCCGAGCGATGCGCAGATCGGACTGCTGCAAAGCGGCTTCATCATCGTCTACATGCTCGCCGCGCCCGTCTTCGGTACGCTGGGCGACACGCGCTCCCGCACGCGGCTCATTGGATGGGGGATCGCGCTCTGGAGCGTGGCGACGGCGCTCGGCGGGTTCGCGCGCAGCTATCTCTCGCTGCTCGGCGCCCGCGCGCTGGTGGGAATCGGCGAAGCGGCGTATGCGACGATCGCACCCGCGCTCCTGGCGGACTTCTTTCCGATCCAGCGCCGCGCGCGGGCGTTCGCCATCTTCTTCGCCGCCACACCGGTGGGCGCCGCGCTCGGCTACGTACTGGGCGGCACGGTGGGCGCGCACTTCGGGTGGCGTGCGGCGTTCTTCGTCGCCGGGGTTCCCGGGCTGCTGCTCGCGGTGCTCGCCTTCGCGCTGCACGATCCGCCGCGTGGCGCGCAGGACGGCGTGGACGCTGACACCACGCGCGCGGACGAGGCGGCGCAGGCGACGTCGGCGCCCGGAGCCACGCCTGCCACCGCGCCTTCGGCACAGGAGCGTCCGCGCGGCTGGCGCGCGTACGTCGCACTGCTCGGCAACCGGCGGTACGTGATCACGGTGCTCGGCTACGCGGCCTACACGTTCGCGCTCGGTGGGATCGCGTGGTGGATGCCCGCGTTCCTCGAGCGCGTGCGCGGGCTCTCGCCCGTCGTCGCGACGCGGAACTTCGGCTTGATGGTGGTGGTCACCGGCTTCGCGGGGACGTTCGCCGGCGGGTGGGTGGCCGACTACTTCCTGCGCTACACCCGACAGAGCTACCTGTGGGTCGCTGGGCTCACGACGCTCGCCGCGGTGCCGCTCACGATCGTGGCGTTCAGCGCGGTCGCGCCGTCGGCGTTCTGGCTCTCGCTCACGGTCGCCGAGATGCTGCTCTTCGCGTCCACGGGACCGATCAACTCGGTGGTGGTCGACGTCGTCTCGCCCACGATGCGCGCGAGCGCCATGGCGCTCAACATTCTCGCGATCCACGTCCTGGGCGACGTGCCGTCCCCGTATCTCATTGGCCTCATCTCGGATCGGTCGTCGCTGCAGCACGCCGTGATGATCATCCCGGTGGCGGTGCTGGTGGGCGGCGTGATCTGGACGGTGGCGGCGTGGTCGGGGCTCGGGACTCGGGGCTCGGGGCTCGTGACCGCGCGTGCGTCATGATGCAGCCGCTTGGTCGGAGCTCTTGCACTTTCCCGCGCAATGATTATCCCTCGGTGTCGAGTCTCGAGTGCCCATTGCTGTGAGAATTCCATGAAAAAACCCGGCCGACTGATCGGCATTCTCGTCGTTCTCGCGCTCGCCGCGTTTCTCTTCTGGTCCACGCTCGCATCGCAGAAGGCGAACTGCCGAGTGTGCGTGGCGTTCAACGGCGGGCAGAACTGTGCGTCCGCATCGGCATCGACCACCGAAGAAGCTCGGCGCTCGGCGCAGGCCACGGCGTGCGGCGTGCTCGCGCACGGCATGGCGGAGTCGATCAACTGCGGGAACGAGCAGCCGGTGAGCGCGGAGTGTGAAGGGGGGTGAGTGTGAGTTGTGAGTTATGAGTTGTGGGTTATGAGTAGCGCTCTACCACTCGGAACGCCGTACTCAGAACCCACAACTCACAACCCAGAACCCACACCGCCTCCCTGCCTCTAGATCGGAATCGTCAGCCTCGCCTCGCACCCTCTCGCGTCCAGTCGATTCGCCAGCGTGAGTGTACCGCCGTGCGCTTCGGCGATCTGGCGGCTCAGGGCGAGGCCGATCCCCGAGCCGTTCGGCTTCGTGGTGAAGAAGGGGACGAAGAGGTTGGCGGTGTCCGAGAGCCCCAGGCCGTCGTCCTCCACCCACAGCTCGAGCATGGAGTCCGTCGTGCTCCATCCCACGCGCACGCCGCCGCCGGTTTCCAGCGCGGCATCGGCACCGTTGCGCACGATGTTGATGAGCAGCTGATCGAGCTGGTCGCCATCGGCCTCGATGCTGATGTCTGGCCCGGGGACGATCGCGACGGGGAGTCGCGTCTCCAGCCGCACCACACGCTCCACCCAGGCGCACACGCCGACGGGAGCGCGCTTGGGACGCGGCAGGCGGGCGAGGAGCGCGTACGACGACATGAAGCGGCTCAGCGCTTCGGAGCGCCCAGCGATCACGCTCAACCCCTGGCGCACGTCCTCCTGCCAGTCCGCGGCGCGGTGCTCGCGCGACATGAGCCCTTGCAGGCTTCCCGCGATCGACTTGATGGGTGTGAGCGAGTTGTTGATCTCGTGACCCAGCACGCGTACGAGGCGCTGCCACGCCTGCCGCTCTTCCTCGCGCAGCGCGCGACTCAGATCGGTGATGACGAGGAACTGGTGCCGGCGTCCGCCCTGCCGGAACATCCCACGTCGCACCTCCCATCGTCCGGCACGATTCGGAAAGGTCGCGTCGAAGGTGCGCACGTCCTCGTTGCCGTGCAGACACTCGGCGAGTCCGAGCGAGGCTGACGTCCGACCCAACAACCGTTCGGCGGGCTCGGCGAGCAATCGCTCGCCGCCGCGGTTCACGAGGCGCAACCGGAACTGTTCGTCGAAGGCGAAGACGGCAACGTCCACCTCCGACATCACCGCGCGCAGGAGGGCGGTCGCTTCGAGCGCGCCGAGTCGCTGGTCGCGGAGTGTCTGCCCGAGCATGTTGACCTCGAGCAACGCGAGGCCGAGGGCGTCATCGCTGTGCGCGCCGCGCGCGCGGATGGAGAAGTCGCCCTCGCGGAGCGCGGCGAGCATGTTGGAGATCGTCTGCAGCGGGCGCACCACGCGCTCGAGCAGCGCGAGCGCGAGCCCGAGCCAGAACGCGACGATGATGACGGTGAGCGTCCATTGCAGCCGCGTGGAGTACGCGCCCGTCCAGAGGAGCAGCAGCGCGATGGCACTCCCGGGCAGTCCGGTGAGGAACGCGAGGAGGAAGATGCGGCGCTCGTAGTGCCGCGCCGCTGGTCGGCGAGCGTCCTCCTCAGAGCCCATGGGCGGCGAGCCGACGATACAGCGCGCTGCGGCTCAAGCCGAGGGCTTTGGCGGCCTGACTCACGTTCCCCTCGTAGCGCGTGAGTGCCTTCTGGATGAGGATCCGCTCCATCTCGTCGAGCGTGAGGTCCTCGAGCCGCGGCGCGTTCGGGGTGCTGGCGGAGAGGAGCCCCAGATCGCCCACGCGCACGAGCTCGCCCTGCGCGAGGAGGACCGCGCGCTCAACGGCGTGGTCGATCTCGCGGATGTTCCCCGGCCACGGATGGTCGAGGAGCGACTGCATGGCGCCGAGGTCGAAGCCGGTGAGCGGTTTGCGATAGCGATCGGCGTGGCGGCGCAGGAAGTACATCGCGAGCTGCGGGATGTCCTCGCGCCGCTCGCGCAGCGGCGGCAGGTGGATCTCGATCGTGTTGAGCCGGAAGAGCAGGTCTTCGCGGAAGCGGCCGGCGGCGACTTCCGCGCGCAGGTCCGCGTTGGTGGCGGAGAGGATGCGCGCATCGACGCGCCGTGCGCGCGAGGCGCCCACGCGTTCCACTTCGCCCGACTGCAGCACGCGTAGCAGCTTGGACTGCAGGTTGAGCGAGACGTTCGCGATCTCGTCGAGGAAGAGTGTGCCGCCGTCGGCCAGCTCGAATCGGCCGATGCGATCGGTCTTCGCATCGGTGAACGCGCCGCGCACGTGGCCGAAGAGCTCACTCTCGAACACGCCCTCCGAGAGTCCGCCCATGTCCACGGCGACGAACGACTGCGACGAGCGCGGCGACACCGCGTGCAGCCAGCGCGCGACGAGTTCTTTCCCCGTACCGTGCTCTCCCGTGATGACGACGTTCGCATCGGATGGCCCCACGCGCTCCATGAGCTGCAGCACCGGCTGCATGCGCGGCGAGTCGGCGATGATGCGCGGCACGCCCTCGGAGCGGAGGAGGCGGTTCTCGTCTTCCAGCCGCTGTGCCTTGCGGATGGCGCGTCCCAGCTCGAGCTGCGCGTTGAGCGTGGCCATGAGGCGCGCATTGTCCCACGGCTTCTCGATGTAGTCCCACGCACCGCGCCGCATCGCTTCCACGGCGCTCTCCACGCTCCCCCACGCGGTCATCACGATGACGGGCAGTGTCCAATCGAGCGCCTGCAGGCGCGGGAGGAGGTCGAGCCCTTCCTTACCCGATGTGGTGTCGCGCGTGTAGTTGAGGTCCATGAGCAGCGCGTCGAAGTCCTTGGTCTCGACGGCACTGACGATGGCCGAGGGTGAGCGCGCGGTGTCGATCTCGAAGCCCTCGACCTTGAGGAGCAGGCGCAGCGCTTCGAGCACGTCGGGTTGGTCGTCGGCGATGAGGAGACGGGGAGCTCGGGACTCGGGACTCGGGACTCGGGGTTGGGCAGCCGGGACTCGGGACTCGGGATTCGGGACTCGC
>DASVCF010000198.1:0-24590 GCA_036381735.1 Gemmatimonadaceae bacterium | reverse complement strand
CGGCGTCCGAACCAGGACCTCTTCGGCGGCGGCATGATGGCGTGACGCACGCACCACACGCGGACCGCGCGCGCGGACCGGGCGCTCCATCGTCCGCCATCACCGTGCGCGCGGCCACGCAGCGCGACCTTCCCATCGTGTTGGCGCTGCGGCTCGCACTGCTCCACGAGCACGTCGCGAGCCCCATCTACGGCCGGCTGCGCCCCGATGCCGAATCACGCGGCCGCTCGCTCTTCAGCGCGCAGCTCGAATCACCCCGCGAGGTGACGCTGCTGGCCGAGCGCGATGGGGACGTCGTCGGCATCCTGCGCTGCATCGAGAGCGTCGGGATGCCGCTGCTCTATCCGTCGCGCTACGGCTACGTCTCCTCCGTGTACGTCCGCCCCGAGGCGCGCCGCAGCGGCGTGGTGCGGGCGCTGCTCGGCGAAGCGGAAGCCTGGTGTGCGGCGCGCGGGCTCGCCGAGCTCCGCCTGCACAGCGTTGCCGAGAACGTGGTGGCCAACGCGACGTGGGACGCACTCGGCTTCGAGGTGGTGGAGCACTTGCGGGTTCGGCACCTCCCCTAGCACCATCGGGCATGCCCGTCATTACCATCTCCCGCATGTACGGCTGTGGCGGCGGTGAAGTCGCGCAGCGTGTCGCGCAGGCGCTCGACTGGCCGCTCTACGACAACGCGTTCGTGGACGCCGTAGCCGAGCAGCTCGGCCTCCCCGCCGCCGAAGTGGCCGAGCGCGAGGAGCGCGTGCAGCCGCTGGTCGAGCGGCTCGCCGAAGCGCTGTCGCTCGCGACGCCCGAGATCCTTCCCTCCCCGGCCGGCGGCACCCCGCCGCGCCACGAAGAGCACATCGCCGCGGTGACCACGCGGATCATTCAGGAGGTCGTGGCGCGCGGGAACGCGGTGATCGTGGGACGCGGCGCGCAATCGGTGCTCGCCGAACGCACGGACGTCATCCACGTCCTGTGCTACGCGCCGCACCCTGCACTCGTCGCGCGGACGATGATGCGTCTCGATGTCTCCGCGCGCGAGGCCGAGCGGATCGTCAACGAGACGAACGCCGAGCGCGAGCATTACGTGAAGCAGCACTTCAAGCGCGCGTGGCTCTCCTTCGACAATTACCACGTCTGCCTGAACACGGAGTGGCTCGGCCTCGACGGCGCGGCGGAGATTGTGGTGCGGCTGGCGAGAGAGAAATTCGGGTTGTGAGTGATGAGTTATGAGTCGTGAGCGATGATGCGGCACTCAGAACGCCGTACTCAGAACTCACAACCCATCACTCACGACCCCGCCCCTTTCGGCAACGTCAGCGTGAACGTCGCCCCCTCGCCCAGCACGCTCGCGACCGTGATGTCGCCGCCCATCGCGCGCGCCAGGTCACGGCTGATCGCCAGCCCCAACCCCGTGCCCTCGTGGGCGCTCGTGAGCGACCGACCCACCTGCACGAACGGCTGGAAGATCGCTTCCTGCTGGTCCGGTGCGATACCGGGGCCCGTGTCCCGCACGCGGATCGCGGCGCGCTCGTTCACGATGGTGCATTCGACACTCACCCGGCCGCCGCTCGGAGTGAACTTCACCGCGTTCGAGAGCAGGTTCAGCACGATCTGTTCGGCCCGCGCCTGATCCGTCCGGGCGACGAGCTCCGCTGGACAACCCTCGTACACGAGGTGGAGTCCGCTGGATCGCGCCTGCACCTCGACCATCGGGAGCACGGCGTTGACGATCGTACCGAGCGGCACGTCGCCGATCTCGTACTCGATGTGCCCGGCCTCGATCCGGCTGTAGTTCAGCATGTCCGTGATGATACGGAGCAGATGCTGCTGGCTGGCCCGGAGACGCGACACGTACTCGCGTTGCTGTTCCGTCACCGGACCCGCGATGCCGGTTTCGATGAGCTGCGCATAGCCCAGCGTGGCGTTGATCGGCGTGCGCAGCTCGTGCGACATGGCGCGCAGGAACTCGCTCTTCGTGCGATTGGTGGCTTCCGCCTCGGCGACCCGTCGCGCATCGGCGAGCGCACGCTCCTGGGCGGCCCGGCGAGCGGTGAGATCGCGCGTCACCTTCGTGAAGCCGATCAACTCACCATCGCCGTTGCGGAGCGGGGTCACGAGCACGTTCGCCCAGAAGGAGCTGCCGTCCTTCCGCACACGCCACGCTTCTTCCTCGAACTTCCCCTCGCGCGCCGCCGTCTCCAGCACGCGCCTCGGCTTCCCAGCCGCAACGTCTTCGGCCGCATAGAACGCGGAGAAGTGGCGGCCGATGATCTCGTCGGCACGCCACCCCTTGATCGCTTCGGCCCCGTCGTTCCAGCTGGCGACATTCCCGTTCGTATCGAGCATGAAGATCGCGTAGTCGCGGACGTGCTCGACGAGCAGCCGGAACCGCTCCTCGCTCTGGCGGAGCGTCTCTTCCGCCTTACGCTGTTCGGTGAGATCCCGGGTGATCTTGGCGAACCCGATGAGCTCCCCCGCCTCGCCACGCAGGGGTGTGATGACCACATTCGCCCAGAAGCGCGATCCATCCTTCCGAAGTCGCCACCCTTCCGCCTCGAACCGTCCCTCACTCGCCGCGGCGCGAAGGTCGTGCGCCGGCTTGTCTGCCGCGATCTCCTCTGGCGGGTAGAATACCGAGACGTGCCGGCC
The DNA here is from genome assembly GCA_036381735.1 of Gemmatimonadaceae bacterium. Lineage (GTDB taxonomy): Bacteria > Gemmatimonadota > Gemmatimonadetes > Gemmatimonadales > Gemmatimonadaceae > DASSNR01. The sequence continues at coordinate 21,953 of DASVCF010000198.1, read as the reverse complement.
GATGATCTCCTGCGGCGCGTACCCCTTCATGCGTGCGGCGCCCGTGTTCCACGTCCGGACGCATCCTTCGGCGTCGAGCGCGTAGATGGCGTAGTCGCGCACGCTGTCGATGAGCAGCTGATAGAGCGCCGGCCCCTCGATGAGGTTGCCGATGGGACCGCCGTTCATCACGGATGTTGTAGTCACATCGCGCTCGTTCGACATCCCGGTGTCTCTCTCCCCTACCCTGCTGCCTTGCGCAGCAGGTCGCACTGGACGATCGCTTGCGGTCATCTCACTCCGTCTCCTACACTCCTTTGGAGACGATCCGTCCGCGACGGCATGACGCCCGCCACGCGCTGCCTGCACTGGCAGCAACCGCCTCACGAGTGCCAAGACGAACTTCGGTTCATCAGCGGCCGGCAAAGCTCAAGAATATCGAACCGTCGCGGAGGAGACAAACGACCGGGGCGGGAGCTTCCTCGCTCCGCTCGGAACGGCGACCCTCCGTTCCGCTCTCTGCTTTCTGCTCTCTGCTTTCTGCTCTCTGCTTTCTGCTCTCCGCTCTCGGCGTTCACAACCGCCGGATCTCCGGATGCGTCCCGAACTCCCACAGCGCGAACAGCAGCGTCACCGCCGCACCGCCGCCGATCGCGACGGAGATGTTGCTGAACTTCGAGATGAAGCCGAGCAGCAGATAGCCGAGCGGCGCCATCCCGACGAACACGAACGCGTAGGCGGCCATGATCCGTCCGCGTAACGCATCGGGGACCACGGTCTGGATCAATCCGTTGGCGAGTGCCGTGGTGATGATCATGCTCAGGCCGATCAGCACGAGCACGGGGATCGCGAGCCAGATGGAGCGCACGAAGGCGAAGACGATGAGCAAGGCGGCGAAGCTGATCGTCGAGCCGGCGAGGAGCCGGCCGCGCCGAAGACCCGAGCCCGCGCCGGCGAGCGCGAGGGCGCCAAGGAACGCACCCACCCCCACCGCCGTGAGCAGCGCACCGTAGCCGCCGGCGCCGCGGTGCAGCACGTCGCGCGCTTCGACGGGCATGAGCACCAGATACGGCACCGCGAATACGGACACCACGGCGACGAGCCGCATGAGCTGTCCCATCACCCGCGTCTCGCGCATGTACGCGAGCCCCTGCAGCATCCCCTCCACTGGACTCACGAGCCCCTCGGCCGCGGAAAACTTCGGAAGCACGATCAACAACAACCCGAGGAGCACGGCGAGATAGCTCACCGCATCCAGGGCGAAGCACCACGCGAGCCCCACGAGCTTGATGAGCGCGCCGCCAATCGCCGGCCCGATGATGCGCGCGAGGTTGAACCCGCTCGAGTTGAGCGCGATCGCATTGACGAGATCCTCCTTCCCCACCAGCTCGACGATCAGCGCCTGGCGCGAGGGGGTGTCGAACGCATTCACCATGCCGTTGAACAACGACAGCGCGACCAGCCAGGCGATCGTGATGTGCCCCGACCAGACGAACCACCACGTGAGCGCCGACTGCACGAGGAACAGCGTCTGCGTGATCTTCACCAACCGAAGCTTGTCGTACCGATCGGCGAACACGCCGGCGAAGAGCGAGAAGAGCAGCACGGGGATCGAGCCCGCGAAGCCGACGAATGCGACGACGAACGCGCTGTTGCTCAGCTGGAGCGCGAGCCAGCCGCGCGCCACCGACTGCACCCACGTCCCGATCTGCGATCCGGTCTGCCCGAGCCAGTACAACCTGAAGTTCCGGTGCTCCAACAGCACGCGGAACGGATTTTGTGGTCGCCGTCTGAGCCGTGGCTCAGCGACCGTCGTTGACGACATGCTTACCACTGATGGTGAATGACGAACGGCGCGCCGAGGGGCAGGACGTGCACCGCAGACGCCGCGCCGGGTGCCGAGTCGCACCGGGTGTTATTATATCGAGAAGGCGCTCGGCCGTTGAGCCCGGCGCCCGGAGCATACGGAGTGCCGCACGCCTCGCTCCGCACGGCTCCACCAGCCGAAATGCCGGAGGACAGCGCATGCGCTTCCATACGTACTCCAAGTTCAGCCCCGAGATGGCGGACGCCGTCGACCTGCAGTCGTTGCTCGACAAGCTCGCCGATTTCCTTCTGCAGTCGGGGTTCGCCGGCGGGAAGATGCAGCACCCGTACTGGGGCGAGTTCGGCGACGAGAGCGACCGCTCCATGGATGCGCTGCGCGACGCGATCCTGCGCGCGCTCATGGAGAGCGGCCAGTTCACGCCCGAGATGCTCGAGGCGCTGCGCGGCGAGAGCGACGGCGAGGACGAGGGCGAGGCGCAGGCGAAGCTCGCCCAGCTGCTCGACGAGATCGTGCAGCGGCTCGTGAACGAAGGGTACCTGAACCTCGAGGCGCCGCCGCAGATGCCGGCGAGCCATCAGGAAGTCACGGGCCCCGGCGGGCTCGCCCGCGCCGCGTCGCGCGACGTGCAGTTCACGCTCACCGAGAAGGGAATCGACTTCCTCGGCTTCAAGACGCTGCGGCATCTCCTCGGCTCGCTCGGCAAGTCGAGCTTCGGGAGCCACGACACGCCGTACCTCGCGACCGGCGTCGAAGCCGACGGCTCGAGCAAGACCTACGAGTTCGGCGACACGCTCAATCTGGACGTGAACCAGACGCTGCAGAACGCACTCAACCGCACGGGTTCGCTCGAGGTCCCCATCGACCTCGACTACAGCGACCTCATGGTGCGCCAGGCGGAGTACCGCTCGTCGTGCGCGACCGTGCTCATGCTCGACACGTCGCACTCGATGATCCTGTACGGCGAGGACCGCTTCACGCCGGCCAAGAAAGTGGCGCTCGCGCTCACGCACCTCATCCGCACGCAGTTCCCCGGCGACACGCTGCGCGTCGTGCTCTTTCACGATTCGGCCGAGGAGATTCCGCTCGCCAAGCTCGCGCAGGCGCAGGTGGGTCCGTATCACACGAACACCGCCGAGGGGTTGAAGCTCGCGCGGCGCATTCTCATGGCGCAGAAGAAGGACATGCGGCAGATCGTGATGATCACGGACGGGAAGCCGAGCGCGGTGACGCGCCCCAACGGGATGATCTACAAGAACTCGATGGGGCTCGACGCGACCGTGATTGCCGAGACGCTGCGCGAGGTGGCCGACTGCCGGCGGTGCGGGATCATGATCAACACGTTCATGCTCGCGCGCGATCGGTCGCTGGTAGAGTTCGTGAAGCGCGTGTCGGCGATCAGCCGCGGGAAGGCGTACTTCACGAACACGATGACGCTCGGGCAATTCATCCTCATGGATTTCCTGAAGCGAAAGACGCGCAAAGTGTCGTGATGGCACCGTCCCTGCCGTGATGCTGCGACATGGACAAGCGTGACGCGGAATACACTGAGGCGAGAATCGACCTGCTGTGCGAGATGCTGAGCGCCGGCGCGTTCGACATGGACCACGATCAGCGCCGCGACTTCGTGGCCGCCACCGTCCGCGATCTTCGGCCCCGCTACCGCGACCTGGACGACCACCTCTGGCGCCAGCTCATCGGCAACGGGATCCGCGCGACCTACGCGGATGCGACGTTGGCCCAAGCCGCCAGACACGGGGAGGGGGAGGGGGCGTGAGTTGTGGGTCATGAGTTCTGGGTGCTCGATCAAAGGGGTCTGGTTCGTTTGATCGGTCCGATCAAACGAACCTGACCCCTTTGATCCACTCATAACCCACCACCCAGAACGCACGACCCAATCTGACCCTCTGGCCAGCCGCTTCTCCCCCACTTCCCGCCCTGCGGTAGAATTTCCCGCTCTGCGGTGTACATATTTTCTTGTGCGCTGCGATGGTGGCAGCGTATGCTCGAGCGGTGCTGTTCGACCAGGCGGTGCGTGCCCCGCCCTCGATCGTGTGCCCCCGGCCCTCCAGCCGCGGGCGTCGTTGGAAGGCTCTGGCCGTAGTCGCGATGGGAGTTGGCTGATCTGCTCTCCACTCGCCCGTCCTCCGGGCGCCCGCCTCGATGCAATGCTCCGCCGGCCTGGGAGCGTAAGCCAATCCATAATCCGTTCGTCCGTCGCTCTCCTCACCCGTACCGCGGGAAGGGACGGGCGTTGTGTCGTCATGCCGTCGTCGTGAGTCGCCAGTGCCTAGTCCGAGAAGCACCGAGCTGAAAACCGAGCCGCTCAAGAGCCAGCCGCGCACCGCGCGGCGCGAGCGCCGGAACTGGAAGTTCCGCTCCTTCTTCACCGTCTCCGATCGCCGTGGGCCGATGCGCTACTGGCCCCTGGGACTCGTGATCGCCTGCGTGCTCGCGATCGCGTTCGGTACCTGGCACATGCTGCATCAGGCTGCCGCGACGCCGGCCGTTCCCTACTCGGAGATGGCGGCGGAGCTCTCCGCGCACAACGTCGCGACGCTCGCCGTCGAGAACGGTGGGGCGCAGCTCACGGCCACGCTCCGCACGCCGGACGTCGTCGATGGACACAAGGTGACGAGCATCCTGGCGATGGTCCCCACGCGCTCGGTGTCGCTCGGCGATCTCGAGCGGTGGAGCGCCTCGGGCGCGAAGGTACAGGTCGTGGACGGGAGCGGCGCGGCCGGGGGCGAGATCGCGGTGCGGCTCGTGGCCATTCTCGCCGTGCTCGGCGTGCTGGCGTACGTGGTGATTCGCCAGCGCGTGGGGCGCGGCGTGACCGCGCGCCGCTTCATGGCAACGCCGCCGTCGCGGCAGTTGACGCTCGCCGACGTCGGTGGCGCGCGCGAGGCGCAAGCCGACCTGCGCGATGTCATCTCGTACCTCAGGAACCCCGAGCGCTTCGAGAGCATCGGCGCCAAGTGCCCCAAGGGCGTGCTCCTCATCGGCCCGCCGGGCACCGGGAAGACGCTCCTCGCGCGCGCCGTCGCCGGCGAGGCCGGGTGCCCGGTGATCACCGCCGCGGGCTCCGACTTCAACGAGATGTATGTGGGCGTCGGCTCGCGCCGCGTGCGCGATCTCGCCCGACAGGCGCGCGAGCAGGCGCCGTGCATCGTCTTCATCGACGAGTTCGATTCGCTGGGCGGCCGCCGCGGCCGGCCCAACCGCTCGGGTGAAGAGGAGATCACGCTCAACCAGCTGCTCGTCGAGATGGATGGGATGGCGGGGAACGAGGGCGTGATCTGGATGGCGGCGACGAACCGTGAAGACATGCTGGATCCGGCGGTGCGCCGCCCTGGCCGCTTCGACCGCATCGTCGAGGTCGGACTCCCGACGGTCAACGACCGCCTCGAGATCCTCAAGATCCACGCGGCGCGTTCGCCGCTCGGTCCTGATGTCGATCTCGAGCGGCTGGCACGGCTCACGGTGGGCCACTCGGGCGCGGACCTCGCCAACCTGCTCAATGAAGCGGCGATCATCGCCGTGCAGGACGACAGTGAGATCATCACGAGCGCGCACATCGATCAGGCGCGCGACAAGATCCTGCTCGGCCGCGTGCGCGCGGGCGTCGTCGTCACCGACGCCGAGCGCCGGTTGATCGCGCTGCACGAGGCGGGGCACGCCGTGGTCGGCATGCTCACCTGCCCCGAGGACGTGCTGCACAAGGTGACGATCGAGCCACGCGGCCGCACGCTCGGCGCGGCGCACTTCGCGCCGGAGTCCGACCGGCACCTGCAGCCGCGTCGCTACCTGGAGGGGATCATCGCGAAGGCACTCGGCGGCCGCGCCGCGGAGATGGTGTTCCTCGGACCCGACGCGGTGACGACGGGCGCTGGGAGCGATCTCATTCAGGCGACGAGCGTCGCGCGCCGAATGGTCGCGGAGTTCGGGATGAGCGAGGAGGTCGGCCTCATCAGCGCCGACCCGATGGCCCAGGGGGGCGCACCGAGCGGACAGTTGCAGGGTGAGATCGACAAGGCCGTCCGCACGCTGATCACCGCGCAGTCGCAGCGCGCCGAGTCCATCGTGCGCGAACACCGCGAGGCGATCGAAGCGCTCGCCAACGCCCTGCTCGAGCACGACGTGCTGCCGGCGGAGGACGTGTACGGGATCGCTGAGCAGCACGGCGTGCGGGGGCGGGATGCGGGATGCGGGATGCGGGATGCGGGGACTTCGGCAGAGGAGAGAGGCGAGGGGCGAGAGACCGTGGAGGTGTAGGGCGAGACGATCCGCGCCGAATCGCCGCGAGAATCGGAACGGCCCGCGGAGGAAACTCTCCTCCGCGGGCCGTTCCGCATCCCGCATCCCGCATCCCGCATCCCGCATCCCGCGCTACAATCTCGCCTCCAGCGGCAACTCCAGCTCGAAGGAGAACCGCGTCCCCTTCCCGAGCGCCGTATCGATCTGCAGATCGCTCCCCATGGCAAGAACGAGTTTGCGGCAGATCGAGAGACCGAGGCCCGCGCTGGAGAAGCTGTAGTCCGTCGATGTGCGGCGGCGGAACGGCTCGAAGAGCGTCGCGAGTACATCGTCCGGAATGCCGCGGCCGGTGTCGCGCACGGAGAACTCGACTCGCGTGCGCGACGCCTGCTTCGCGATCACCTCGACCGTACCGCGCTCCGTGAACTTGAGCGCGTTCGTGGTGAGGTTGAGCAGCACGCGGTTGAGCGCGGACGGGTAGCCCACGCGATAGTCCACCTCCGGCGGGACGAGTCGCACCTCGAGCCCCTTCTCCTCGGCCATCGGTTGGATGACATCGCGCACCGACTGCAGGATGTCGGACACCGAGAAGGGCACCGGGTGCCGGTCCATCAGCCGGTCGCCGCCGCGCGCGAGCTCGATGACGTCGCTCGCCATCGCGCTCAAGCCCAGCGCCGCGCTGTACACCAATCCGAGCTGCCGCTCCTGCACGGTGTTCAGCGGCCCGCTTTGTCCGCGACGCAGCGTGTCGGCGAGAAAGAGAATCGATGAGAGCGGCGAGCGGAGATCGTGCGCCACCTCGACGATCAGCTCGAGCCCTTCGGGTCCGGCGAGCCGCCCGGCGAATCGGCGCCCGGGGTCCTGTTCGATGATGTGCTGCACGTCGTCGAACGCACGGAGCACGCGCAGGAGCGGCGGCGTGGCGGGCGGTTCGGGGAGCGCGGATACCCTGTCGATGAACGCGACGCGCAGGCGAGAGATGAGCCGTTCGACTGGCGCGGTCGGCGGGATGCGTGTCAGCGCCGGCGTCTCCTCCGATGCCACGGCGCGCACCGCGGTACAGAGTGCATCGATCGTATCGTCGCACTCGGAGTCCGGACCCGATGCGGCCCCGGCACGAGTGTTCTCCTCGTACCGCACCAGGCGCGCGGCGCCATCGAGTGCTCGCCAGAGCACCGCATCCGCGTGCTCGGCGGGCTGGTCGGCGTCGACCCACGGCACCAGGGGGAGGACGATGTCTGTCGCCCGTTGTGGTGCCACTCCCCTGCTCTTCCGTCCCCCGCCCTCGCTTCCGTGGATCCCTGAACGAATTTGGGGTGCTGCGTGGCTCACTCGTTCGTGTCCATTAGTTCGTCACGACGCACGTGGTGCTTCTCCATGAGCCGGTAGAGTGTGGTCCGATCGATGTTCGCCAACCGGGCCGCCCGCGACATGTTGCCGCCGGCACGCATGGATAGCCGCAAAAGATATTCCTTCTCGAATTGCGTGATGAGCCGGTCCTTGGCCGAGTGGTAGGGCTCGTCCATGATCCCGGCGGGGAGGACTCCCGTCGCCTGCGCGCGCGCGGGCTCGTCGTACACCGGAATGTCCTCTGCGCCGATCGGCTGCCCCGGCTCGGCCAACACCGCCACGTGCTCGATGACGTTCTGCAGCTCGCGCACGTTCCCGCGCCACGGGCGCGAGCGCAGAAAGTCCATCGCCCCCTCGGTGAGCGTGGGCGTCGCATCACCCGGCTCGCGATGCCGTGTCCAGTACAGTTGCAGAAAGTTGTTGGCGAGCACCGGGATGTCCTCCAGCCGCTGGCGCAACGGCGGGAGCTTGATGGGCACCACACGGAGCCGGTAGAAGAGATCTTCGCGCAGGATCCCGTTGTTCACCGCCTCCTGGGGATCGCGGTTGGTGGCCGACACGAAGCGGACATCGACCACCGCATCCTGCTGCTCGCTCCCCACGCGTCGCACCACGCCGTCCTGCAGCACGCGGAGCAGCTTCGCCTGCAGGGGGTGCGACATCTCGGTGAGCTCATCGAGGAAGAGCGTGCCGCCGTTGGCTACCTCGAGCAAGCCGGGCTTGTCGCGGTCGGCGCCGGTGAAGGCGCCCTTCCGGTGTCCGAACATCTCGGATTCCAGCAGGTTCTCCGGCAGCGCCGCGCAGTTGATGGGCACCAGCTTCCGGCTCGCGCGCCGGCTGTTCTGATGGATGAACTGGGCGATGACTTCCTTCCCCGTTCCGCTCTCCCCCGTGATCATGACCGAGGCGTTCGTGGACGCGACCTTGCGCGCGAGGTCCACCGCCTTGCGAAACGCGGGCGCATTGCCGAGCAGGGTGGACGACTCCGAGGAGGTGCGCTGGCCGCCGGCGCGCGCGTGCAGCTCGCGCGTCTCGTCGGCCACCATGACCGCGTGCGCGGCGCGGCCGACGAGGAGTTGGAGGTGCGTGGCCGAGAACGGCTTGGGAAGGTAGTCCCATGCGCCCGCGCGCAGCGCCTCGATGCTCGTCGTCACACTCGGGTTCCCCGTCATCACGACGACGATCGTGTCCTTGTGCGCGGCGAGCGCGGCCTTGAGAATGTCCATCCCCGAGACCGGCGTCATGTAGAGATCGACGAGGATGATCTGGAACTTGCGCCGCTTCACCAGCTCCACCGCTTCGTCGCCGCGACCGCAGAAGGTGACGTTGTAGCCGTCGAGCTGCAGGACGCTCGCGCACCCTTCGCGCAGCGTGCGGTCGTCATCGACCACGAGGATGCGCACGCCTGCCTTGACCTCGGCCGGTATGGAGAGCGGGTCGCGGATCATGCGTTGACCTGACGGGGTGCCGTCGGCGTTGCCGAGCACGGGAGGCGTGGTCATGCGGACTCTCCTTCGACGTTCAATCAGTGGTGAGACGGAACTGCTCGGCTGCGGCGCGCGAACCACATGGGTGTGCGGCGTGGCACCCTTCGCTCAGTGTGACCGCGAACGGTGGACGTGTCAAGGAAGGATGAACGTTGCGCCTGCTCGACAGACGCGTGTCTTGCGGTGGCAACATGCGGTGCGTGTAGTTCTGCACAATGCGGGCCGCTTCGATTGGGGGCCGGTGGCGGCGGTCCTGGGTTTGCGAAAACGGGTGCCAATCTTGCGATGAGCGGCTCCTGCCATCGTGCGGAGCTGGCACGGCACACGTTCGACGATCGAACCCTCAACCAAAGGCATTGCACCGCATGTCCGGTGAACTCATTCCAGGCGCACGCTCCTCGGAGAATGCTCTCGAGCCAACGGGCGCCAGCGTCCCCCTCGCCGCCTGGCAAGGACTGAGCACCCCGCAGGATTCCCCGGCGTTCAACTGGGGGCGCTACTGGTCGGCGGTGAAGCGCTACAAGTGGCTCGTCCTGGGCATCGCGATCCTCGGCACCGGGATCGGCGTGCTGCTCGCCAGCCTGCAGAAGCCGGAGTACGAGGTCAACGCGTCCGTGTGGGTATCGATGGACCAGCCCTCGCGCAACGGCGGCCCGATCGTCGCCGAAGATCCGATGGATGCATCGACCTGGGTGAACTTGCTGCTCAGCCGGCGCATCGTCGACAACATCGTGCGCAAGCGGCACCTCTACATCACGCCGGAGAATCCCGCGGACACCGCGCTGTTCGGGAACTTCGATCTCGCGCCCACGTTCGGGACGGGCGCGTACACACTGGCCGTGAACAGCGCGGGCAACGAGTACGTGCTGATGGCGGGTGACAAGACCATCGAGCGCGGCGCGGTGGGCGACTCGATCGGGCGGAAGATCGGTTTCCTGTGGCAGCCCTCGACCACCATGCTCCGGCCGGGACAGACCGTCGAGTTCACGGTGGTGCGTCCGACATCGGCCGCCGCGGACATCGCGAACCGCATCACGGGGACGATGCCCGAGCGCAGCAGCACGCTGCGCCTGCAGCTCACGGGGAACGATCCGCAGCGCGCGGCGTCGACGATGAACGCGCTGCTCGAGGAGTTCGTGCACGTCTCCACCGACCTCAAGCGGGCGAACTACGTGGAGGTCGTGAACACGATCGGCGATCAGATGCAGCAGGCGGACAGTCTGCTGCACGCGAGCCAGGAAGCGTATCAGCGGTTCAAGGTGCACACGATCACGCTCCCCTCGGAAGGCGGGGCGCTCCCGGCCGGCGCGGAAACGAGCCAGGGCCAGAACCAGAACCCGATGCTGGCCGGCGATCCGGTGACCGCCAACTTCATGCAGCTCAAGGTACAGCAGCAGTCGCTGCAGCAGGACGAGCAGGCGCTCGAGCAGGTGCTCGCGCAGGCGAAGAGCGGGACGCTCACGCCGGACGTCTTCCTCGCCATCCCGAGCGTGCACACGCAGGGGAAGGCACTGGAGACCGTGATCAACAAGCTGTACTTGAAGGAAGACTCACTCCGCGCGATGCGGCAGATCTACACCGACGACTACAAGGGCGTGAAGGATCTGCAGCAGGAAGTCACGACGCTGAAGGCGCAGACCGTCCCCACGCTCACGCGCCAGCTGATCGGGCAGCTCAAGGCGCAGGATGCGGAGCTCCAGAACCGCATCAACGGCTCGTCGCGCGAGCTGCAGAAGATCCCCGCGCGCACGATCGAGGAGATGCGGCTGCAGAACGACATGCTCATCGCGCAGCAGCTCGCCAACAGGCTGCGCACGAATCTGCAGGAAGCGAAGCTGGCCGAGTTGAGCGTGACGCCTGAAGTGCAGGTGCTCGACACCGCCATCGCGCCGGCGATGCCGACGAACGCGCAGGCCGGGTTCCGTATCCTGTTCATGGCCGTGGCCATGGGCCTTGCGGGCGGGATCGGGCTCGCGTTCCTGCTCGACCGCGTCGATCCGCGTATCCGGTACCCGGAGCAGGTGACGCACGAGATGGGGCTCAACATCCTCGGCGCGGTGCCGCACATCCGGAAGCAGAAGGACGGCGTGCTCGATCCGGAGGAGACGGCGCAGGTGATCGAGTCGTTCCGGACGATCCGACTGAATCTCGCGCACGAGCACATGGGGGGCTCGCCGATCATCTTCACGGTCACCAGCCCTGGCCCGGGCGATGGGAAGTCGCTCGTGTCGGCGAACCTCGCGCTCTCGTTCGCGGAAGCCGGGTATCGCACGGTGCTGGTGGACGGCGACATTCGCCGCGGTGAGCTGCACGCGATGTTCGGATTGGATCGCCGCCCGGGGCTCACGGACTATCTCATCGGCGAGGCGCCGCTCGATACGGTGCTGCGCGACTCGAGCCACGAGAACCTGAGCGTGCTGCCGTGCGGCACGCGCCGGCATCGCGGCCCGGAGCTGCTCGTCTCCGAAGGGCTCGCGCACCTCATGGCCGAACTGCAGCGTCGCGCGGATGTGGTGATCGTCGACAGTCCGCCACTCGGCGCCGGTGTCGACCCGTTCATCATGGCGACGGCGACGAAGAACATGTTGATGGTGCTCCGGACGGGGATCAGCGACCGGAAGATGGCGGAGGCAAAGCTGACGTTGGTGGACCGGCTGCCCGTGCGCGTGGTGGGCGTGGTGTTGAACGACATCCGGCAGGCCGGGGCGTACCGCTACTACTCGTATCTGTACGGCTACTCGGTGGTGGACGAGGACGTGCCGCAGCTCGAGTCGGAGGTGGGTGCGCTCACGGGGAAGCGGAGCTGAGCGGCGGCTGACGTTCGGACGAGGGGGGCGACGCGCTGAAGGCCCGGATGCGCGCGCCCCCCGGATCCATCCGGCACTCGCGCAGCGTCGCCGTGGCGCGCAGCAGCATCTCCACGGCATCCACGGGCGACGCGGCCGCATCCGACGCGGCGCAGTAGCCCGCCCGGATGCTCAAGCCCATCGCGTCGCCGACGTCGGTCGTGGGGAGCGCCTCGATGGCCCCCTGCAGGCGATCGAGCAGGCGGAGGGCGCCGGTGGCGTCGGTTTCGGCCGCCACGATCCCGAACTCCGTCTGGCCAAGCCGGCCCACCGCGTCCGACGTGCGCGCGACGCGTCGCGTGATCTCACCGATGTGCCCCACCCATTCCGTCATGACCGTCGAGCGCTCCGCCGTCTGGCTCGCGGTATCGCCCGACTCGGGCGCATCGGGCGCGAACGCGATGCAGGCGAGCGGCTCGTGGCGCCGCTGCGCGAGCGCGCCCAGTTCGTGCGCTCGGCGCGCGAGCCCCCGGATGGTGTAGAGCCCGGTCGCCTGATCGACGAAGCTCTCGCTCCGCACCTGGTCGGTCTCACGCTTGGAGCGCATGTAGGTGTTCAGCTTGTGGAGGAGTACCTCGCTGTCGATCGGCTGCCCGAAGTACTCCCACGCGCCGGCCACGTACGCATCGATGCGCTGCGCGCGCTCCGAGGGCGCGGACGAGGTAACGACGATCGGCGTGGTCGCGTTGAACCGCGGATCGGCCCGAACGAGCCGGCAGACCTCGATGCCGCTCAGGTCGGGGAGCTTCGCGTCGAGGATGAGCAGGTCCGGCTGCGCGGTGCGCACCAGCTCCATGGCTTGCCGTCCGGTGTACGCGCGCAGTACGGCGTAGCCATTGGGCCCGAGAATGCTCTCGAGTGATCGCGAGGACCACTCCTGGTCATCAGCCAGGAGCACCAACGGCGGGCGCAGTGGCGTATCGCTGTCGGGCATCAGGAATCCGAAATATTCGAGAGCGGCACATCGCCGCGGTTGATCGTGGGAGCGCGGCGGTGCGATGCAGAACTCATGCGTCCATACCTGACCGGGCGTAACGCGCGATCTCGCATGGCATTATCGCGAGCGCGAAGCGCCGTGATGCGCGCTTCGTGACGCGCGCATGCTACACGTCTTGTGACGCACGCCACATTCCGCGAACCGAGCGCCGTGCGCGCTAGCCCCTGAATTGCAAGAAGAACGGGCGCTTCCGGCATGGGATTGGCGAAGCACCGAACAGGCAGAAGTTGGCAGGGCACGAGGCGCCAACGCGGGCGCCGGTAGCTCGGGTGCTACTTCGAGGACGAGGACAGCGCATGCGCACGAAACACGTTGTGAAACCGCCACTCACCACATTCATCATCTCGCCAGCACGTGTCGCGGTGCGCGCGCTGGCGTTGCTCATCGTGCTCTGGGCACCGGCGGCGGCGCAGGCCGTTGCCCGAGACAGCGCCGCATCGGACAGCGGACGCGCACCCGCCACGCGTGCCCTGCTCGAAGCGCGCGCCGCAGCGGCGGAAAAGGCCGCCACATCGGGGCCCGCGGATCAACGCGCCGCCAAACGGCAGGAGGCGGCCGCGATCCGCGAGCGACTCAAGGACGGGGATTTCCAGGTGGGCGACCGCATCGCGCTCACCGTGTACGGCGGCGCGGCACCGATCAGCGATACGGCGACGGTGCGCGCCGGTCGCACGCTCGAGCTGCCCAACCTCCCCCCGATCCCGCTCCAGGGCGTACTCCACGCGGAGATCGGCGACTATCTCACGGCGCAGCTCAGCCGGTACATCAAGCACCCGACCGTGCAGGCGATCCCGCTCATCCGGTTGGGCGTGCTGGGCGAGGTGAAGTCTCCCGGCTTCTTCTCCGTCCCCACGGACATTCTCGTGAGCGACGCGATCATGCGAGCCGGGGGGCCGACGGGGAACGCCGACATCAACAAGACCACCATCACGCGCGGCAAACAGGAAGTGTGGGGGGACAAGGCGCTGCGCCAGGCGATCGTATCCGGTATGACGCTCGATCAATTGAATCTCCGCCCCGGTGATGCGCTCGTCGTTGCGAAGAGCGGCAATCACAATCTGCTCCAGGTGCTACAAGTTGGCGGCATCCTGCTCGGCGTTGGACTCAGTATCTACACGGCAACCAGACGGTGACACGCGGCGACATGCATCACGTGAAGCAAGGCGGACGAATGGACTCGGATCGATCGACGCACGGTATCGACAACCGTACCACGCATCACACGCGACGAGACACGCGATGGCGGATCGGAGGCGCCGTCCCGCAGGGGACGGAGCGGCTCGAGGTGGTCCGACCGATCGAGACGGTATACGAGGCCGACCTTCCACGTGCGACTACGGCGGCGCCGCCGGTGGTCCCCCGTCGTCGCGCGGAGACGGTCAACCGCGTCGTGAACATCGTCCTCGCCATCATCGCGCTGCTCGTGCTGTCGCCCGTCATGCTCCTGATCGCGCTGCTGGTGCGGTGCAGCTCACGCGGTCCGGTGCTCTACACGCAGACGCGCGTGGGACTCGACCGGCGATCGGGGCGCGTGATCGCGCTCTACGACCGGCGCGAGCGCAACCAGGGCGGCCGCATCTTCACCATCTACAAGTTCCGGTCGATGTACGCCGACGCCGAGCGCCACACGGGCGCGGTGTGGGCGACGCAGCGCGATCCACGGATCACCCCGGTGGGGCGCGTGCTGCGCCAGTATCGGCTCGATGAGCTGCCGCAGCTGATCAACGTCGTGCGCGGCGACATGAACATCGTGGGCCCGCGCCCCGAACGTCCGAGCATCTTCGCTCGCCTGCGCGAGGACATCTCCGAGTACCCGCTGCGCCAGCGCGCACGCCCCGGCATCACCGGATGGGCGCAGGTGAACCAGAGCTACGACTCGTGCGTCGAGGACGTGCGCTCCAAGGTGCACTACGACCTCGAGTACATCGCCCGTCAGAGCTTGGTCGAGGACTTCCGGATCATGCTGAAGACGGTGCCGGTGTTGTTGTTCAGGAGAGGGGGGTGGTAGGAAAGCAGTGGGTCAGTGGGTCAGAGGGTCAGTGAGTCAGAACGACAGGGAGGAGGGTGGAGGGAGAAGGGAGGCGCCGGCGGGGGCAACCCGAGCGCTTGTCATCGCCAGCGCTTGTCATCCCGAGCGGAGCGAGGGATCTCGGCCAGCCAGCGAGTTCCCTCGCACACGCTCGGGATGACAGCCCGCTGGAGGTCGTTGCTCCTCCCTCCTCCCTCCTCCCTGCCCCTCTGACTCACTGACCCACTGACTCACTGACCTACTGTCTTTCTCACGCCGGCCTTCTCGTCGGCTCCCACTGCGCGCTGTGCTCGCGTCGGAAAACGCGGAGCCAGGCGAGGACGCCGGCGAGGTTCGAGGCGAGGGCGAAGCCGGGAATGGCCACGATGGTCGGGACGCGGCGCCCCGAGGGCCAGCGCATGCCGAGCGTCCCGAGCGCGCACGCGAGCACGCACGCGACCAGCACGCCGAGCGCGATCCGTGACTGCGCGCTGAGCATGACGAGTCCCAACACAGCCGTAGGGAGCGCGAGATAGACGAGCCAGCGCGCGAGCTTGTGGCTCAGGAGCATCGCGGCGAAGCGGCCGTGGCGCGTGGGGTTCATCAGGTGACGCTTGTACCACAGCGTCTCGATGCCGCGCGACATCGTCCGGATCTTCCGGCGGAACTCGGCGCTCAGCGATGCGGCGCGCGGCACCACGCACACCGCGTCATCCACGGACACGGCGCGGAAGCCGTGCTCCTGCGCGATCAACGCGCAGGCGAAGTCGCGGCTCAACGCTTCGGGAAAGTTCGTGTCGTGAATCTCGCGACGGAACGCGTAGAAGCATCCGCTCGCGCCGACGATCCCGCCGAGGCGTGTCTCGAGCGACCGCACCCACATCTCGTAGCCGACGTAGCCCGACTCGGCGCCGTTCCCCTCGACCCGCTCGTCGCCCGCGCTGATGTCGCGCCCCGAAGCGACGCCGACGGTCGGATCCTGGAAGACGCGCAGGAGCGCCTTCAGCGAATGCGGCAGGATGCGAATGGATGCGTCCGTGTTCACGACGATGTCGCCGCGCAGGACGCGGCCGCCGGCGTTCTCGGCCGCCGTCTTCCCGCGCCGCACGGGGAGGCGCAACAGGTCGACGCCACGCGATGCGAACTCGCGGGCGATGTCATCGGTCCGGTCGGTGGACGCATCGGAGATGACGAGGATCTGCCGGCGGTGCGCCGGATAGTCGAGCTGCAGAAGGCTCTCGAGTGTCGCGCGCAGACGCGCCTCTTCATTGTACGACGGGACGGTGATCGTGATGAACGGCCACTCCGGCGGATCGGGGAGCGGCGGCGCAACCGGCCGGCGACGCGCCAAGACCCAGAGGATGACGGGATAGCCCACGTACGCGTAGGCGAAGAACACGATGGGAGCGGCGACGAGAATCGAGGCGAAGAGGATCATGCCGGTGTCATGGAGTGTGTGCGGTGGACGGATGTTGCGCCTGACGGTAGATGGCGGCGTAGCGCTCGAGCCACGGTTCGACGCCGAACTGCACGGCGAGACGGCACCGCGCCGCACGCGCGCGCTCGGCCGCGGCGGCGGGATCGGCGCGCACGGCGCGGATGGCCGCAGCGAGCGCGGCGGGGTCATCGGGAGCGACGAGCAGCGCTTCGCGCGACGACAGCATGTCGGGGATGCCGCCTACGTGCGTGGCGACGATCGGCACTCCGGCCGCCATCGCCTCGAGCACGACCATGGGCGTCCCCTCCGTACGCGAGCTGAGCACGAGGACGTCGAAGGCCGCGAGCAGCTGCCCCGCATTCGGGACCACGCCGTGCCAGGTGATCTGTGGGGCGACACCCAAGCTCGCGGCGCGCGCACGGACGGCATCCCGTTCCGCGCCGTCGCCGAGCACGGACGCGGCAACGGCCTGACCGGCATCGAGCTGGGCGAGCGCATCGACGAAGACGTCCGGGCCCTTCTCCTGGCTCAGGCGGCCGACCCATCCGGCTCGGAATGCATCGTCGCGGATGCCGAGTCGCTCGCGCGCGGCGTCGCGATCCAGCAGCGTCGCCTCGGCGGCGTACGCGTTCGGCAGAAAGTGCAGTCGATCGCGCGCGATGCCGTTCGCGCTCAACCGCGCGACGAGTGGACGCGACACCGCGACCACGGCGTCGAAGCGGCGGAAGGCGCGCTGCTGGAGGTGCTCGTACACGCGGTTCTTGAAGTCGCCTCCGGTGAAGCCGTGCACGGTGGTGACGGTCGGGATGCGCCGCGCGCGCGCGGCGCTCGAAGCGATGAGATCCGCACGGTAGCCATGCGTGTGCACGACGTCAGGGCGCAGCGACCGGCAGAGCGCAGCGACGAGCGTACGCTCGCGCACATAGGCACGGCCGGGGACGTCGAGCGTGGTCACGGCGACGCCGGCGTCGCGGAGCGCGTGGATGAACCCGGCCGCTGCCTCCGCGCTCGGCGCCACGGCGGCGACGTGTACGTCGTGGCCGAGCCGGTGGAAGCCGGTGGCGAGCACCCGGACGACGCTCTCCACGCCGCCGGCGGCGCCGGGGGCGAGGACGTGCAGAATCGAGAGTGGTTGATTCGATCTATGGATGTCGCGAGATGCGGAAGACACGTCTGCGTGCGGTCCAGTAATGGCGTACGGCCCCTTTGCCGATGCGGTCGGTGCTCGGCCCGGGGGTCTGTGCGGCATTTCCATACGCAACTCTGGCGCCGCTCTTGCGTTGCGCAGCGCCTGCATGTCCGGGCGACGGCGCCCGGACAACACTCGGCATCGGGGACCCTGAGCGGGCTCCGCGACGCGGCAGATATCTACCCCCACGTCGACTGGAACGAACTCACATGAAGCGAGTGACGCCGAAGACGGCGAGCGCGGGATCACGCACCGCACCAACCGCGCAAGCCGCGCATCGTCGCCTGCGGATCGGGCTGATGCTCCGCGCCATCGATGAAGTGGACGGCAGCGGCGTATACGCTCGACAGCTGTGTGACGCGCTGTTCGCACTCGACACGACCAACGAGTACGTCCTCTTCTACATGCGCCCCGACCAGGCGGGGCGTTACGGCCACCTGCCACACGTGCGCGAGCGCGTGGTGCCGTCGCGGCGCAAGCTGCTATGGGATCAGGTGCTCGTTCCGCTCGCCGCGCGCCGCGAGTCGCTCGACGTGCTGTTCCACTACAAGCTCACCATCCCGTTGCTCGCTCCGTGCCCGACCGTGGTACAGCAGCGCGGTGTGGAGCAGTGGCTCTTTCCGGAGTTCTACGATCGGGTGAACCGATTCTACATGACGCGCTGCATTCCGCTCTACTGCCGCCGTGCCACGCGTGTGCTGACCAATTCCGACAGCCTCGCTGAGGAACTGCGCACGGTGGCCGGCATTGCCCGCGATGATGTACAGACCGTGTACGCGGCACCCGGCGCGGGCTTCGAGCCCGTTATCGACACACGAGAGCTCGCGCGCGTTCGCGATTGCTACGGACTGCCATCCGAGGCGTTCCTGCTGGTGATCGCGAAAGGGTATGCGCGCCTCGGCGAGCACGGGCGGCGGCTCTACCCAAGGAAGAACATCGCCGGGACGCTCGATGCGTATGCACGCGTGCGCGCATCCGTGTGCGACTGTCCACCCCTGGTCATCATGGGTGCGGGGCTCACCGAGCGATTGCACCCCGATCTGCTCCCGCGAGAGCTGGCCGAGTCGGTGGTCGTTCCCGGGCTCATCGCACACGAGGACATGCCGGCGGTGTACAGCATGGCCCGGGCGCTCGTCTTCCCGTCGCTCTACGAAAGCTTCGGCATCCCGATCGTGGAGGCGATGGCCTGCGGCTGTCCGACCATCACCTCGGATCGCGGTGCGTGCCGTGAGGTCGCGGCGGATGCCGCTCTGCTCGTCGACCCGACCAGCGTGGACTCGATCGCCGACGCGATCATCCGGATCGTCGAGAATCCCACGCTCGCCTGCGAGCTGCGGGAGCGAGGGCTGGCGCGCGCGCGCGACTTCTCGTGGACGAGGAGCGCGCAGCAGCTGCTGGACGTGCTCACGGAGGTCGCGCGTGGGTGAAGGGTCGGCATCCGAGGCACGGGTCGCCCGCGGGCGACGACGCAACTGGTGGCTCGTGGTTCGGCTGCTGCTCGCGGCCCTGCTCCTCGCGGTCGTCCTGCGCCGGGTCGATTGGCATCAATTCCTGATCGTCATCGACGATGTCCAACCGCTGTGGCTGGTGGCGGTTCTGCTCATCGCCACCGGGGACCGCTTCTGGATGGCGGGCAAGTGGCGGTACCTCCTGCGTCAGCTGGGAACCGACCCTTCGATGTTCGATGCCGTGCGGCACTACTACAGTGGCGGGCTCGTGGGCGCCGCGACGCAGTGGCAGCTGGGCGGCGACATCGCGCGGGCGGTCGCGCTCGGTCGAGCCGTGGGCCGCCCAGGGATCGTGGCCGCGTCGGTGGTCTTCGAGAAGATCACCGGACTCTCGTCATCCGCTCTCTGGGCGCTGCCCGCGGCCGTGCTCCTGAACGCGCGGTTCCACATGTGGCCAGAGCGGCTGGGAGTGGTGGTGGCGGGAGCGGCCGCAGCCGCTCTGATCACGGTGCCCCTGCTCGCGGGCTCGGCTCTGGCACCCCGCACGCTCGAGCTGCTCGCGCGCCACTTGCCATCGATGCGGCTCCGGCGTCTCGCACAGCGCGGAGCACAAGCCCTGGACGAATGTCGGCCGCCGCGCCGGGCGATCCTCGTCTTCTTCGCGCTGACGCTCGGTGAGCAAGCGATGCCGGTCATCAGGGTCGCTCTGCTCGCGGCCGCGCTGGAACTCACGCTCCCGCCGCTCGCCATTCTCTCCGTGGTGCCGATCAGCGCGTTCCTCTCCCGATTGCCCGTGTCGCCGGAAGCGTTGGGAGTGCGCGAGGCGATCTTCGTGTACCTGCTGGGGCGCTACGGGCTCAGCGCCGCGGGCGCGCTCGCGCTCGCGCTGTCCACACGCGTGATGGACCTCGTGGCCGTGGGCATCGGCGCCCTGGTGTGTGCGGGGCTCGCGCACGGTCGCGGGTCGACCGACGTCTCCGACCTACAGGAGGCGGCAGAGGAGGTGGCGTAGGAGGCGTAGGCAGTGACCTGCCCCCGTGCGACGACGACGCGCATCGTCCGGCACCATCCGTGCTGTTTCAGGAGCATCGCACCGCGGCCGGCGAGCCGCGGGCACGTATGGACCTTCATCCCCGACCTGGACTGCACCATGTGCGGCATCGCCGGCATCATCAGTGCGCGTGAGGAGTTGCGTGCGCGCGTCCCCGCCATGACCGCGGCGCTCGCGCACCGCGGCCCCGACGACTCCGGCGTGGAGCACTACCGCGGGGCCACCTTCGGCCATCGGCGGCTCAGCATCATCGATCTCGATGGCGGGCATCAGCCCCTCTCCAACGCGCGGCGCGATGTGCACATCGTGTTCAACGGAGAGATCTACAACTTTCCCGCGCTGCGCGAGGAGCTGGAGCGCCAGGGCGTCGTCTTCCGCACGCGCACCGACACCGAGGTCATCCTCGCGCTGTACGAGCGTGAGGGTGAGCGATGCGTCGAGCGGCTGCGCGGGATGTTCGCATTCGCCATCTGGGACGAGGCGCGACAGCGGCTCGTGCTCGCGCGCGACCGGATGGGGCAGAAGCCGCTCTTCTACCGCTTGCTCCCCGATGGCGGGCTCGCCTTCGCCTCCGAGGTGAAGGGACTCCTGGCGGGCGGATTCGCCGATCCCGAGCTCGATCTTCAGGCGCTCTACCACTACATCTCGCTCCGCTACATCCCCGACCAGCTCACGCTCTTCAAAAACGTCATCAAGCTGCCGGCGGCGCACACGCTGACCCTCGAGCGCGGCGCGCTGCAGCTGCGCCGCTACTGGAGCGTCTCGTATCTCGACAAGCTGCCGGACGACGAAGAAGCCGTGCGTGCCGAGCTGGACCGGCGGCTGCGCGAGTCGGTGCGGATGCACGCGCTGGCGGATGTACCCGTGGGCACGTTCCTCAGCGGGGGGATCGACTCGTCGCTCATCACCGCCATGCTCGCCGATCAGACCGACCGGCCCATCGACACGTTCTCACTCGGCGTCCGCGAGCAGGGATTCAACGAGCTCCCCTACGCGCGCGAGGTAGCCGAGCGCTGGCATACGGCGCATCGCGAGGCCGTGGTGTCCGCCGACCTCGTGCACCTGGTGCCGCAGATGATCTGGCACATGGATGAGCCGAGCGATCCGTTCGGCGTCGGCGTGTATCTGGTGTCGCAGCTGGCGGCGCGGGAAGTGAAAGTCGTGCTCACCGGCGACGGCGGCGACGAGTTGTTCGCCGGCTACGACCGGTTCGCCGGCAATCGGCTGGTCGATCTCTACGCCGTGCTCCCGGCGGCGCTCCGGCGCACCGTCATCCGCGCGCTGGCCAACCGCGTGCCCGACAGCTTCGGGTACAAGAGCCTGGCGCAGAAAGTTCGTTGGGTGAACGAGATGTCGCTGCTTCAGGGCGGCGAGCGGTACGCGTTGAGCATGAGCTTCCTGCGCTTCACTGAAGAGGCGAAGCGCTCGCTCTTCCGTCCCGATGCGCTGGTCCACCTCACGGAGCGGGACTCGACGGCGAAGATCCTCGCGCACTACAACGCGTCGTGCGTGGAGGACGCGGTCGACCGGATGCTGCACACGGATGGGATGACGCGGCTCCCCGATCACCTCCTGATGATCGTGGACCGCATGGCGATGGCACACGGACTCGAAGCGCGTCCGCCGCTCCTCGACCACGAGATCGTCGAGCTCGCCGCCCGCATCCCGGCGCGACTCAAGTTGAACGGGCATCGGCTCAAGTACATCCTGCGGCGCACGTCGGCCGCGTATCTCCCCGCGGGGATCGTCACGCGCGAGAAGCAAGGCTTCGGCTTCCCGATCGCGCACTGGATGCGCACCGAGCTCCGCACGCTGCTCGAGCACGTCTTCCGCGAGTCGCGTTTCGTCGAGGCGGGGATCTTCGAGCGCCGGTACATGGATACGCTCCTCGCCGAGCACCTCTCGGGGCGGAGCGATCACAACTTCCGGCTCTGGATTCTGCTCAATCTGGAAGTGTGGCACCGTCTCTACCTCGAGCGGCAGTCGCCCGACCAGCTCGCCGAATGGATGAAGTCGTACACGGCGCCGACGCCGCTGGCGGCGGTGTCGTGAGGGACGCGCTCGGATCAATGGGGTCA
>DASVCF010000197.1:0-32738 GCA_036381735.1 Gemmatimonadaceae bacterium | reverse complement strand
AGGAGAAAGCAGGAACGGCTCTCTGCTCTCTGCTCTCTGCTTTCTGCTTTCTGCTTTCTGTCGTTCCTGACTGACTGTCGTTCTCACGTCAACGTCGGATGCCTCAGATGCCATCCCGTCGCTTCCTGGTACGCGCGCGCGAGGGCGAGCATCGGGGCTTCGCCGAACAGGTTGCCGAGGAACGTGATCGAGACCGGCGTGCCGTCGTCGTTGAAGCCGTTGGGGATGATCACGGCGGGATGGCCGGTGAGGTTCGTGACGGTGAGCTGCATCCCGTTCGTCGGCACGACGATCACGTCCACGGTGGACATGAGCTGCTGCATCGCCTGCATCGCCTGCGTGCGCACGCGGTTCGCGTTCACGTACTCGACGGCGGGGATGAAGCGTGCCTTGCGGAACGTGTTGGGCCACGCGTCGGCGCCCTGCTCCACCATCTCCTTGTCGCGCCCCGAGCGAGTGAGCTCATCGAATGCCGCCGCGGCTTCCGCGTCGAGCACGATCGTCATCGCGCCGTACGGATAGTCGGGGAGCTCTACGGGGATGAGCGTCACGCCGAGTGAGCGGAGCACCTCGAGCGCCTTGTCGTCGAACGGCTTGGTGCGGTGCCGCTCGGTCTGGTCGAACGCGCTCTTGAGATAGCCCACGCGAAGACTGGATGGCTTCACGCTCGCGTCCCAGTTGAACGCGGCGTCGTGCACGGTGCCGTCCTTCCCATCGGGGCCCTTGATCGCGTCGAGCACGAGCGCGCAATCCTCCACGCTGCGGCAGATGGGGCCGAGTTTATCCATACTCCACGAGAGCGCCATCGCGCCCGTGCGCGGCACCCGGCCGAACGTCGGACGCAACCCGGTCACGCCGCACCGTGTGCTCGGGCTCGAGATCGAACCCAGCGTCTCGCTCCCGATCGCGAAGCCGACGCACCCCGCCGACGTCGCCGAGGCGGGACCAGCGGACGAGCCGCTGGAGCCCTGATCTGTCTTCCACGGATTGCGCGTCATCCCGCCGAACCACACGTCGCCCATCGCGAGCGCACCCAGCGTGAGCTTCGCGACGAGCACCGCGCCCGCCGCATCCAGGCGCTGCACGACGGTCGCGTCCTCATCGATGGTCTGGTTCTCGTACGGCTTGGCGCCCCACGTCGTGGGGTACCCCTTCACGGCGAGCAGATCCTTGGCGCCCCACGGAATGCCATGCAGTGGACCGCGATAGTGACCACGCGCGATCTCATCGTCGGCGGCCTTCGCCTGCGCGAGTGCGCGCTCCTCGGTGAGCGTGATGACGAAGTGCAGCACGGGATCGTACGTCTTGAGTCGCGCGAGGTACATCTTCGTGAGCTGCGTCGAGGTCACCTTCCGCCGACGCACGAGCTCGGCGAGCTGCGTCACGGGGAGAAAGGCCAGCGCCTCGAGGTTCGAGGGCACATCGACCGGCGACACCTTCGCGCGCACCATGGGGCGCGAGCGCGTATCGAGTGTGACGTTCGGCAGCACCGCGTTGAAGCTCACCGCTGGCGACACGGAGTTCGGGAGCGTGACCGCACGGATCGTCTCGAGCTGCTTCTCCTGCGACTGGAGTCCGTCCACCATCAGCTGCCGCTCGGCGTCGTCGAACGAGAGACCGGCCAGCTCTTCGGCGCAGGCGATCGTGCTGGTGGTGATCTCCTCGCCGCGCGCGGCGTGCGCCCACAGGAGACCGGGGAGGAGCGTGCTGCCGAGTCCAATGCTCGCGAAGTAGCCGACGAAGGCGCGGCGATCGTAGCGCGGGCGGTCGGTGGTGTCGGTCATGGGAGGTGAGGATGAGGGAGGATCGGTGCAGGAAGGAAGATGATTACTCGGCTGTCATCCCGAGCGGAGCGAGGGATCTCGGCCCGGGCACCCGAACGGCAATTCACCACAGAGACACGGAGGACACGGAGAACAGCACGATCTCTGCAGTTCTCCGCCGTTCTCCGTGTCTCTGTGCCTCTGTGGTGGATGTTCATGCCTCAGCGCGAGATCCCTCGCTGCGCCCGGGATGACAGCGTTCACGCGAACATCGCCGGACTGATCTCCAGCGCGACCTCGGAGATCTTGTCCACCGGCAGCCCGGCGCGGCGGGCGTGCTCGCGGATCGCTTCGGGGCTCGGCGCGTCGTACTCGCAGTAGATCTTCCCTTCCTTGTCGGACACGTAGCTCCGGATCCAGACGATCCCTTCCATCTCCGCGATCGTGTCCAGCGATCGCCGGGACGCATTCTCGAGCTCCTGGCGCGACAAGCCGGGTGCGGACCGCTCGATGATGTACCGTGGCATGAGTCACTCTCCCTGGTCTGTGAGTCTCGCTGGTGCGTGAGCCTCGGTGTCCGGCGGCAGCGGCGCGTCACGCGCTGTCGCACGCCGTGAGGAGCGCGGTGTCTCCACACTCCGTCGCGAGTTGTCGTGCGCGCTCGGCGCAGCGCGCGGCATCCGCGGCGTCGCCCTGCGCGCGGCGTACGCGGCTCAAGTGGTGCAGCATCCACCCTTCGCCCTTCCGGTCATCCATGGCGCGGCGGATCGCGAGGGCCGCGTCGTACTGCGTGGCCGCGTCCTCCAGGCGTCCGATGCCGAGGTACACTTCGCCGAGCGCGGCGAGCGAGTGCGCTTCGAGCAGCCGCTCCCCCGTCTTCCGGTTGACCGACAGCCCCTGCTCGAGCACGGTGCGCGCTTCCTCGTGCCGCCTGAGCCGGCACAGTGTGAGACCGAGGCTGTTGAGCATGAGCCCTTCGTGCACGGCGTCGCCCAGCTCGCGGAAGATGCGCACCCCCATCTCGTACTGCCGCAGCGCTTCGACGTAGCGGCCGAGCTCCCAATAGAGGATGCCGAGCTGGTTGTGCAGCGAGCCCTCGCGCCGGTGCTCGCCGCTCGCCGCCGCGTGCGCGATCGCCTCCTCGTAGAGCGGGACCGCGGCACGACTCTTCGACGACTGCCGCCGCGCGCATCGCGCGAGCCCCTCGAGCGCCTCCAGCTCGGCCGCCGCATCATCCATCCGCCGGTACAGCACGCGCGCCGCCTCCCACGCGGCGCTCGCTTCCGCGAACGCCAGCGCCCGTTCGCGGATGGCGGCGATGCGGCTCCACATCAACGCTTCGCCGCGACGGTCCTCGAGCTGCGCCAGCAGTGCGGTGCCCTCCTCGAACAGCGGCAGCGCCTCATCGTATCGCCCGAGTCCGTAGAGGACTTCGCCGAGCATGCGGAGCTCCTGCGCCAACCCGTCGGCGTGACGCGCCGTGCGGCTCAGCTCCACCGCCTCGCGGTAGACGCGCAGCGAGTCCTCCACCAATCCCTGCTGAAGGTAGATGTGCGCGATGGCGGTGAGGTGGAAGGACCGCTGGATGGGCAGCTGGAAATCGCGCGTGTGCTCTTCGCCGCTGCGCAGATACTGCAGCGCGAGATCCGCATGACCCAGCGCGCGGTGCACGTTGGCGAGATTCTGCAGCAGGAAGGACAACGTCAGCTGATCCTCGTACACGACGGGGAGCGCGAGCGCGTCCTCCAGACACGCGCGCGCCCGCTCGTACTCGCCCATGTTCTTGAGGATGATGCCGAGATTGGCGAGATCGCCCGCGACCGCGTGGTCGTCGTGTCGCTCGCGGTCGATGGCCAGCGCGTCCTCGGTGATCGCGAGCGCCTCGGCGTTGTTCCCCTCGTGCCAGCGGAGGAGCCCGATGCTCCGCAGCGCGTTCCGCTCTCCCGCCACATCGCCGCGCTCGCGCGCGATGCGGAGTGCCGTCTCGAGCGCGCGATCCGCGGCATCGAACCGCTTGAGGAGCGTGTAGACGTCCCCTTGCCGCTGGTACGCTTCCGCGAGCTTGGCCGACGCGCCGGCGGGCGCGAGCAGTGTGATCAGCTCGTCGACCAGCTGCTGCTGCCGGCCGCGGAGCCCGAGCGTCTCGCACATCCGCTCCTGGCGGAGAAGAATTTCGGCCAGGAGCTCGCGCCGGTTCGTGTCGTCGTCCAGGCGGAGCAGCCACGCCTGCGCGCGCTCGAGCGTGCTCAGGGCATCCGAGAACTGGTTGAGCGCGAGCGCGCGCTCGGCGGCCTGCATGCCGTAGTGCACGGCTTCGCGCCACGACTCGGCGCGACTGAAGTGGTGCGCGAGCAGCTCGGCGCGCTCCTCGACGCGCTCGGGGTGCAGGCGCTCGATGGCGCGCCCCACCGCACCGTGCACCGCCTTGC
This sequence comes from Gemmatimonadaceae bacterium, assembly GCA_036381735.1. Taxonomy (GTDB): domain Bacteria; phylum Gemmatimonadota; class Gemmatimonadetes; order Gemmatimonadales; family Gemmatimonadaceae; genus DASSNR01. The sequence goes on along the minus strand of DASVCF010000197.1, from coordinate 28,546 downwards.
GCTGGTGCTCGAGCAGCGTCTCGTACGTTACTTCCTGCGTGAGCACGTGCTTGAACCGGTACGCCTGCTCCGGCACGACGCTCGTCTGCTGGATGAGCCCGGCCGACTTGAGCCGACGGAGCGGCGGCGCCGGATCGATCGCGCCTGCGAGGACGTCCTCCAGCACATCGCGCAGGAACTCGCGGCCGATCACCGACGCGATGCGGAGCACCTCGCGCGCGTCGCGATCCAGGCGATCGAGGCGCGTGCGAATCACCGCCTGCACGGTCTCCGGAAAGTGTACCGCCCCCGATGCATCGGCTGCCGCGGCTTCGCCCGCCGTCACCGTCACCGTGCCTGCCTCGAGCAGCGTCTGGCACACCTCCTCGAGGAAGAACGGATTGCCCGATGTCCGCTCGTGAATCTGCCGCGCGAGCGCCGGCGCGATACGCTCGGCGTGCCACACGGCTTTCATGATCGTCACCGACGCATCGCGATCGAGCGGACCGAGATGGATGATCGTGTGATGGTCCGCGCTCTCCCAATCGACCGCCGTGTCCGGGCGATACGAGACCACCACGAGCAGCGGGCAGGTGGGGATGATCTCCACGAGCTGCCGGAGCACGTCGCGCGACGCATCGTCCACCCAGTGCCAGTCCTCGAAGAGCACGAGCGTCGCGTGCCGCTTGGCGTACGCGGTGACGATGGCCACCAGCGCATCGCGCATCGCGGCCTGGAAGCGCTCGCCTTGCAGGTGGCGCGGAACGGCGTGCGCGTCGCTCTGGATCGAGAGGAGGTGCAGGTAGAAGGGGACGACGCTCTCGAGCGACGCATCGATGGCGCGGATGCGGGCGACGATCTCATCGACGGACAGCTCACGCTGCCCGTGCGCATCGAGGTGGAGCATGTCGCGCAGCGCTTCGATGAACGGAAGGTACGGCGTCGTGCCGCCGTACGATTGACACCGTCCCTTGAGCACCTGCGTGCCATCGTCGATGAGCCCGCGGCGCAGCTCGTAGAGCAGCCGGCTCTTCCCCGCGCCCGCTTCGCCCACCACCGCGACGAAGCGCCCATCGCCCGCGCGCGCCTGGTCGAGGCGGGTCTGGAGCGTGCTCAGCTCGCCGCCGCGCCCGGTGTACGGGGTGAGCCCCGAGCGCTCCGATGCTTCGAGCCGGGTCTCGAGTCCCGAGGTGCCGCGAATGCGATAGGGAATCATCGGCGCCGCGCCGGCGTCGAGCATCACCGGCGCGCCCGCTTCGGCGGCGAAGAAGGGCGCGATGAGCCGCTGGCACTCCGTGCTCGCGAGGACGGCGTCCGGCGTCGCGAGCGCCGCGAGACGCGTGGCGGTGTGGACCGTCGAGCCCGCCACCTGATACGCGGCGTCATCGCGACGCTGGCGCTGCACGATTACGGGACCCGCGTGCACCCCCGACTGCATCCGGATCATGCGCCCCGGTCCGTCGGTGATCGCGCCGGCCACGTCGCGCACGCGCGCGTGCAGCTCGAGCGCTGCGCGCACGGCGCGCACCGCGTCGTCCTCGTGCGTCTCCGGAACGCCGAAGAGCGCGCGCAGCTGGTCGCCATGCAGCTCGTCGATCGATCCACCATGCCGACGCATGACGTCCACCGCCGCGTTGCGCACGCGGCTCATCACGCGCTCCACTTCGTCCGGCGGGCACCGCTCGATGAGCGACGGATATCCGGAGAGCGTGGCGACGAGCACCGCCGCCTGCCGGCGCTCGCCCTCGAGCGAGAGCGCGGTGCGGCTCTGCTCGCGCCGGGCGGTGGGAATGCGCGGTGGCGCCGCGCGAACGGTGGACACGAGGAGCCCGTGCAGCGACGACAGCTCGTCGGAGAATGCACGCATGGTGGCGAAGCGGTCGTCGGGACGCTTGGCCATCGCCTTCACGAGCACGCTGTCGAGGGCGGCGGGCACGTCGTCGCGCTGCCGCGAGAGCGGCTCGGGATCGCGCGCCCCGATGGCGAAGATGAGCCCGCGGTCATCGTCGGCGCGGAAGGGGCGCGCGCCCGCGAGCATCTCGTACAGCACGACGCCGAGCGACCAGATGTCGGTGCGGTGATCCACGCCGTCGCCGAGCGCCTGTTCGGGGCTCATGTACGCGATGGTGCCGAGCCGCGCGCCCGGCTGCGTGACGGTGGAGTCGGACAGCTTGGCGATGCCGAAGTCGAGGATCTTCACGAGCCCATCGCTCGTGAGCATGATGTTCGCCGGCTTGATGTCGCGATGGATGATCCCGCGCTCGTGCGCCTTCGCGAGCCCGTCGGCGATGTCGAGCGTGACGCGGATCGCATGCGGGAGCGTGGTTGGCCCGCGCGCGATGAAGTGCGCGAGCGTCTCCCCGTCGTAGTACGGCATCGCGATGTACATCCGCCCGTCCTCGGTCTCGCCGATCTCGTAGACGGTGCAGATGTTCGGATGCTCGAGCGCCGCGGCGGCCTGCGCTTCCACGAGAAAGCGCTTCTTCGCGTCGTCGGAGGCGGCGAGGTGCGGCGGGAGGAACTTGAGTGCGACGCTGCGGTCGAGCCGCACGTCGCGCGCGTGGTACACCACGCCCATCCCGCCGCCACCCAGACGCTGGAGGATCGTGTAGTGCGGGAGGCGCGGCACGGGCGCCGGCGGCGACGTCCGCAGGCCGGCGACGAGCGCCGCCATCACGTTGTCGGCCACCTGGTCGAGCATTCCCGAGCGGCCGTGTGCGTCCAGCAGCTGCTCCACCTCGCCGCGGAGCGCCGGATCGTTGCCGCATGCGCGCTCGAGGTACGTATCGCGCGAGCTCGGATCCCGCACGATCGCTTCGTGCAGGATGTCCTGCAGCTCGGCCCACCGCTCGGGGGTCATCACGCCTGCAGCTCCCGGTTGAGCCAGGCGCGCGCCGACACCCAATCGCGCTTCACGGTGGCCGGCGACAGGTCGAGCGCGGCGGCGGTTTCCTCCACGCTCATCCCGGCGAAGAAGCGGCACTCGACGATCCGGCTCTGGCGCGCGTTGAGCTGCTCGAGCCGCTTCAGCGCGTCGTCCAGGGCGAGCAAGTCGTCACCGCCGTTCTCGACCGCGGCCATCCCCGGGTCGAGCGTGATGCGCACGGCGCCGCCGCCTCGCTTCTCGGCGCGTCGCGCCACGGCGTAGTCGATGAGGATGCGGCGCATGAGACGCGCTGCCATGGCGAGGAAGTGCTCGCGGCTCTGCCAGTCGATGTGGTCGAGCTGGCCGAGCTTGAGGTAGGCCTCGTGCACGAGCGCGCCTGTGTCGAGGGTGTGGCCGGCCTGCTCGCGCGCGAGTTGGCGGTGCGCGATCCGCTCGAGTTCCTCGTACACGAGGGTGACCACGCGGCCGATCGCATCCGCGCCACCTTCCTTCGCGGCGACCAGGAGCTGTGTGACCTCGCCGTGCTCGTCCATGCGACCCTCGCCGGTGGGAGGGGTGCGCCGGCGCCGTGCGCCGCGGAGTTCGATGCCCGGACGCGATTCGACCGGGGCCCCTAATCTAGATAATCGAATTCGGGGTGGGTAGCGCGACACTCGTGGCGATCAACGGGGTCAGGGTCGTTCGATCGATCCGATCGAACGACCCTGACCCCGTTGAGCCCCTCGGTTGCGGGCGGACGGACCACCGTGCAAAATCCGGCAGTTCGTCAGCCCCCACCCGTACCAGGATCCCCGATGCTCGTCAGGCCCTCCCCCCCTTCCTGCCTCCGTCGTCCCGCTCTCCGTCACTCCGGAAGGCGCCGCGGCGCAACGTTCGCGATCGGCGCGCTCACGCTCGCGCTCGCGCCGTTCACCGGCCGTCAGCCGCTTCGCGCGCAGCACGCGAGTCGCGCATCGCATGCGCCGTCGAGCATCGCGTCGCGCCCCGCGTCGGGTGCCGCGTCGGCTGCCGCGACCTACGACTCCTCGCTCTTCAGCGGCCTGCGCTACCGCATGATCGGTCCCAACCGCGGCGGCCGCGTGACCACCGTGATGGGCGTGCCGTCGGAGCCGCGCACCTTCTACATGGGCGAAGCGAGCGGCGGTGTGTGGAAGACCACGGACGGCGGCGCGAGTTGGCGCCCGGTGTCCGATGGCTACTTCGCCGTCGGATCCATCGGGTCGATCGATGTCTCGCGCTCCGATCCGAACATCGTCTATGTGGGCACGGGCTCGGACGACATCCGGAGCAACGTGTCGACGGGCCACGGCGTGTACAAGTCGACCGACGCGGGGAAGACGTGGAGCTTCGTCGGCCTCCGCGATGCGGGGCAGATCGGCGCGGTGCGCATCGATCCCACGAACCCGAACACGGTCTACGTGGCCGCGATCGGCAACGCGTTCGCGCCCAACGCGGAGCGCGGCGTCTATCGCACGCGCGACGGCGGACAGACGTGGGAGAAGGTGCTGTTCATCTCCGACAGCACGGGCGCGGCCGACCTCGAGCTGCAGCCAGGGAACCCGAACGTGATCTACGCCGGCATGTGGCGCGGCCAGCGGAAGCCGTGGACGATCATCAGCGGCGCGCGCGAGGGGGGCATCTACAAGAGCACCGATGGCGGCGACCACTGGACCAAGCTCGGCAACGGACTCCCCGACGAGCTGTTCGGCAAGAGCAACATCGCCGTCACCGCGGCCGATCCGAATCGCGTCTACGCGCTCATCGAGGCGAAGCCGGGGAGCGGGCTCTACCGCTCGGATGATGCGGGCGAGCACTGGACGCTCGTCAACACGCAGGGCTCGCTCATCACGCGCCCGTTCTATTACACGACGATCGCCGCCGATCCCACGAACGCCGATGTGGTCTACGCCGGCGCGGAAGGGTTCTTCAAGTCGACCGATGGCGGGAAGACGTTCAGCCGCTTCGACACGCCGCACGGCGACAACCACGACATGTGGATCAGTCCGCGCGACGGGAAGACGATGATCCAGGCGAACGACGGCGGCGCGAACATCTCGTACGATGGCGGCGAGACGTGGTCGACGCAGTACAACCAGCCCACGGCCGAGATCTACGCGGTGGCGGTGGACGACCAGTATCCGTACCGCGTCTACGGCGCACAGCAGGACAACACGACGGTGATCATCCCGAGCCTCCCCGTGGATGCGGGGCGGCCGGACGACATCGACCAGACGTGGCGCACCGGGCCCGGATGCGAGACGGGGCCGATCATGCCGAACCCGACGGCCCCCGACACGGTGTACGGCGGGTGCAAGGGGCAGTTCAGCCGCATGGACCTGCGCACCGGGCAGGAGCAGAACTACTGGGTTGGCGCGCAGTATCTCTACGGCTTCAACCCGAAGGACATGATCTACCGCTTTCAGCGCGTCTCGCCCATGGAGGTCTCGCCGCACGATCCGCGCGTGATCTACTTCGGCTCGCAGTACGTGCACCGCACCACGGACGAGGGAGTGCACTGGACCAGGATCAGCCCCGACCTCACGGCGAATCCGCGCGAGGGGCAGGTGGCCTCGGGCACGCCCATCACGCGCGACGCCACGGGCGAGGAGTACTACAGCACGCTGTACGCGATCCGCGAGTCGCCGCTCGAGAAGGGACTCATCTGGGTCGGCGCGAACGATGGCCCCGTGCACGTGACGCGCGACAACGGCAAGACGTGGCAGGATGTGACGCCCAAGGAGCTGCCGCCCGGCGGACGCGTGCAGAATATCGAGCCGTCGCCGCATCGCGCCGCCTCCGCCTACATCGCGGTCTACCGTTACCTGCTCGGCGATTTCCACCCGTACATCTATCGGACCGACGATTACGGCAAGACGTGGACGCTGCTCACCGACGGCACGAACGGCATTCCCGCCGACGACCCGACGCGTGTGGTGCGCGAAGACCCGAAGCGCGAAGGGCTGCTCTACGCGGGCACCGAGTTCGGAATGTACGTCTCGTTCGACAACGGTGGCCACTGGCAGTCGCTGCAGCGCAATCTCCCCGTCACGCCGATCACGGACATCCGGGTACACCGCGGCGACCTCGTGGTCTCCACGCAGGGGCGCTCGTTCTGGATTCTCGACGACGTGGCACCGCTCGAGCAGCTCGACGCGACGGTCGCGTTCTCGCAGGCGCACCTCTTCGCGCCGCGCCCCGCCTACCGCTTCCATTATTCGCCATTTGGTACCAATGACCCCGCCGCCCCGCAGTACCCGCCGCCGGGGGCGATGATCGATTACTACCTCGCCAGCCAGCCCGCGGGCGCGATGACGCTGGACATTCTGGATGCGAATGGGAAGGTGGTGCGGCGCTTCGCGGCGGGATGCGGGATGCGGGAGGCGGGATGCGACACGGCTCGTGGTGATTCAGGCTCCCCGAACGACGGAGGCACGCGCCTCCCGCCTCCCGCCTCCCGCATCCCGCGCAGTCCCGGCATGCACCGCTTCATCTGGGACCTCCGCTACCCCGGACCGGCCGGGGCGCGTGGTGGACGGGGTGGGCGCGGGCCGATGGTGGCGCCGGGGACGTATCGCGTGCGGCTCACCGTGGCGGGGGCGAACGGCGCCGCACCGTGGAGCGAGACGCAGACGCTCGTGGTGCGCGCCGACCCGCGGGCGACCAAGGCGGGCGTGACGCGGGCCGACCTCGTGCAGCAGGTGGCGCACAACCTCCGCGTGCGCGACGCGGTGAGCGAAGCGAACCGTGTGAGCGCGCGGATCGACTCGGCGCGCACGCGACTCGCGGGCGCGGCCGGCGCGGCAGCCGATACGCTCTCGACTCTCGACGCGCTGCACACACAGCTCGTCACCGCCCCCATCCGCTATTCGGAGCCCAAGCTCATCGATCAGCTCGACTACCTCTACGGGATGACGCTGAACGCGGACCAGCGCATCGGGCAGGACGCGATCGATCGATATCGAACGCTGAAGGCCGAGCTCGATGCGATCGTCGCACAGGTGGACGCGCTGCTGGGGAAGGAGACGGCGGCGCAATCCGCGGGGACCGGACGATGAAACAGCGCGCCGCGGAGCTCGAGCTCCGCGGCGCGCTCACCTCGGGGCGTTCACTTCTGCGAGTTCACTTGTGCGCGCTCACATCCGCGCGCGAGTCACGCGGTCTGCTGCGGCTGGCTCGTCGTCCAGATGTCGCGGTGCAGCTTCCAGCCATCGCCCGCGCGATGCCAGACGACGACGTACTTGCCGTGATCGAGCGTCGCACCATCCGCACCGATGAGGGTGTACCGGCCGATCTCGGCCGCCATGTCGCCGCGCCCTTCGACCTCGGTCGTTTCGAGCCGGGCCTGCGCGATACCCATCCCGAGAACACGGCGCCAGAACTCGGTAATGGCGCCCGCGCCCTCCACCACATCGTTGTGCGCGGGGAGCAGCTGCGCGTCCGCCGTGTAGCAGGCGGCAATGCCACGCGCGTCGCCGTTCTGAAACGCGTCCATGAATCGCGCATTCGCCGCGTCGATCTGCTGGCGCAACGCGGCGGGTGAGGTCGTCGCGGACGTAGCGGTGGATTCCGCGCTGCGATTGGTGGGCTCGATGCTGGACATGGCTCGCACCTCGGGAAGGAAAGGGCTGTCCGCCGTCGGCCGGCGGCGGAGCATTCCAATGTAGGCGCGCCGGTCGGCCAGGCAATGGAAGCGATACCTGGCGCATTCCACCGTGCCCCGCGCGATCCAGTTACTTCGCGCGATCCAGTTACCCCGCGCGATCCGTCTCGCGTTACCCCGCGCGATCCTTCTCGAGCGCGGCCAGTCGGCGCCGCACTTCGGCGACCACGGGCTGCAGCTCGGGGTCGGCGTTCGACCAGAGCTGCAGCAACTTCGCGTAGGCCACGGCGGCATGCGTGCGGTCGCCGCGCGCCTCCTCGAGCTCGCCCACGCGCTTGTACGCGCCGGCGATGAACATGGGGTCGAGCTCTTTGTGTCCCATCCCGGGCGTATTGACGTAGCGTCCGTAGATCGCGAGCGCCGAGTCCGCGTTGCCGGCGAGATCGTAGGCGCGCGCGAGTTGTGGAAGCGCGCAATCCCCGCACGCGCCCTTGTCGCTCGCGCGGAACTCGACCATCGCCTGGTCCGGCTTCCCTTCGGCGAGCGCGATGCGGCCAAGGACATCGTGCCACTGACTCTCGGTGTACGGATCCATGCGGAGCCGGGCGGGGACCTGTGTCTGCATCTCGGCAAGGAGTGCGCGGGCGCGCTGCGGCTGACCGCCTTCCGCGTACAGCCCCGCGAACTCGAGGTAGGGACGCTCGAGCGGCGGGAGCGAATCGAAGGTAGATGATGCGAGCAGTGCGTCGGCGCGCGCGAGCCCGCGGGCTGGGGCGTGGCGGAACCACACGTCGTCCCACGCCACGGCCAGATCGTTCTTCAGTGCTTCGCTCGAGAGGCCGCGCTGCCGGGCGAGCGTCGCGCGTTCATGGAAGTACCGCTCGCCTGCGCGCAACTGGCCGTGCAGCAGCGCGATCAGCCCGAGCCCGCCCAGCACCTGATCGTGAATCACGGCATCCCCGGGGCGGAGGCGATCGGCCTGCCGCGCGAACGCCGCCGCCGAGTCGTACTGCCCTGCATGCAGCGCCACCGTCGCGCGCACCAGCGCGACCTGTGGATTGCCCGGGAAGCGCGCCATCATCGCAGCCATCGTCTGTCGCGCGCCCGCCGTGTCGCCGACGCCGGTCTGGACGTCCACGAGATTCTCGTACGACTGCGATTGTTCCGGTCGCACCTGGATGGAACGCCGGAAGTACTGCGCGCTCGTCGCGTACTCGCGCGCGTCCTCGTACAGGATGCCGATGTTGTTCAGCGCGATGGCGTTGTCCGGCTGCGCATCGAGCACGGCCTGGTACGCCGCGATCGCCTTCGGGCCGTCGTACTCCACGTAGCTGTAGTACGCCGCATCCGTGAGCGAGCGCTCCACGTTGCTCAGGCGGTCGCGATGCGCGTACGCCTGACGAAAGGCGTCGTTGCGCCGCGTCGCCGAGCCGCCGGCGTTGCCGATGACCGTGCCAAGCTTGCGGTAGGCCATCGCGAACGCCGAGTCGAGTTGCACCGCCTCGACGAGCAGCGCCTCCCCCTTCGGGTAGTTTCCCTCGGCGTCGATGGCGTGCAACCCTTGGGCGTATTTCCGGAGCGCGTCGAGCGAGCTCGTGGTCACCTGCGCGAGCGGCGGGCTCGCGCGCACCGAGCGGATCGATTCGCCCACCCGCGCGCGCAGCTGGCGCGACAACCGGTCGATGGCGGCGATGATCTCTCGCGAGTCGGCGGCGGTTTCGCGAACCGCGGCGAGCGTCGTCCCCGAATCCGCGAGGATGAGCCGCGCGGTGAGCACGTACCCCTGTCCGGCGGCGGCGACGTCGCCATCCACGACCACGCGCGCGCCGCTGCGCTGCGCGACCTCGCTCGCCAGCGCGAGATCGAGGCGTGTCGCATCCGCGCGCCGCATCCGCGCGAGGACCTGACGCACGGCCCCGGGCTGTACGACGGTGACGACCCGGGATTGTCCGAGATCCGTGCGGATCGCCTCGCTCACCACCCCGCCGAGCAGCGTATCGGTCGGCGGGCTCGCGAAGTCGTCGACGATCACGGGCTCGCGCTCCTTCATCGCCCCCGTTGCGAGGAGCGAGTCCGCGGACCAGGGATCGCGCCCGTGCATGAACACGACGCCGAGCGTGAGCGCGGCGACGAGGGCGAACGCGCTCACGTACATCCTGCTCGTGCGCCGCTTCGCGGTCGGGCGCGAGCGGCTCGCCGCGGACGACGCGCCCGGCGCGGAGGATGAGAGCGGCGCGCCCGGCGGGGCCCCCACGGCGTCCAGCTCGCGCAGCACCTCCTCCGCCGATTGCGGCCGGTCGGCGGGATGCTTCTCGAGGCAGCGCATGACGAGCGCCGCGAGCACCGCCGGCGTCGCGGGGCGAAACGTGTCCACCGGCTCCGGCCGCTCCGCGACGTGCGCGGCGAAGATCTGCCGCGGCGCCCGGTCGGCGAACGGGGTGCGCCCGGTCAACAGCTCGTACGCCACCACGCCGAGCGCGTACAGGTCGGCGCGATGATCGATGGTCGGATCGGATGCCACCTGCTCCGGCGCCATGTACGCCGGCGTACCGATCACGACGCCGCGCGAGGTCGAGGCGAACGTGGATGGAAACCCGGCGCCCGCCGAGGCGGAGAGCGCCTTCGCCACGCCGAAATCGGTGACGAGCGCGGTGCCATCGGCGAGCAGGATGTTCTCGGGCTTGATGTCGCGATGCACCACGCCGTGGCGGTGCGCGTAGGCGAGCGCCTTGGCCACGTCGTGCAGCGTGCCCACCACGTCAGGGATCGACAGCGCACCGCTGCGAACCAGGCGGGCGCGCAGCGACTCGCCCTCCACGAACGGCATCGTGAAGTAGGGGACCGAGCCGATGTCGCAGGCCGAGAGCACCGGCACGATGTGCGGATGCTGAAGCTGGGCGACGAGCTGGATCTCGCGGCGGAAGCGGCCGACGTTCACCTCGGCGGCCAGCTCGGGAGGGAGCACCTTCATGACGACCAGACGGCCGAGCGCGAGCTCGCGGGCCACGAAGATGCGGCTCATACCTCCACCCCCGAGCTCGCGCTCGAGAGTGTACGTGCTGCCCAGCGCCATCTGGAGCTGGTCCTGCAGATCACTCGCCACGGTGATACCGCCGCCGAGACTGTGTCGAGGAGTATAGCGGAGCGGCCGCCGTTATTGTACAGGGTATGTCACGCCGCATTCTCCTCATCTTCGCTCACCCCGACGACGAGAGCTTCATCGCCGCCGGGACCACTGTTCGATACGGAGCGGACGGCGTGCGTGTTTCCCTCGTCTGCGCCACGCTCGGCCAGGCGGGGAAAATGGGCGATCCGCCGATCACGACGCGCGAGCAGCTGCCCGCCGTGCGCGAGCGCGAGCTGCGCGACGCGTGCGACATCCTGGGAATCGACCTCGTGGGGCTGCTGGGCTACGAGGACCGCCATCTTGCCGAGGCGCCGCCGGATCGCATTCGCGAGCAGCTGGTGCGCGCGATCCGGCGGGAGCGGCCGGACATCGTCATCACCTTCGATCCCAACGGGGCGAACGGACACCCGGACCACGTCGCGATCAGTCGCTTCGCGACGGATGCCGTAGCGGCGGCCGCCGACCCGCGCTGCCTCGCCAACGCGGGTTCGGCGCACCGCGTGCCGCGCCTCGTGTGGACGACGCCGGCCGCGATCTCGTGGCGGGGCGAAGCGCCGGCGCGGCTCGCCGAACATCCGGGCGTCGATTTTCTGATCGACATCAGGGCGTGGCGCGAGCGGAAGGCGCGGGCGCTTCGCGCGCATCGGAGCCAGCACCTGAGCGTGAACCGCGTGTGGTTCGAGCCCAAGGATTCCGAGCGGTTGCTGAGTGTGGAGATGTTCCGGCTCGCGTGGGGCGGCGTGCTCACGCAGCGGCCGGCGGACGATCTGTTCGCGGGGCTCGAAGATCCGTTCGCACGGCTCGAGGACGGATGCGAGGGTGGCGGCAGCGACCCGACCGCAGAGCCCCGATCCGCTCGATGATCCGCTACTCGCCGAGCACGTCGGCGAAGTAGCGTGCGAGGTCGATGACGAGCGGCGGGTGCGCGGGATCCGGCTGCCAGGCGAGCTGCTGATCGAGGATCTCGGGTCGCTCATCCTCCGGTCGCCACCGCTCGATGAGGCGCGCGTCGACATCGACGATCCAGTACTCGGGCACGTGTTCACGCTGATAGAGCCGGCGCTTGGCCTGCCGGTCGGCGCGCGCCGTGCTCGGGGAGACGATCTCGACCGCCAGGAGCAAGCGGCCGGCTTCCTCCCACGTCCGCGGCTTGCGTCCCTCGGCGAGCGGGACCACGAACACATCCGGCTCGACCATCCGCTCGTTGTCGAACTCCACATCAGCCGGCGCGATCATCGCGTGGCCCGCACCGGTCGAGCGCAGATAGGCGCGCACGCGCATGGCCAGCTCGAACGCAGCCTCCTGATGGTCCCACGATGGTGCCGGCGTCACGAACAGCTCCCCGTCGATGACCTCGTACCGATTGCCATCGTTCGGGAGCGCGCGCACCATGTCCGCGGTCCATCTGGTCGACTCGGGCGCAGTAGCCATACCCATATTCTTATCCTCTCGGCGAGATCGAGACAACGGCGCATGGCCGAGTGTACGCCGATGCGACAGCAGGGCCATCATTATCTCGTTGCGCTCCTACTTATCTCGTTGCGCTCCTACTGCCCGCTCCGCGCCTCGCGCTCCTACTTCCCGCTCCGCGCCACTCCCTGGTTCGGATGCAGCGTCCGCTCGAAGAACGCCCACGTGCGGTTCCACGAGTCGATCTGCGCGGGCGAGTCCTCGCGCTCGAGCGTCACCGGGTTCACGCGCCGGCTGAAGCTGTGTCCCTCGCCGTGCGGTCCCGGCGCGGGGTCGACGTAGATCTTCGTTTCGGCGAGATCGGGCTTGAGTGCGCGCAGCGTGTACACCATCTGCTGATCCTCGACGAAGTCCACGTCCGTGTCGTTCGTCGCCACGTGCACGAGCACCGGCACCTTGAGGTTCGCGACGTGGAAGACGGGCGAGCGCTTGATGTACTCCTCGCGATTCTCGAACGGCAGCCCCTGAATCCCTTCCTCGGCGGCGTAGCTGCGCTGGTAGCCCGGCCCCTTGTACGAGAGCCGGAAGACGAGGTTCGTCACCGGCACGATGCACGCACCGCTCTTGAAGGGATGATTGTCGCGGAAGAGCACGTGGCACGTGATGAAGCCGCCGTGACTCCACCCCATGATGCCCAGCCGGTTCATGTCGACGTACGGCAGCGTCTGCAGATAGTCGACGGCCGAGATGACGTCGTCGATCTCCTTCCCGCCGTAATCGATCGCCTTGTAGAACTGCTCGCCGTAGCCCGTGCTGCCGCGGTAGTTCGGCGTGATGATGACATAGCCGCGCTGCACCGCTTCGCGGATGAACGGGAGATAGTCCTCCGTCATGTGGCTGTGCACGCCGCCGTGGACCCAGACCATCGCGGCGTGTCCCTTCGGACCGCGCGGATGGAGCGGCGCGAAGAGGTACGCCGGGATCTCCATCCCGTCCACGCGGCTCTTGTACGTCACCTTCTCGAAGTGCATGACGCCCGCGCTCCGCGCCGCGAAGATGCTGTCCGTGCGCTCGCGCTCGGCGATGTCGCGCTCGCACCGACAGGTGGGCAGGTCCGCGGGGTTCTTGCTCACGTACAGCTCGCGCGCGCGGGCCGAGTCCATGACCACCTGGTGCCTCGGCGGCCGAGCGGTCGCGCTGGTACCAGTCGTCTGCGCGGCAGCGGATGGGACTGCGACGGCGGCGATCGAGAGGGCGAGCGCCAATGCGCTTGCGCGGTACATCGCGCGAGCACCGCTCCTAAGGCGTGATGGACGAGACATGCTGGATGGTCTCCTGTCGTGACTAGGGAATTCTGTCTATGCGGTCATCCCGAGCGTCCTACGCTGTCATCCCGAGCGGAGCGAGGGATCTCGGGCAGCCAGCGAGATCCCTCGCTCCGCTCGGGATGACAAGCTGCCGCTCGGGATGACATTGCGCTCGGGATGACACCGCGCTACTGCCCGACCGGGCCCGCCGTCGTCGGCCCGGTGCGTACCCCGAGATTCTCCGCCGTGAACGCCCAGATGTCCGCGAGCTGCGCGATGCGCTTGTCGGTCGGCATGTAGCCGTGGCTCGTTTCCGTTTCCACGCGGATGAGCACCGGCCGGTTGCACGACTGCGCAGCCTGTAGACGCGCGATGAACTTGTACGAGTGGCTCGGCACCACGCGGTCATCGTGGTCCGCCGTGGTGACGATCGTGGCCGGATAGCACGTGCCCGGCTTCACGTTCTGCACGGGCGAGTACTTGTAGATGTAGCGGAACATCGACGCATCGTCGGACGAGCCGTACTCGGGCACCCAGCCGATTCCGGCCGTGAACTTCTGGTAGCGCAGCATGTCCATCACGCCGGCGCCCGGGTACGCGACGGCAAAGAGATCGGGACGCTGCGTCATCGTCGCGCCCACGAGCAGCCCGCCATTCGAGTAGCCGTGGATCGCGAGCTTCTTGGGCGACGTGTACTTCCGGTGAATCAGATACTCGGCCGCCGCGATGAAGTCGTTGAAGACGTTCTGCTTGTGCGTGAGCATCCCCGCGTGGTGCCATGCCTCGCCGTACTCACCGCCGCCGCGCAGGTTCGCCACCGCGTAGATCCCGCCCATCTCGAGCCACACGGCCGTCATCGGGCTGAACGAGGGCGTGACGCTGATGTCGAAGCCGCCGTAGGCGTAGAGCACGGTCGGGTTCGCGCCGTCGAGCGCGACGCCCTTCTTCGCCGTGATGAACATCGGGACGCGCGTGCCGTCCTTCGAGCGGTAGAACACCTGCTTCGTCACGTACTTGCTCGGGTCGAACGCGACGTGCGGGCGCTGGAAGACCGTGCTCGTTCCCGTGGCGAAGCTGTAGCGGAAGATCGTCGTCGGGTAGAGGAACGACGTGAAGCCGTAGAAGAGCTCCTGCGTATCGTTGCGCCCGCTGAGACCGGCGATCGTGCCGATTCCGGGGAGCGCGAGATGGCCGATCGGCTTGCCCGTCGTCGAGTAGAAGCGCACCTGGCTCTTCGCGTCGACCAGGTACTGCACCACCACGCGTCCGCCCGCGAGCAGCGCGTCGTCGATCACGTTGCGTCCCTCGGGCACCACCGTGCGCCAGTGCGACGAATCGGGAGTCGCGAGATCCATGGCCACGATGCGCCGCTTGGGTGCGGCGAGCGAGGTGCGCAGGTAGACCGTTCGGCCGACGTTCCCAATCGGGCCGTACTCGGCATCGTCCTTCGTGTAGAGCGGCCGCACCGGTGCCTTCACATCGGGATGCGTCGGGTCCTTCAGGTCGATGTAGTAGAGCAGGTTCTTCGGGTCGGTGCCGTGGTTCATCGAGATGAAGAAGTACCGGCCATCTTCGGAGACGGAGCCGCCCATGTACCAATCGGGGAGATCCTTGCGCTCGTAGATGAGCCGGTCCGCGCTCTGCGGCGTGCCGAGCACGTGATAGTAGATCTGCTGATGCTCGGCCTTCGCGGTGAGCACCTGTCCCGCCGGCGGCTCGGGGAAGCGCGAGTAGAAGAAGCCGTTCCCATCGTTCGTCCACCCGATCCCCGAGTACTTCACCCAGCGGACGGTGTCCGACAGCTCGCGTCCATCGAGCGTGCGCACGTGCAGCTCCTCCCAGTCGGAGCCGCCCTGCGACAGCCCGTACGCCATGTAGCGTCCATCGGGCGAGATCGAGTACCCCTGCAGTGCGACGGAGCCATCGGGCGAGAGCGTGTTGGGGTCGAGCAGCTCGCGCGGCGGCGCGCCGAGCGTGGCCTGCGTGTAGATCACCGACTGGTTCTGCAGTCCCGAGTTCTTCGAGTAGAAGAGCTGCTTCGCCACGCGTCGCGGCACGCCGACCTTCTCGTAGTTCCAGAGCGTGGTGAGCCGCTGCCGGATCGCTTCACGCTGCGGAAGCGTGTCGAGGTACGCGAAGGTGACCGCGTTCTCTTCCTTCACCCACGCGGCGACGTCGGGACTGTTCTGGTCCTCGAACCACCGGTACGGCGCCGGCACCTTGGTGCCGAAGTAATCATCGACCACCGAATCGCGCCGCGTGGTCGGATACTGAATTCCTTGCGCGGCCGCGGGGATGGATCCGCCGAGCATCGCGACCGCGAGCGCGACGGAGATGACGCGGGACTGACATGACATGGGCGTCTCCTGGTGAGTCAGGAGATGATACGGGAGGGGGAGGGGGGCGGAAAGGGTTGTGGGTTATGGGTTGTGGGTTGTGAGTGGCGCCTCATCACTCACGACGCCCTACTCAAAACCCACGACCCACAACCCATGACTCAATCCCTTGCCCTCACATACTGCTCCGGCCACTCGACCGCCACGCCGAGCGCCTTCGCGGCGTGCAGCGGCCAGTAGGGATCGCGGAGCATCTGCCGCGCGAGGAGGATGAGGTCGGCCTTTCCGTCGCGCAGGATCTCTTCCGCTTGCACGGGCTGCGTGATGAGTCCCACGGCGCCCGTGCACACGTTCGTCTCGCGGCGGATGCGCTCGGCGAACTGCACCTGGTAGCCTGGGCCGACGGGGATGCGCACGTGCGGCACGTTACCGCCGGTCGAGCAATCGATGAGGTCCACACCCAGCGGCGCGATCGTGCGCGCGAGCTCCACCGACTGCTCGATGTCCCAGCCGCCCTCCACCCAGTCGGTGGCCGAGATGCGGATGAGCAGCGGGAGCCGCTCGGGCCACACCTCGCGCACCGCCGCGATCACGTCGCGCACGATGCGTGTGCGGTTCTCGAACGAGCCGCCATATGCATCGGTGCGCGTGTTGCTGAGCGGCGAGAGGAATTCGTGGAGCAGGTAGCCGTGCGCGGCGTGCAGCTCGATCACCTGGAACCCCGCCTCGAGCGCGCGGCGCGCAGCGGACGCGAACGCCGCGACCACGAGCGCGATGCCGCCGGCATCGAGCGCCTCCGGCACCGGGTACTTCGCGTCGAACGGGATCGCGCTCGGCGCGACGATCGGACGCCAGCCGCCCTCCTCGGGCGTCAGCGGCCCGTCCCCCTTCCACGGCTCGGCCGTGCTCGCCTTGCGCCCCGCGTGCGCGAGCTGGATGCCGGGCACCGATCCCTGCTCGGCGATGAAGCGCGTGCACCGCGCGAGCGGCTCGATGTGCGCATCGCTCCAGATCCCCAGATCACCTGGCGAGATGCGCCCTTCGGCCGTGACCGCCGTCGCCTCGGCGATCACCAACCCCGCGCCGCCCACCGCGCGGCTGCCGAGGTGGACCAGATGCCAATCCGATGCGAAGCCATCGATGCTCGAGTACTGGCACATGGGCGAGACGGCGATGCGGTTGGGCATCGTCACCTCACGGAGGTGCAGGGGAGAGAAGAGATGCGATGCGGCGGACATATCGGTACTGCGAGTGGTGAATGGTGACGTCGGGCGACGAGTGATATCCTTCGAATGACCACGCACGAATGAATGTTCCGGGAGGTGACCGATGGCATCGACGGCGGGGCAGATCGTCGTTCTGCGCACGTTCGCGAGCGAAGTCGAGGCGGAGATCGCACGCGCCGTGCTGGAGGCGCACGACATCCCGGCGCTCGTCCTTCACAACGACGCTGGTGGGATGTATCCGTCGCTGACGTTCGTGCACGGTGTGCGACTCATGGTGCGGCGCGAGGATGCGCGCGTCGCCCGCATGCTGCTCGACACCCCGGTCGATGTGCCGGAGAGCGCGGACGACGAGGCGTGACGATGATGAACGGGCTCGGGGGATCGATCCCCCGGGCCCGTTCGGCGTAGCACGACATCGTGCGCACCCTGCTACCGGCGCGCACACGTCGTCCGCGCTCCGCGTCTAGCGATTGAGCGCCACTTCCTGCGTCGATTGCAGCGTGAGCTCCGAGCCGGCGGGGAGCACCGCCTGCACATCGCCCATCCCGAGTGAGATGGCCGTGCCCGCGGCCGCGCCGAGCACGCCGCCCAGGGCGACCTTGCTCAGGTTGCCGCCACCGAGGATCGCGCCGAGCGCCGCACCGGCCACCGCGCCGACACCCGCGTTCTTCAACGTCTCGTTCTTGCTCTGGCCCTGCGTCTTCAGGTTCGTCGCCGTCACCTTGGCGTTGAACGGGTAGTTCTGTCCGTTGATCTCGAGACTGTCGAAGTTCAGCTTGATCGCCGCCTGGTCGCCGACGTTCTGCGACGCGTGCAGCCCCGTGATCTCGCCGTGCACGATGGCGCCCTCAGGGATGACGGTCGCCCCGTTCTGCGCGACCACCGGCTGCGTGACCGTCGCCGTGAACTGATCGCCGACGCGGCTCTGCTGCGTGCCGAGCGTCGTGTTGAGCTTGGCTTGCAACGTGGTGCCTACCGGCACCATGTTCGCGTTCGTGGGAGCTTCGGGGGCCACTTCGCCACCGGATGTCACCTGCGCTGGTCGGGAGCACGCGCCCGCGGCGAGCGCAACCATTGCAACACCTGCCAATATCCGTCGCATACTGTCCTCTGCTCTTGGGATACGCTACGGAAAAGCAAGTTGCAGACCAGCGGACGGCATGTGACATTGGACAGAATGTGACATATGCACGATTGTAGGGTGTAGGGAGTAGGGGGGAGGGTGTAGCCGGCACACGCTGAGAGCTCGACGCGCGAGGAGAAGCCTCCCGAGGTCGGCTACACCCTGCACCCTACTCCCTGCACCCTGATCTCCGCGCCCGAGGTTCACCGAATGACCCAGTCCACCCTGCGTTCCACCGCGCCCGTCACCACCGAGAGCGTCCGCGAGACCGTCATCGGATGGCGACGACGGCTCCATCAGGAGCCCGAGCTCTCCTTTCACGAGGAACGCACCGCGCAGTTCGTCTACGACACGCTGTGCGGCTTCGAAGGGTTCGAGGTCTCGCGTCCCACCGCCACGAGCGTGATGGCGCGGCTCCGCGGTGCACACCCCGGACCCGTGCTCGCGATGCGCGCGGACATGGATGCGCTCCCGATCCAGGAGCGCAACACGCACGATTTCATCTCGCGCAACCCCGGCGTCATGCACGCGTGTGGCCACGATGGGCACACCGCGATGCTCCTCGGCGCCGCGCAGGTGCTGAGTGGAATGCGGAATGAGCTGCACGGCGAGGCGCGTTTCTTCTTCCAGCACGCCGAGGAGCTGCATCCCGGCGGCGCGGAAGAGATGGTGAACGCGGGGGTGATGGACGGTGTGGACGCGGTGATCGGCGCGCACCTGTGGTCGCCGATGGATGTGGGGAAGGTGGGCGTCGGGATCGGCGCGATGATGGCGGCGCCGGATACGTTCACGATCGTCGTGAAGGGGAAGGGCGGACACGCCGCCATCCCGCAGCAGACGGTGGACAGCATCGCCGTCGCGGCGCAGGTCGTCACCAACCTGCAGCACATCGTCGCGCGGACCGTGGACCCGATCGACAACGCGGTCGTCTCGGTCACGCAGTTCCACGCGGGCACGACGTTCAACGTCATCCCCGAAACAGCGGAGCTCGCGGGCACGGTGCGCACCTTCGACGCGGCGCTCAGGGATCGGATGCCGGAGCTCCTCGAGCGCATCGTGAAGGGCGTGACGCAGGCGCACGGCGCGGCGTACGACTTCACGTACGAGCGCGGCTACCGTCCCGTGATCAACGATGTGCGGGTGAGTGAGCGCATGCGGCGGATCGTGCGCGACACGCTCGGGCCCGAGACGCTCATCGACTTCCGTCCGACCATGGGCGCCGAGGACTTCTCGGCGTATCAGCAGCGCGCCCCGGGGACGTTCTTCTTCGTGGGTGCGCGCAACGAGGCGCGCGGCATCGTGCAGCCGCATCACCACGAGCGCTTCGACATCGACGAGCGGGCGCTCGATCTGGGGACACGACTGTTCGTCGCGGCGGCGAGAGATTTTCTGAGCGGCGCGGAGCGCGCGTGAGGCGCCGCGCGGAGCAGCTTCCATGAGACGCGGGCGATGAGGCGCTACCGCTACCTCGCGATCATCCCCGCCATCGGCATGCTCGGCGGCGTGCCGTTCGCGAATCGCGTGGAGCCGTACGTCCTCGGACTCCCCTTCCTGCTCTTCTGGATCACGCTGTGGGTGGTGCTCACGTCCGGCATCATGTGGCTCATCCTCGTGCTCGACCGCGCGCGTGACCACGCCGAGCTGCGTGGCGCGAGCGGTGACGGACGCGCCGGCGCGACGCCGAGCGGACCCACTCGCCCGCCGGAGTGACCGTGAACGCCGCGCTCCTCATCATCCTCGCCGCGCTCGCGCTCGCCATCTACCTGGGACTCCAGGCGCGGCGCGGCACGGAGATGACGCTGGAGCAGTGGAGCGTCGGCGGCCGGAAGTTCGGGACGATCTTCGTCTTCCTCCTCATGGCGGGAGAGATCTACACCACCTTCACCTTCCTCGGCGGGAGCGGGTGGGCGTACGGCAAGGGCGCGCCCGCCATGTACATCCTGTGCTACGGCGCGCTCGCGTACGCGCTGTCGTACTTTCTGCTCCCCGTCATCTGGCGCTACGCGAAGACGCACGGTCTCGTCTCGCAGGCGGACTTCTTCGCGAGCAAGTACCGGAGCCCGGGGCTCGGCATCGTCGTCTCGCTCGTGAGCGTGGCGGCCATCGTCCCGTATCTCGTGCTGCAGCTCAAGGGGCTGGGGATCATCGTCTCCGAGGCGTCGTACGGCTCCATCTCGGCCACGGCCGCTGTGTGGATCGGGACGATCGCCGTCGTCGGCTACGTGGTGATCTCGGGCGTTCGCGGCTCGGCGTGGACGGCGGCGCTCAAGGATTTCCTGATCCTCGCGGTCGTCCTCGCGCTCGGCATCTACTTCCCGCTCCACGACTACGGCGGCTTCCGCGCGATGTTCGAAGCCATCGATCGCGCGAAGCCGGGCTTCCTCACGCTCCCGGCGACGGGGATGAGCACGTCGTGGTTCATCTCGACGGTCCTGCTCACGGCGCTTGGCTTCTACATGTGGCCGCACACCTTCGCGTCCGCGTACACGGCGCGTGAAGAGAGCGTGTTCCGCCGGAACGCGGTGATGCTCCCGCTCTACCAGCTCGTGCTGCTCTTCGTCTTCTTCATCGGGTTCGCGGCCATCCTGCAGGTGCCCGGACTCACCGGCACGGCCGCCGATGATTCGTTGATGCGGCTGGTGCGGCAGAGCTTCTCGCCGTGGGTCATGGGCGTCGTGGGTGCGGCGGGGCTGCTCACCGCGCTCGTGCCGGGCTCGATGCTGCTCATGGCCGCGGCCACGATCCTCGCGAAGAACGTCTACGCGCCGCTCGTCCCCGGGACGCGCGATCGCACCGTCTCCGTGCTCGCGAGGGCGCTCGTCCCCGTGGTCGCGCTCGTGGCGGTGTACTTCACGTTCACGGGTGGGGAGACGCTGGTCGCGCTGCTCCTCATGGGCTACAACATGGTGACGCAGCTCTTTCCGGCGCTCGTGTTCAGTCTCGGCGCGCAGCCGATCGCGACGCGCGCCGGCGCGTACGCGGGGATTCTCGCCGGCGAAGCGACCGTCGCGTATCTCTCGCTCACCGGTGCGACGATGGCGCATCTCTTTCCGTCGTGGCCGTCGGTCGTGACCGATCTCAACGTCGGCATCGTGGCACTCATCATCAACGTCGTCGTGCTGCTCGTCGTGACGTTCGCGACGCGGACGACGCACGTGCGCGCTGGCGAGATCCCGAGTACACCGAGCCGAGCACTGTCATCTCGAGCCTAGCCCTGTCATCCCGAGCGTCAGCGAGGGATCTCGCGCGCTGCCCGAGATTCCTCGCTGCGCTCGGAATGACAACGTCCCCCGAGATCCCTCGCTGCGCTCGGGATGACAAGATGCTCGGAATGACGCGCCGCTAGAAACCGACGAGCCTCCGGTCCGTACTGCTCATATCTGCTGATGTCTCCTACCGCACCGAGGCTGCATCGTGTCCGTCCTCCAACCCGTTCGCTACGCCTGGCGTTCGCTGCGTCGGACGCCTGTCTTCACCACGGCCGCCATCCTCACGCTCGCCATCGGCATCGGCGCCGCCGTGGCGATCTTCGCCGTCGTCGATGGCATCCTGCTGCGCCCGCTGCCGTACGGGCATCCGGAGCAGCTGGTGGGCGCGTGGATGAATCTGCCGCCGCTCTCGCTTCCGAAGACGCAGCAGACGACCTCCACCTACTTCACGTTCAAGCGCTTCGCGCACACGATCAGCGGGATCGCGCTGTACCAGGACGGCTCGGCGAACATCGCCGATCCGAAGGGCGTCGCCGAGCCGGAGCGCGTGCCGGCGACGTTCATGACCGCGAACATGATCCCGGTCCTCGAGGTGTCGCCGACGGTCGGGCGCACGTTCACCGAGGATGAAGATCGGCCCAAGGGCCGACCGGTGGTGATCATCAGCGATGGATTGTGGCGCACGCGATTCGGCGCTGATCCGCACGTGCTCGGGCGCACGCTCGACGTGAACGGCGTCTCACGCGAGATCGTCGGCGTGATGCCGAAGACGTTCCGCTTCCCGTCGGCGGACGCCGAGCTCTGGCTCCCGCTCGGTCTCGACCCGGTCAACTCGTTCGGGAATGGCGGCTTCAGCTACAATGCGATCGCGCGGCTCAAGCCCGGCGTCACCATCGAGCAGGCACAACGTGATTTCACGAACGTCCTCCCGCGCATCCTGGACATCGCCCCGATGTTCGCGCCCGGAGTGACGACGCAGCAGCTGCTGGACCAGACGAAGCCGCGCCCCGTGCTCACCCCGATGCGCGACGATGTCGTCGGCGGCATTGCCGGCACGCTCTGGATCGTGGCCGCGACGGCGGGGCTGCTGCTCCTGGTCGCGTGCGCGAACGTGGCGAATCTCATCCTCGTGCGCGCCGATGGCCGCCAGCGTGAGCTCGCCGTGCGTGCCGCACTCGGTGCGGGTCGCTCTCGCGTGCTGTCGTACTTCTTCACCGAGTCGGCGGTGCTCGCCGCGATCGCCGGTGCGCTCGGGCTGGTGGTGGCCGCGATCGGCATCCGCGCGCTCGTGAGCGCGGGGCCGGCTGAGCTGCCGCGGCTCGCCGAAGTGCGCGTGGATGGCACTGTCGTACTGTTCACGGTCGCGGTGAGTGTGCTCGTCGCACTCGCGTGCAGCGTCATCCCCGCGATCCGCTTCGGCCGCACGCAGCTCGCGAGCACACTGCGCGAAGGCGGGCGCGGCGGCACGGCGGGGCGCGCGCGGCATCGCGTGCGCGGCGCGTTGGTCGCCGCGCAGATCGCGCTCGCGCTGGTGGTGCTCGCGGGCTCAGGGCTGCTCATGCGGAGCTTTCAGCGGCTGCACGCGGTGCGTCCCGGCTGGAACCCTGAGCATCTCGCGACGCTCTGGCTGTCGCTGCCGAAGGCACGCTATCAGACCGATACGAACGTCGTGCGCTTCTACGCGCAGCTCACCGAGCGCGTGGCGCAGCTGCCCGGCGTGCGCTCGGTGGGGCTCACGTCGCGGCTCCCGCTCGAGGAGCACGGCGACAACCACAGCCCCATCTGGGTCGAAGGAGACGCGAGCGCGGCCACCAAGATCCCGCCGCTCCAATTCTTCGTCACCACCGATGGCAACTTCTTCAAGACGATGGGCATCCCGCTCCTCGCGGGGCGCACCTTCTATTCGATCGACGGCCGCCAGCAGAGCAACGAGGCGATCGTCAATCGCGTGACGGCCGAACACTTCTGGCACGACTCGACGGGCGCGCAGGCGATCGGCAAGCGCTTCCGTACGCTCCCGACCGGATCGTGGTACACGGTCGTCGGCGTGGTGGATGCGGTGCGCGACAGCTCGCTCCAGGCGCCGCCTGCCCAGACCGTCTATTTCCCCGAGGTCGCGTCGCCGGATACGATGTTCACGCAGCTCGATCGGCAGATGGGGCTCGTGGTGCGTACGACGGGTGACCCGGCCATGATCACGCGCCCGGTGCAGCAGATCGTGCACGAGCTGGACTCCACGCTCCCCACGTACGACGTGCGCCCGATGACGGACGTCGTGCGCGGATCGCTCGCGCGCCTCTCGTTCACGATGCTGATCATTGGCGTGGCGGCCGTCGTCACCCTGCTGCTCGGCGCCATCGGGTTGTATGGTGTGATCGCGTATATTGTGAGCCTCCGCACGCGGGAGATCGGTGTGCGCATGGCGCTCGGCGCATCGCCGCACGCCGTGGCACGGATGGTGACCCGGCAGGGGATCGCGCTCACGGGCGCGGGGATCGTCGCGGGCCTCGTGTTGTTCGCGCTCGTCGCGCGCTTCATCCGGTCGCTGCTCTTCGGCGTGGCGCCGAGCGATCCCGTGACCCTGGTGGTCGTGTCGGCGGTGCTGATCGCGATCGCCGCGCTGGCGAGTTGGATCCCGGCGCGCCGCGCGGCGCACGTCGATCCCATGGAGGCGCTCAGGGCGGAGTGAGCGTTTGGGAGAACGTGGAGGGTTCGAGCGAGCGAGATGCCTGAGACGGAAGTACTCCGCGTGAACGGTGATCGACTCCTCGCTCATCTGCACGCGCTCTCCACGTTCGGTTCGACGGCCGATGGCGGCGTCGCCCGCGTAGCCTACAGCGACGCGGACCGCGAGGCGCGCGCACTCGTGATGGACCTCATGCGTGCCGCCGCGCTCGACCCATGCATCGATGCGGCGGGGAACATCATCGGTTGCCGGCCCGGCAGCGAGTCGACGCTGCCGCCGCTCCTGATCGGATCCCACATCGACTCGGTCCCCAACGGCGGGAACTACGACGGTCCGCTGGGCTCGCTCGCCGCCATCGAAGTCGCGGAAACGCTGGCCGAGCGTCGCGTGGTGACGCGGCATCCACTCGAGGTCGTGATCTTCCAGAACGAGGAGGGTGGACTGGTGGGGAGCCGCGCGATGCGCGGCGATCTCACCGCGGCCGACCTGGATCGCGTGAGCGCGAGCGGCAAGACGATTCGCGAGGGGATCGCGTTCCTGGGCGGCGATCCGGTTGCGCTCGCCAGCGTGCGCCGCGCGCCGGGTACGATCGCCGGCTACCTGGAGCTGCACATCGAGCAGGGGTCGGTGCTCGAGCGAGCCCACGTCGACATCGGCGTCGTCGAAGGGCTCGTCGGCATCCAGCACTGGGAGGTGACCGTCACCGGCGTCGCCTCGCACGCGGGCACGACGCCCATGGCCGATCGCCACGATGCCTTGCTCGCCACCGCGAAGTTCATCGAGGCGGTGCACGACGTGGTGACGAGCACGCCGGGGCGGCACGTCGGGACGATCGGGCGCATCCAGGCATTGCCGGGCGCGGCGAACGTGATCCCCGGGAAGGTGGTGCTCACGCTCGAGCTGCGCGACACGGACGCGCGAACGATCCGCGTGCTCTACGATCGGATCGCCGCCGCCGCGCGCACGATCGCCGAGTCGACCGGCACGACCTTCGACTTCCGCGAGAGCAACGTCAACCCGCCGGCGCCCATGGACGCGCGCGTGCGCGCGCTGATCGCGCAGGCGGCGGAGCGTCTCGGCCTCACCTGGCTCTCGATGCCGAGCGGCGCAGGGCACGACGCGCAGAACATGGCGGCACTCGGACCGTCAGGGATGATCTTCGTGCCGAGCGTGGGCGGGATCAGCCACGCCCCCACCGAGTACACGACGCCCGCGGATGTGATCAACGGCGCGAACGTGCTGCTGCAGGCGACGCTGGCGGTCGATGGCGCGGTGCTCGATGCGACGGCACGGCGCTGAGCGCGCGGCCCACGCCCGCCATCCCGCTGCGCGCGCTATCGACCGGACCGTCCACTGCTCGCCGGCTGCTGCTTGTGATACTTGCAGGCGATGGCAGGGTTGAACTGCATGAACGTTCCGCTGGGATTCGTCCGCTCGGTCCAGATGTGCAGCTCGTAGTGCGGCTCGAAGCCATGCGCTTCGTCTGCGGGCGTGCTCGGGTTGTCCACCATGTGGAAATACTCGTGTCCCTCGAACGACGGCGGCGAGCTGTGACCGGCGGCGTGCCACGCCTTCTCGAACACCAGGTTCTCGACGGCCACAAGTTGTAGCGAGCCGTCCGCCTGGGGCTCGTAGATGAGCACGGCGGGATGCATGAAGTCTGTGTGCGTCCCCTTTCCGTTGACGCGCGGTGTGGTGCCGGTGATGCCGAGCAGGTCCGCACGGAAGTAGTGAACGCCCATACCGCCGAGCCATGCCGGCTGGCCCTCCGTGCTGGCGGTGATGCACATGTTCATCGGGTCGCGGATGTAGCCATCGGCCAGCGCCGCGTGTACGTCCCGATACCTCGCCGTGGCCTGTCGGATCTCGGCGATCGTGTCGGGCGGGGCGTTGTGTGCAGCGGCGCCGCGGCACGCGGACAGGAGCACGAGCGCGAACACCGCTGTCGTTGCCGGGGCGTGAAGGGAGCGCATATTATACCTCCTCTGGAGATGACCGTGTCGGGTCGCGGGTTGGCGCGACCATCCGTTGTGCTTCCACGATCGACCGGCGGAGCATCGTCCAGTATCCCAAGTATTTGGGAGGCGGTATGCCGGTGTTGTATGCGTCGCCCGCCAGGGCGGAGCGCGAAGCCGTTCGGAGCGTCGCCCGGGTCTGCGCGGCCGGGCTGGACTCGGTGACGTTGCGGCAGGAGATCGCGCGCCAGACAGCGCGCCTGATTCCCTCCGACGCCTACTTCTTCAACACGCTCGACCCCGATACGGGGCTCGTGACGCATGCCATGGGCGAGGGCGCACCGCCGCAGCTCGCACGTCACTATTTCGAGTCCCTCTATCCGAACGGCGAGGCGGAGCGGGTGGTCGACCTCGCGCGTACCGGCCAGATCGTCACCACCGAGTTGCATCCCGAGCTGGAATGTGCGTTCAGAGGTGCGGGACTCCGCGGCGAGATCCGCGCGACCTTCGCCCTCGGCGATGAGCCCTGGGGTGTGTGGTGCTCACTCCGGGCGCATACCGCGCACGCGTTCGGCGATCGCGAGCTCGCCTACTTTCGGCGAATCGCGCCGATCGTCGCGCGTGGCTTGCGCGCCGCCGCACTGCGCGCGGTGGCGAACCGGGCGGAGCAGGCCGACGATGCGGCGGACACCGCGGCGGTCAGGCCGGGCGTGGTGGTGGTCGACGACCGCGCACGAGTGGCGCAGCGGACGGCGACGGCCGCCGCACAGCTGGAGGACCTTGCCGATATCGGACCGTCGGGGACCGAGCTTCCTTCCGTCCTGCTCGGTGTGATCGCTCGCCGTCGCTTCGTCGAGGCGCATGGGGCGCGGTGGAGCGGCGAGCTGCGTGTGCGGGGGCGGTCGGGCCGCTGGTACACGCTGCAGGTCCAGCTCACCGAGCCGGACGCGACAGGGCGCTCGAGCTGTGTCGTCATCATCACGCCCATCGGGCACGCCGATGTCGCGCCGCTGCTCGCGAAGCTGTACGGACTCTCACCCCGCGAGCGCGAGGTCGCCGCCATGGTGGCGCGTGGCTACTCGAGCAAAGAGATCGCCCGTCGCTTGCAGATCTCGCCCTACACGGTGCAGGACCACCTCGATCACGCGGCCGAGAAGGTCGGCGTGCGCGGGCGGCGTGCGCTGCTCGCGAAGCTGTTCTTCGACGGTTACGTGAAGCGGTTGTGAGTCATGGGTTGTGAGTTGTGAGTGGGTTCTGAGCTCGAGGCTCCCTGGATGGTCGGGCTCACAGCTACTCACAACCCACAACTCACGACCCACAACTCACAACCCACAACTCACATCTCCCCTCCGAACGCGACTCCATGCCGCTCCCGCCCCAACGCCGCCGCCGCCACGCCACCCACGCAGACAATGACCGCCGCGAGCGCCATGGCCGTCGCGTAGCTCGTGTGCGCGGCGAGCACCGCCTCCAGGTACGCGATCGAGCTCGCGATCAGCACGCCGCACTGGTACGCGAAGCCGGGGAGAAAGCCGCGCACCGAGTCGGGAGAGAGCTCCGTGATGTGCGCCGGGATCACCCCCCACGCGCCCTGCACCATGAACTGCATCAGGAAGCCGCCGGCCACGAGGAGCGCCACCGATGGCGCGAACGCCCAGAGCGGGACGACCGCGATCGCCAACAGCAGCGCGATGACGATCGCCTTCCGCCGCCCCACGCGATCGGAATAGAGTCCGAAGAGCACGCCGCCCACGATGGCGCCCACCATCGAGAACGCCGTGAGCGCGCTGCGCTGGTGCGGCGTGAAATGCCAGCCGCGCTGCAGGAACGTGGGGTAGAGATCCTGCGTGCCGTGCGACACGAAGTTCATCATCGCCATGAGCACGACCAGGTACAGAAAGAGCTTCCAGTGCGACACGATCCCGCGCCCCAGCTCGCCCCAGCTCGCGTGCTTCGTGCGCTCCCACACCTCGGACTCCTTCACGTGCAGCCGCACGTAGATCGCGAGGAGCGCGGGGAGCCCGCCGATGAAGAACATCGGCCGCCATCCCCAGCGCGGGAAGATGAAGAAGTAGCAGACGGCGGCGAGAAGATAGCCGGCCGCGTACCCTTCCTGCAGCAGGCCGGACAGCACGCCGCGCCGTCGCGTGGGCGCTTTCTCCATCGCCAGCGTCGCCCCCACGCCCCACTCGCCTCCCATCCCGATTCCGTACAGCGCGCGCAGCACGAGGAATATCGTGAAGTTCGGCGCGAGCCCGGTGAGCACTTCCACCACCGAGAAGAAGATGAGATCGATGATGAGCGGGAGCCGTCGCCCGTAGCGGTCCGCCAGCAGCCCGAAGATGAACGCGCCCACGGGCCGGAACGCGAGCGTGAGCGTGAGGGAGAGCGCGACGGCGGTGTCACTCTTCCCGAACTCCGCGCCGATGGACGTGAGCGCGAGGACGACGAGGAAGAAATCGAACGCGTCGAGCATCCAGCCGAGGAAGCCGGCGGTGACGGCGGCCCGGGTGTCGCTCGCGGAGACGGTCGAGTCGAGCGGTGCGGCGGACGGAGAAACGGTGGAATTCACGCAGTGGACTCCAGGGATGCGCCGATGGCGCGGGAGGATGTACGAGGGGGATGATGCAACGAACCCGCCGGCCCATTTTCGCGGCCGGCGGGTCCGTTCGTCAAGCACCAGCGACGATCAATGGGGTCA
>DASVCF010000196.1:0-2124 GCA_036381735.1 Gemmatimonadaceae bacterium | reverse complement strand
TAGATCGCGCCGACCACGAAGTAGGGCGGGAAGATGGTCGAGTGCCAGCCGGGGAGCTGCGCGATGGCGAAGTCCAGGCTCACGATGCTGTGCACCGAGATCACGAGCGGCGTCGCGAGGCCGGCGAGGATGATGTAGGCGATGCGGTAGTTCTTCCAATGCCGCCCCGCGCCGCGCCAGCCGAGCGCGAAGATGCCGTAGATGCGACGCCGCCACTTGCCGGGCGCGCGGTCGCGCGCCGCCGCGAGATCGGGGAGGAGCCCCACGTACCAGAAGAGCAGCGAGACGGTGAAGTACGTCGTGATCGCGGCCACGTCCCACGGCAGCGAGCTGCGGAAGTTCGGCCACACCTTCATCGTCGCGGGGTAGGGGATGAGCCAGTAGAAGAACCACGGGCGTCCCAGGTGCAGCACGGGGAAGAGCATCGCGTTCACGAGTGCGAAGAGCGTCATCGCTTCCGCTATCCGGTTCACCGATGCGCGCCACTGCTGGTTGAGCAGGATGAGGAACGCGGAGATGAACGTCCCCGCGTGCCCGATCCCGATCCACCAGACGAAGTTCGTGATCGCGTACGCCCACGCGACGGGGATGTTGTTCCCCCACACCCCGATCCCCACCGCGAACGTGTACAGGACGAGGGCGACGAGGAGCAGCGAGAGTGCTCCCGAAACGAGAAAGAGCACCCACCACACCTTCGAGCTCGTCCAGGTGGGGGATAGGAGCTGATCGGTGAGGGCGGCGTTGTCGGGCAGCTCGCGGACGACCGGATGCTCCCGCAGCTCGGGCGCCGTTCCAGCGAGCGGGGCGGGTTGCGCCATCAGCCGGCCTCGCCGCCCAGCGTGGGGTTGGGATTCGTGATGCGCGCGAGATAGCGCACCCTCGGCTGCGTGCCCAGCTCGTGCAGCACCGCGTACACCCGGTCCTGCTCGAGCTCGTGCGCCACGTCGGACTCCCGATTCGTGTACGAGCCGAAGACGATCGCATTCGTGGGGCACGCCTGCTGACACGCGGTCTGCACTTCGTTAGGCCCGAGCGCGCGATTCTCGATCCGCGCCTCGATCTGGCTGCGGCGAATGCGCTGCACACAGAACGAGCACTTCTCCATCACACCGCGCCCGCGCACCGTAACCTGCGGATTCTTCACCATCTCCTCGGTCTCGGTGATTTCGGCGTTGTAGTCGAACCAGTTGAAGCGGCGCACCTTGTACGGGCAGTTGTTCGAGCAGAAGCGCGTCCCCACGCACCGGTTGTAGACCATCTCGTTCAGGCCGTCCGGGCTGTGCACCGTCGCGTTCACGGGGCACACGTACTCGCACGGTGCTTTCTCGCAGTGCTGGCAGAGCATGGGCTGCGCGACGACGTCGGGGTCCTCGGGGGGGCCGGAGAAGTAGCGATCGATGCGCAGCCAGTGCATCTCGCGACTCTTGAGCACGTCGCTCTTCCCGACCACTGGGATGTTGTTCTCCGCCTGGCACGCGACCACGCACGCGCTGCACCCTGTGCACAGGCTGAGATCGACGGTCATCGCCCACTGATCGCCGGTGTCGAGTGGGTACGGCTGGTAGAGCGTGAGCACTCGCGCATTCTGCGATGCCGTGAAGCGCGGATCCTTCCGGTACTCGCCGATCGTCGCCCGGCGCACCATGTCTCGGCCGTGCAGCGCCCAGTGCTCCTGTGTGATGGCGAGATCGTGATGCTCCGTGGTGCGCGCGAGCGTGAACCCGGTGGCCACGTACGGTGCGATCGACGTGCGGAGCGTGTAGACATCGACACCCACGCCGCGCGCGACCGCCTCGGCGCCGCGTCGCCCGTAGCCGAGGTACAGCGACACCGAGCCATCGGCGTGGCCGGGGAGCACGAGCGCCGGGATGCGAACGCTCCGGTGCCGTTCGCCGAGCTCGACGACATCGCCCGTGGAGATGCTGAGTCGAGCCGCGGTGGCCGGGCTCACGACGGCGCTGTTGTCCCACGTGAGCTTGGTCATGGGCTCGGGGAGCTCTTGCAGCCACGCGTTGTTCGCGAAGCGTCCGTCGTACACTTTGGGATCCTGGCGAAACACGACTTCGACAGTCTCGCCGCTCGGTGCGGTGCGGCCGTCCGTGCTCGCGCCGGACGTGCGCGTGG
>DASVCF010000195.1:0-4281 GCA_036381735.1 Gemmatimonadaceae bacterium | reverse complement strand
CATCCCGAGCACAGCGAGGGATCCCTCGCTGTGCTCGGGATGACAGCCTGCGCTCGGGACGACAGCTCGCGCTCGCGATGACGCCGATGGCGGACGCGACGCGGTGGCACCTTACTCACGCATGCGACGAAACGTTGCAGTGACTCAACGGAAGACGATCGGACTGACGCTCGCCATTGGCGGGTTCGCGGCGATCGCGGCGCTCACGTTGACGCCGAACCCGGGCGCGGATCAGCCCGGCCCGAGCCTATGTCTGGTGTGCGGCAGCTACGGCGGCACCGACGTGGTGCTCAACATCCTGCTCTTCATTCCGTTCGGCTTCGGACTGCGGCTCGCGGGCACGCGCGCGTGGCGGGCGTTCGTGGTCGCCGCGCTCACATCGCTCGCGATCGAGCTGCTGCAGATTCACGTCGTCGTCGGGCGGGACGCGAGTCTGGGCGACCTCGTCAGCAACAGCCTCGGCGGGGCGGTCGGGATCGCGCTGGCGGATCACTGGCGCTCGTGGCTCCTGCCGAGCACGCGGGCTGCTCGACGACTGATGAGCGCAGGGATCGCCGCCTGGCTCCTCATCCTCGTCGGCTCGGCGTGGGGCGTTCGTCCGTCGCTCACGCGCTTCCCCTACTGGGGCCACTGGGCCTCGCTCGATGGCCCTGGACCACTGTTCACGGGAAAGCTCGTCGCCGCCTCCGTGGGACGCGCGCCGCTGCCGTGGGCACCGATCTCCAACAGCGGCGAGCTACGGCAATGGCTCCTCCATGGCGACCCGCTCCGCGCCACGGTGATTCCCGGGGCGCCGATCGATGGGCTCGCGCCGATCACGCGCATCACCGACATCCGCAGCGCGGAGATCATCATGCTGGGCCAGCAGGGGCGCGACCTGATCTTCCGTATGCGGACGCATGCGAGCGACCTGCGGCTACGCGACCCCGCCGTGCGGATCGAGAACGCCTTCCCGGATTCGGCCGCGGATGCATCCCATGTGCGCACGCAGTCGGACACGATGCGCATCGCAGGCGGGTATACGGGCGATGCGTACCGCGTGTCCGTGAATGGGCCGCGGATGGTCGCGAGTCGCGAGCTGCGCCTGGGACCAGGACTCGGCTGGAGCTTCTTCCTC
Organism: Gemmatimonadaceae bacterium; assembly: GCA_036381735.1. Classification (GTDB taxonomy): domain Bacteria; phylum Gemmatimonadota; class Gemmatimonadetes; order Gemmatimonadales; family Gemmatimonadaceae; genus DASSNR01. The sequence goes on along the minus strand of DASVCF010000195.1, from coordinate 3,164 downwards.
CCGTTCAGCTATGCGTCGGGGCGCGTGACCGCGTGGCTCACAGCGCTCTGGCTCGCTGGCCTGCTGGCGCCGATGGGATACTGGGCGGCACGTGCCGCAGCGGTGGAGGAACCGCGAGTCTTCGGGGCGATGGCCCGCCCAATACCTGCCGCAGCGCCGCGCCTAGTGGTCGCCACGTCGCTCGTTGTAATGATCGTCCTCGGCCTCGGCTTCGTACCGCGGATGTTCGGCGAAGAGCCGGTACAGTGGTGGGCATGGGCCGCGTGTGCGGTGGGCGGAATGCTGGGCGCCGCGCTGGGGCAGCTGACCATGGCCGCGGAGGGGCGCGGATCGCAATGCGTGGGAACCGCGGATGTGCGCGGATGAGCGCGGATACGACAACAGCAACGGCAACTGCCACTACAACGGCAATAGCAGCCGCGGATCAACGCGGATGAAACGCGGATCGATCGGGACAGAGCGAGAACTCCGACCCGCCGGGGCTGACTGATTTTTTGGGGGACGCGGGGTGAGCCTCCCGCACCCAGGCAGGCGCCGAACCGTACTACGGCTAGCCCAGCGGCCGCGCGAGGCGCGCCTCGGTCACCCCAGCCCTCGCCCGATCCCCAAAAAAAATTCCTCTCAGGCCCTCGAGTCCCGAGCCTCTCGCTGGTCGCGATCGATCCGCGGTGATCCGCGGTTCATCCGCGTCATCCGCGTTCCGCCGTTGTCGTTGCGGTTACGGTTGTCGTTGATCCGCGGCTCCCTGCGGCCCTCTGCGGCCTCTCCCGCGGTTGCCACTGCCTGCTCAAATCCGCGGTTCATCTCGTCGTAGCTCGGGGACTTATCCGCGGCACACGTCGAGGGCGAGCTCCACCTTGCCGAATGGCGCCGATACCTGCACCCCCTGCACCGATCCCCGGACGCGATCGAGCATCTCGCGCGCGATGGCGATTCCTTCGGCAACCGCGTGCTCCTTGGAGCGATCGCTCGCCTTGCGCATGCGTGCGAGCACGGCATCGGGCACGACGACGCCCGGCACTTCGTTCGCGAGGAATTCGGCGTTGCGCGCGGACACCAGCGGCCAGATGCCGGCGACGATGGGGATGCGCACGTGCGCGATGCGCTCGAGGAAGCGCTCGAGCTGCGCGATGTCGAACACCGGCTGCGTCATCGCGAACTCGGCGCCCGCGTCCACCTTCCACTCGAAGCGGCGGATCTCGTGTGCGGGGTCGAGCGCGGCGGGGTTCACGCCGACGCCGATCACGAACTGCGTCGGGCATCCGATGGCGTTCCCGCCGGGATCGAGTCCGTGGTTCAACTGGTTCACGAGATTCGTGAGACCAATCGAATCGATGTCGAACACCGCGGTGGCATCCGGGTACGGGCCCATCTTCGGCGGATCACCGGTAATGATGAGTAGATTGCGAAGCCCCATCGCCGACGCACCCAACAGATCGCTCAGCATGCCGAGCAGGTTGCGATCACGGCAGCAGTAGTGCGTCACCGTCTCGATCCCCACGCGCTGCTCGATGAGGAGACTCATCATCAGCGCGCCCAAGCGACTCTGCGCACGCGGACCGTCCGGGACGTTCACCGCATCGACGCCCGCGGCCTTGAGCGCCGCGACGCCCTCCAACACCTTCGTCGCATCCACCCCGCGCGGCGGCACGATCTCCACCGAGGTGACGAACTCGCCGCGCGCGATCTTCGCCGCCCATCGCGAGCGGTCGGGAAAGGGGACGGGCTCGGGTTGCGGGATGCGGGTTGCGGGATGCGGAACTGCCTCGGAGGTGAGAGCCGTCTCTCCTCGGGCCGGTCGCATCCCGCCTCCCGCAACCCGCCTCCCCGACGATCCCGCATCCCGCATCCCGCGTCCCGCATCCCGCAGTCTCGGCACCAGCGGCCGAATCCCCTCCACCATCGCCCGGATGTGTTCCGGCGTCGTTCCGCAGCAACCGCCGATGATCTTTACGCCGGCGTTCAGGAGATGGCGCGCGTAGGTGGCCATGTACTCCGGGCTCGCCATGTACATCGTGCGACCGCCCACGTCACGCGGCATGCCGGCGTTCGGTTGCGCGCTGAGCTTGCACGTGGCGACGGGCGCCATCCGTTCGATGGCCTCCAGAATCGCCTGCGGCCCGACCGAGCAGTTGAGCCCGATGACGTCCGCGCCCCATCCGCAGAGCGCCGTCACCACATCCTCTGGCGATGCGCCGAAGGGCGTGTGCCCATCCTGTCCGATCGTCATCTGCGCGATGATCGGCACGCTGGCGTCTACATCGCGCGCGGCGCGGATGGCCTGCTCCATCTCGTGCAGGTCGGACATCGTCTCGAGGATGAAGAGATCGACGCCTCCCTCGCGCAGCGCGGTGAGCTGCTCGCGGAAATAGCCCTGCGCCTCGTCGCGGCTCGTCGGGCCGTACGGCTCGATGCGCACGCCGAGCGGCCCCACGGCGCCCGCGACGAACACCCGATCTCCAGCCGCCTCGCGCGCCAGCTCCGCCGCGCGCCGATTGAGCTCGGCCACGCGTGACTCGAGCCCGTACTGCGCGAGCTTCAGGCGGTTCGCCCCGAAGCTGTTCGTCTCCAACACCTCGGCACCCGCCTGCACGTACGCGCGATGTACGTCGCGCACGAGATCCGGCGCGCGCACGTTCAGCTCATCGTAACACTGATTGATGAACACCCCCTTCGCGTACAGCATCGTCCCCATCGCGCCGTCGAAGACGACGACGCGATCGGGTTCGAGGAGGACGCGGGGGTCGCGGGGGGAGGCGACGGATGTCATGGCTTGGTGCCAGACGCGGGATGCGGGATGCGGGATGCGGGATGCGAAACCGGCGGACTGTCATCCCGAGCGCCAGCGAGGGATCTCGGACTACCAGCAAGATCCCTCGCTTCGCTCGGGATGACACCGTCCTTCGCCTCCCGCCTCTCACCTCTCGCCTCCCGCACCACGTAGTACTTCGCCTCCGGATGATGCACGACGATCGCCGCCGTGGACTGCTCCGGGATGAGCTGGCCCGCGACGCTCAGCTCCATGCCGAGCGCATCCGCGGCGGGGAGGAGCTTGAACACCTCGGTGTGCTGCTCGAGATCGGGACACGCGGGGTAGCCCCACGAGTAGCGCTTTCCCTGTGCTTCCGCGACACCGAGCTCGGCGCGAATGTGTCGGTGCATCC
>DASVCF010000194.1:0-11678 GCA_036381735.1 Gemmatimonadaceae bacterium | reverse complement strand
ACGAGGCGCGCGAGGACACCGTGCTCTTCCCCGCCTTCAAGAAGCTCGTATCGCAGAACGAGTACGCCGCGCTCGGCGAGCAGTTCGAGAAGAACGAGCGGCAGATGTTCGGTGGCGACGGCTTCGACATGGCGGTCGATACCGTTGCCGGGTTGGAGAAACAGCTCGGCATCTACGACCTCGCGCAGTTCACACCGCCACCGGTGGGTCAGGGGAACCGGTAGGCTCTTCGCAGCGGTTGGGCTGCCCGTTGCGTGCGCCGCCCGGCCGTGCTACTCCTTACGCGCACGTCGACATGCGCACCGCGACATGCGCACGTCGACATGCGCACCGCGACACGCGCGTCTCGACACCTCCGCGCCCACCTCCGCCGCGATCGCCATCATGGAAGCGAACATCACCGTCCGCGCTGCGTGTACGAGCGACGCGCCGCGGCTCGCGCGCATGCGCTACGATTTCCGCGCCCAGACCCACGGCGCCGGCGAGCCGCCCGACGCATTCGTGCAGCGGTGCGCGGCGTGGATGGCGGAGCGCCTCGGCGACGGCTCGCCCTGGCGCTGCTGGGTGGCGGAACGGGGCGACGAGCTCGTGGGCGCGATCTGGGTGCAGGTCGTCGAGAAGATCCCCAACCCGGCGAGCGAGCCCGAGGAGCACGCGTACATCTCCAACTTCTACGTGCCCGAGAGCGGGCGCGGGTCGGGCATCGGGTCGATGCTCCTCACCACCGTGCTGGCGTGGTGCGATGCGCGCCCCGTCGAATCGGTGATTCTCTGGCCGAGCGCGCGCAGCCGGCCGCTGTACGAACGGTTCGGGTTCACGGCCGGGCACGGCATCCTGGAACGGCCCGGCGCGCATCCGTGACACCACCACATGGCTTGACCATCATGTCTTGACAATCAAGAGGACGGAGGGCTATCGTCATCTCCGTCCCCCTTTCTGGAGCCGTCGTGAGCCAGCCGACCACGGATGTCATCCCCGGCACGCTCGACATGCTCATCCTCAAGACGCTCTCCCTCGAGCCGATGCACGGCTACGGCATCGCTCGGCGCGTCGAGCAGATCTCGCGCGGCGTCTTCAAGGTCAACCCCGGCTCGCTGCTCACCGCGCTGCAGCGGCTGGAGCGCGCCGGCTGGCTCGACGCCGAGTGGCGCACCTCGGAGAACGCGCGGCGCGCCCGCTACTACTCACTCACCCGCGCTGGCCGCAAACAGCTCGAGGTCGAGGCCGCGGACTGGAAGCGCCGGGCCGCCGCCGTCGCGCGGCTGCTCAACGCGGAGGGATGACCCATGTCGCTGTGGCGCCAGCTGACGCACGGCCTGCGCGTGCTCGTCCGCCGCGCCGACGCCGACCACGATCTCGGCGACGAGGTGCAGCACTACCTCGAGCAGTCCGTCGCCGCGCATCGCGCGCGCGGCCTTTCACCTGACGACGCCCTGCGCGCCGCGCGCCTCGAGATCGGCAACATCACCGTCGTGCGTGAGCGCGTGCGCGACGCGGGATGGGAGCACGTGGTCGGCACGCTCGCGGCCGATGTGCGCTACGCCGCCCGCCGCCTGCGCCGGAGCCCGGGGTTCACCACGGTGTGCGTGCTCACGCTCGCACTCGGGATCGGCGCGAGCACCGCGATCTTCAGCGCGGTGTACCCCGTGCTCTTCCAGCCGCTCCCGTATCCGGGCGGTAATCGCATCGTGAGCCTCGCCGACGTGGGTGATGCCGGCCAGCCCATCGACGTCACCTACGGCACGTTCAACGAGCTCGCGCATCGCAGCCGATCGTTCGCCGATCTCGCCGCGGTGGATCGCTGGGCGCCCGCGCTCACCACGCGCGACGAGCCCGAGCGCCTCACCGGCGCGCGCGTGACGCCGCGGTACTTCCAGGTGTTCGGCGTGAAGCCCGCCGTCGGCCGAGCGTTCGATGCGACCGACGATGCGCAGGGCGCGCCCCGCGTGGCGATCGTGAGCGACGCGTTCGCGCGCCGCCACCTGGGAACCGCGCGTACGGCCATTGGCCGCTCGATCACGCTCGACGGCGAGCCGTACACCGTGATCGGCGTCATGCCGCCGACCTTCGACGACCTGCTCACCCCCGCTGCCGACGTGTGGGCGCCGCGCCGCTATCTGGCGAACGCATCGTTCGAGAGCGCGGAGTGGGGGCACCACATGCGGATGGTGGGGCGCCTCGCGCGCGGCGTCAGCATCGCGCAAGCACGGCGCGAGATCGCGGCCATCGGCGCCACGCCCACCGCCGACTTCCCGCGCCCCGTCTGGGCGTCCATGACGCGCGGGCTCGACGTCCAGTCGCTGCGCGATGCCGTCACGCGCGGCGTGCGCCCGGCGATGCTCGCGATCCTGATCGCCGTCGCGCTCGTGCTCGCCATCGCCTGCGTCAACGTCACCAACCTCCTCCTCGCCAGCGGCACTCGGCGCCGCGCCGAGATGGCGATGCGCGCCGCGCTCGGCGCCGGCCGCGGGCGCATCATCCGGCAGCTCCTCACCGAGACGCTCCTCCTCGCTGCCGTCGGCGGCGCGCTCGGGCTCGCGGTCAGCACGTTCGGCGTGCGCGCACTCATCGCGCTCGCGCCCGCCGAGCTCCCGCGCGCGAACGCGATCGGGCTCAATGCACCGGCGCTCGTCTTCGCCATCGCGCTCACCACACTCGTGGGCGTGATCGTGGGACTCGTCCCCGCGCTGCAAGGTGCGACGCGCGAGCTGCGCATCGGCTCGCAGAGCGACACGCGCACCACGCGCCGCTCGTCGCACGCGCTGCGGCGGTCGCTCGTCGTGACCGAGGTCGCGCTGGCGCTCGTACTCCTCGTGGGCGCCGGACTCATGCTGCGGAGCCTCGCGCGGCTCTTCGCCACGACGCCGGGCTTCGACGCGACCCACGTGCTCACCATGCAGCTCGATGTCGCGGGCCAGCACTACGACTCCGACGCCGCGAGTCGCCAGTTCTTCGAGCAGGTGCTCGAGCGCGTGCGTCATCTCCCCGGCGTCACGGAAGCGGCGTTCACCAGCCAGCTCCCGCTGAGCGGCGACGTGCCCGATGGCTACGGCGTGCAGTGGGAGTCCGTGCCGCGGAGCCGCAACGAGATGCCGAGCGCGCTGCGCTACACGGTCACGCCGGAGTGGTTCCGCGCGATGCGCATCCCGCTCATCCGCGGCCGGCTGCTCCAGGAGAGCGATCGGCCGGGCGACGGCGAAGCGATCGTGATCAGCCAATCGCTCGCGCGGCACGAATTCCCGGACATCGATCCGATCGGCCAGCGGCTGCGCATCGGTCCCGACATCGGCGACACCACGCGTCCGTGGGGGACGGTGGTGGGCGTGGTGAGCGATGTGAAGCAGACGTCGCTCGCGCTCGGCGCGGAGGACGCGTTCTACGCCGCGCTGGGGCAGTGGCGGTGGGTGGACAACATCCAGTCGCTCGTCGTGCGCACCACCGGCGATCCGACACTGCTTGCGGGAGCCGTGGAGCGTGCCATCTGGTCGGTGAACCGGAACGTGCCGATCGTCCGCATCGCGCCGATGCACGAGCTGCTCGCGCGCTCGGAAGCGCAGCGCCGGTTCGTGCTCACGGTGTTCGAGACGTTCGCGCTCGCCGCGCTCGCCCTCGCCGTGATCGGCATCTACGGTGTGCTCGCGGCGGGCGTCGCCGAGCGGATGCGCGAGCTGGGCGTGCGCGCGGCACTGGGCGCGAGCCCGGAGCGCATCCGCGCGCTCGTGCTGCGGCAGGGGATGGGGCTCACGGGCATCGGCATCGCGGCGGGCGTGCTCGCGGCGGCGCTCGCCACGCGCGCCATCGTGACGCTGCTCTTCGGCGTGTCGCCGCTCGATCCCCTCACCTATCTCGGCGTGATCGCGCTGCTGCTCGGCGTCTCGGCGATCGCGTGCTGGGTGCCGGCGTGGCGTGCGGCGCGCGTCGATCCCGCGGTGACGTTGCGCGCCGAGTGAGGAGTTGCGGGCTGGCGCGCACGGGGGGCATCTTCGGCGCACAGTGCGCTGTCATCCCTCCGCTGGAGGTCGCATGCCCGTCCTTGGCCGCGTCATCGTCGCCTCGCTCGTCGCCCCCGCGCTGCTCTCGGCGCAGCGTGCCGCTCCCCGTACTGTCACGCAGAACACTCCGCACGTCGGCCCCGCGCACGGCACCGTGATCGTCGTCGGTGGCGGCGCGATGGGGCCCGAGATCTACTCGCGCTTCATCCAGGCGGCCGGCGGGCCCGACGCACTCATCATCGATGTCCCGAATGCCGGCGGCGGCAGCGCGTACGGCGACGATGCCGCCGGCGCGCGCAACCTGCGCCGTGCGGGCGCGCGCAACGTCCGCGTCCTCTTCACCACCGATCGCGCCGTGGCGAACGCCGATTCGTTCGTCGCCATCGTGAAGCGGGCGGGCGGCGTGTGGTTCGAGGGCGGACGGCAGTATCGTCTGGTGGATGCGTATGCCGGGACGAAGACCGAGCAGGCGTTTCACGATGTGCTCGCGCGCGGCGGCGTGGTCGGCGGCTCCTCGGCCGGCGCCACGATCCTCGGCGACTTCCTCGTCCGCGGTGCGCCGTCGAACGACAATCGCATCATGGACTACCCGGGGTACGAGAAGGGCTTCGCCTTCCTGCGCGGCGTCGCCATCGATCAACACGTGGTCGCGCGCGAGCGGCTCCCCGACCTCGCCGATTCCATCATGCCGCGCTACCCGCGGCTGCTCGGCATGTCGGAGGACGAAGGCACCGCGTGGGTGGTGCGGGGCGACACCGCGACGATCATCGGCCGCGACAAGGCGTTCGTCTACGGCGGACACGACGCCACCGATCCGGGCAAGCCGTTCCTCACGCTCTACCCCGGCGATCGCTACGACCTCGCGACGCGACACGTGCTGCATCGCGCGAGCGACGACGCGCCCTTCCCGGCGTCGTTCATCGACGGACTGTTCGCGACGTACGCGAGCGGCGCGTCCGGAGGCGCGACGGTCCTCGTGGCGCGCAACGGCGAAGTGGTCGTCGACAAGTCGTACGGCATCCCCGCGCAGCCACGCTACATGCCGACGACGACGCTCCCGCAGTTTCCGCTCGGCGACATCTCGCGCGTCTTCACCGCGCTGTGCGCGCAGCTCCCCGAGCCTGCGGCGCGCTCCGCGGCGAACGGGACGCGGGCGACGGCGGGCAGCGCCTCCCGCACGCGTGCCACGCGGGAGCTGACCACCTTCCAACGGTGCGTCGCGCGCCAGATCGCCACGCCGATCGGACTCCACCGCACCACTGCCGAAGCGAGCGGTCAGGTGCAATCCGACGTCGATGAGCTCTACCGCCTCGCGCTCGGCCTCGAGAGTCCGCGCACCTGGCCCGGCGTCGACGTCACGCGCGGCTGGACGCGCGAGTCGCACGGCGGCACGACGTGGCTCACCGCGTACGCCGCGGCGGGCGGCAAGCGCGGTGCGTTCATCCGCATCCCCGACGCGCACGCCGTCGTCATCGTCCTCACCAACGACGACTCCGCCGACGCGAAGGGGCTCGCGACGACCATCGCCGAGCGGCTGCCGTACGGCACATAACGTGCTGCCCGCACCCTCGTGCGCCTCGACGCGCGCACTTGGATGCAGCAGATTCCTTACCGCGGACCGAACTCCAGCATCCGATCCCCATCGAGCTCGAGGAGCGCCGTGCCCGATCAGCGACGACGCGCGACGATTGCGGCCACGATCGCGACGATCGTCGTGCTCATTCTCATCTATGTCGGCTCGCGCGGACTCCGCGACTTCGACTCCGCGCTCATCGGCTACACCGTGGCTACGGTGTTCGTGGTCGCGGCGCTCACCTATCGCTACACGCTCTGGATCGGCCGCCCGCCCACGCAGCTCTACTTTCGCGCGGGGTGGCGTGAGTTCCTGAGCTGGAAGAACTTCCGCCGCTACACGCTCCTCATCCCGCGCGCGTGGTGGACCGACATCTTCGGGCAGACGTTCATCCTCCGCCGCAGCCCCACGCGCTGGATCATGCACGAATGCATCTTCTGGGGCGTCGTGCTCGCGCTGCTCGTCACCGTGCCGCTCACGTGGGGATGGATCCGCTTCACCCTCGTACCCCCCGATCACTACCGCGCGTGGTTCTTCGGGATTCCGGTGATGACCTTCCCCATCGCATCGGGGATCGGCTTCGGCCTCTTCCACATTCTGGATATCTCCGCGGTGCTGCTGCTCGTCGGGCTCGCCATCGCCATCTGGCGCCGCATCACCAACGCAGGACTCCTCACCACGCAGCGCTTCGGCTTCGATCTGATGCCGATCTTCCTGCTCGCGGCGATCGCCGTCACGGGGCTCGCGCTCACCGCGTCGTCCAACTGGTGGGGCGGATCGTTCTACTGGTTCATCGCGCTCACGCACGAAGTGGTCGTCGTGCTCTGGCTCCTGTCGCTCCCATTCGGGAAGTTCTTCCACATCATCCAGCGGCCGGCGAGCATCGGCGTCACGCTCTACCAGCAGGTGAACCAGGACGTGGAGCATTACGGGCACGCGCACGCACATGCGGCCGCGGAGGCGAATTCCGCTCCCGCATCAGTGGCAACACTCCCCGGCACTCCACACACGGGCTCGGACCACACGATCGCCGAACACACGAGCTCCAACGGCGCGCCGCCCGCGCGTCAGTGCCGGCGATGCGGGCACGAGATGCCCTCGGCACAGTTCGTCACGGACCTCAAGTACGTGCTCAACAACCTCGGCCAGGACTACTCGCTCGGCGATGGGCTCGGCGTGCTGCAGGAGTACTGTCCCACGTGCAAACGCGTGCTGCGCGGCGAGGCGTACTACGAGCTCATGAAGCAGCGCTTTCTGTAGCAGGTGATGCAATGACCGTCAACAAGGATTTCTTCGTTCCCGATCGCGCCTTCAACTACGACTTTCAGTCGGCCGGCGCGCCGGCCCCCGGATGGCGCGAGGCCGACCGCATTCCCGACGGGCTCGTCCCCACGCACTGCGCCTTCTGCGGCGTGCAGTGCGGGATGAACCTGAAGGTGGTCGATGGCCAGGTGGTCGGCGTCGAGCCGCGCAACTTTCCGCACAATCGCGGCTCGCTCTGCCCGAAGGGCGTGGTCGCCTACCAGCAGGCGGGACATCCCGAGCGGCTGCGCTATCCGATGATGCGCCGCAACGGCCAGCTCGCGCGCGTGAGCTGGGACGCGGCGCTGAGCTACATCGTCGAGCGATGGCAGGAGATCCAGGCGACGCACGGGCGCGACGCGGTCGCCATCTACAGCGGCTCGTCGATGACGAACGAGAAGTGCTACCTCGCGGGGAAGTTCGCGCGCGTCGCGCTCCGCACGAAGAACGTGGACTACAACGGGCGCTTGTGCATGTCGTCCGCCGCCGGCGCGTACGACAAGGCGTTCGGCATCGATCGCGCGCCGCTCCCGATGACGGACATCCCGCTCGCCGACGCGCTCTTCGTCGTCGGCAGCAACGTGGCCGAGTGCTTCCCCGTGATGACGCAGTGGCTGTGGAAGGCGCGCGACCGCGGCGCGAAGCTGATCGTCGCCGATCCTCGGCAGACCGCCACCGCGCGCACCGCCGATCTGTGGCTCGCGCTGCGCCCCGGCACCGACGTCGCGCTCCTCAACGCGATGCTCCGCTTCATCATCCACGAAGGGATGACGGACGAGGCATACCTCGCCGCGCGCACGAACGGGTGGGACGAGGTGCGCGCCGCCGTCGAGCCGTACACGCCGGAGATGGCGGAGAAGATCACCGGCGTCCCCGCCGCCCGCATCGTCGCGGCCGCGCGAATCTATGGACAGGCGCCCACGTCGCTCATCATGCACGCGCGTGGGATCGAGCACAGCACGCACGGCGTGGACAACTGTCTCGCCTGCATCAACCTCGCACTCGCGCGCGGTCAGCTCGGCAAGCCCGGCGGCGGCGCGACGATGCTCACCGGGCAGGGGAACGGACAGGGCGGACGCGAGATGGGGCAGAAGGCGCATCAACTGCCGGGCTATCGTCACATCGATCGCCTGGAGGACCGCCAGTACATCGCGCAGGTGTGGGGGATCCCCGAGGAAGAGCTGCCCGGCCCCGGCGCGGCGGCCACCGAGATGGTCAACCTCATGAACACCGGCGAGATCAAGAGCTGCATGGTGATGTGCTCGAACCTCATGGTCTCGCTCCCGCAGAACGCCGTCGTGCGGCGCGGCATCGAGCAGCTCGATCCGTTCATCGTCTGCGACTTCTTCCTGTCGGAGACCGCCGAGCTCGCGGACGTGGTGCTGCCGGCCGCGATCTGGTGCGAGGATGAGGGGACGACTACCAACCTCGAAGGGCGCGTCATCAAGATCAACAAGGCGCAGAACCCGCCGGGCGAAGCGCTCACCGACTGGCAGATCATGGTGGAGCTCGCGCACCGCCTGGGGCGCGGCCAGTATTTCCAGTTCCGCTCGGCGCGCGAGATCTGGGACGAGCTGCGCATCGCGTCGCACGGCGGCGTGGCCGACTACTACGGCATCACGTGGGAGAAGATCGACGAGCAGGGCGGCGTGTTCTGGCCGTGCCCCGAGCTCGACCACCCCGGCACGCCGAGACTGTTCACGGAGCGGTTCCATCATCCCGATGGCAAGGCGCGCATGTTCGTGACGACGTACCAGCCCGCGGCGGAGGAGCCGGGCGGCGATTATCCGTTCCGCCTCACGAGCGGCCGCGTCGTCTATCAGTATCTGAGCGGCACCCAGACGCGGCGCCTGGGATTCCTGAACTCGCAGGCGCCCGATCCGTGGGTGGAGATCCACCCGCAGGCCGCCGCGCGACTCGGCATCGCCGATGGTCAGATCGTGCGCGTGCGCACGCCACGCGCATCCATGGAGCTGAAGGCGCTCGTGACGCCGACCATTCGTCCCGATACGCTCTTCATTCCGTTCCACTATGGACATCGCCGCGCGGTGAATCAGCTGACGAACCCCGCGTGCGAGCCGTCGGTGAAGATTCCCGAGTTCAAGGAGTGCGCGGCCACCGTCGAGCGGGTCGATGTGCCGGCCGCGCCGCTCGAGCGCGCGCCCACGGAGAACCTCACGCCCGAGAACGCGCCGAAGATGTTCCCGTACACCAGCGGCGTCACCGAGGAGAGCACGTTGCACGGAGTGGGGGAATGAGACCCCCTGTCATCCCGAGCGTAAGCGATGGATCTCGGACTGGAGACGAGATCCCTCGCTTCGCTCGGGATGACATGTCGGAGGAGCTGACATGGCCGTCGTGAAGACGATGTTCATCGACCCGTCGCGGTGCATCGGGTGCCGCGCGTGCGAGGCGGCGTGCCGCGAGTGCGACTCGCACAAGGGCGAGAGCATGATCATGGTGGACTTCGTGGACCGCGACCTGAGCGTGGCCACGCAGCCCACGCTGTGCATGCACTGCGAGGACCCGGTGGCGCCGTGCGCGCAGGTGTGCCCCGTGCTCGCCATCACCATCACCGCCGACGGCGTGGTGCAGCAGGCGGAGACGTCGCGGTGCATCGGGTGTCGCAACTGCGTGTACGCGTGCCCGTTCGGCGTGCCGAAGTTCGACACCGAAGCGCGGCTGATGAAGAAGTGCAACCTGTGCTACGACCGCACGAGCCAGGGGCTCAAACCGTGGTGCGCGCAGGCGTGCCCCACCCAGGCCATCTGGTACGGCACGTACGAGGAGTTCATGGAGGAGCGCGAGGGACGCGCGGTGAACGTGACGGCCTTCGGCGAGCAGACGGTGCGCACCAAGGTCTATCACGTGTTGCCGTCCGATGTGCCGAGGCTCGATGTGTCGGCGCTGCTCGCGGAAGCGGAGGCGAGTCTCGAGCTCGTGCGACAGCCGGCGCAGCCGGCCACCGAGGAGGCGTGGGTGCTATGACGGACGATCGCGAGAGCGTGGATGACGTGGAGGGCGAGCCGCTCAGCAATCACACGAGCGCGGGTCGCTGGGGTGTCCCCTTCCCGTACGAGTGGGATGCGGACGACCTCGTGTCGCGGCGGCAGGTGCTGCGGTGGGCGGTGGGCGCATCGGGCGCGCTGTTCGTCGTCACCGCGGGGATCGCGGGGCTGGGTCTGCTGCCGGAGCGTCCGTTCGGCGAAGCACATCCGATCATCCGCGCGAGCGAGCTCGCCGTGGGCGACGTGCACTACTTCACGTACCCCGGCCCCGGCAACCAGGCGATCCTCCTTCGACTCGGACCGCGTCGCTTCGCGGCGTACAGCGGCAAGTGCACGCACCTGTCGTGCGCCGTCTTCTGGGCGAAGGAGCGCGGCGTGCTGCGCTGTCCGTGTCACGAAGGCGTGTTCGACCCCGAGACGGGCGGCGTGCTCGCCGGCCCGCCGCCGCGCCCGCTGCCGAAGATCTCGCTCGAGGAGCGCGACGGTATGCTCTACGCCACCGGGGAGACGCCGTCGTGAGGATCGCGTCTAGCGCGAGCATCGCGCACAGTGTGAGCATCGCATCCATCCCGAGGATCGCGTGATGGGCACGCCCGCGATGCGCATCCACGACAAGAGCGCGCGCGAAGCGCCGCGCGGCGCTCCGCACCCCTCGCCGCCGCCCGGCCAGAGCGCACTCGTGATGCTCGCGCTCGCGATCGGGATCCTCCTCATGACGGTGCAGCTCTGGCTGCTCACCCTCGCGCTCAATCTGTACCTCGCGGATATGCGTGAGGGGACGCTCATCGCCGCGCTGATCTCCGGGCTCATCTTCCTCGGCGGCCTCGTCGTGCTCCGGCTGCTCGAGCGCCGGCCGTCGCAGCGCGACTGACCTCCACGTGACGGACGAACCACCTCGGCACCACGCGCGCGGCGAACGCGCGGCCACGCCCCGCACGCCGCACGACGGCGCTCCGTCCACGCACGCACCGGAGGAACTGCGCGCGGGCCCGATCGGCGGCCAGCTCTGGGTGGTGGCGCGCGGGGTCTTCCTCGCGCTGCGACTCCCCGCCCTCGCCGCGCGCTACGATTCCACGGCGGTGCTCGCCGTCTTCAGCTTCATCAACGGGTGCATCTCGATCGCGCTCATGGCCGCGGTCGCGCTGCTGAGTCATCAACCGTTCGTCTTCCCATCGCTCGGCCCCACCGCGTTTCTCTTCTTCTACACACCGCTCGCGCCGGCCGCGAGCCCACGCAACGCGTTCATTGGGCATCTCATCGGCGTGGTCGCGGGGTGGTCGAGCCTCGCCGCGTTTCACCTGCTGCACGCGGGGCCCGCGATGATGACCGGCGTGACCGCCGCGCGCATCGGCGCGGCCGCGCTCTCGCTCGGACTCACGAGCGGACTCATGGTCCTGCTGCGCGCGCCGCATCCACCGGCGGGCGCGACGACGCTCATCATCTCGCTCGGCCTCCTGCGCACCATCGAGGAGATGGCCGTGCTCATGGCGGCGGTCGTGCTGCTCACCGTGCAGGCGATGGTGATCAACCGGTTGGCAGGAGTTCCGTATCCGGTGTGGGGCGCGAGGACGAGGAACGAGAGCGCAACCAATCGTGAGAAGAGATAGCCGTGCACGACACGGTTCACCTTTTATGTTTCGCATCGTCTGTCTGTCAGCGCATTCCTCGAACCCGTGGATGGGTACGGAGGAGCTCGACATGGACGTGAGTCTCCGACACGACATCTGCGACGTCGCACACTGGAAGCATTCCGTAGCAAATGGATCGATTCATACACATCATCCCGCCCCTCGCCATAGCCGT
>DASVCF010000193.1:0-6305 GCA_036381735.1 Gemmatimonadaceae bacterium | reverse complement strand
TGTCCTGCAGTTGCTCGTTGTATTGCGTGTAATCGATCTCGGGCGAGTCATCGGAGCGCGCACCCGACAACTGGATGAACGCGATCGGGATGAGGATGATGAGGATCCAGAAGGAGATGGTCTTCGAGTACCGTCCCCACCCGGAATCCTTCTTGTTGTTCTTCTGCGGAGGCATTCTTTCAGCCATTACTGCAAGCTCGCGATATAGGGCAGATGCCGATAATTCTCAGCGTGGTCCAAGCCGTATCCTACCAAAAACTCGTTTGGCGCATCGAATCCCACCAGATTCACGGGACAGCGCAGCTCCGTAGCCACGTGTTTATGGAGCAATGCGCAAATTTCGAGCGACTGCGGGTGCTGCACGGAAAGCAAGTCCGTGAGCTTGCTCAGCGTTCGCCCGGAATCCACGATGTCTTCCACTAGAAGAATGTGTTTGCCCTCGAGTTTGGTTTCCGGCGCATACGTGAGGCGCACATTCCCGCTGGACGTCATCTCGTTGCCGTAGCTGGACGCGACCAGGAAATCGACCTGGAGCGGCCGTTCGATCTGTCGGACGAGATCGCCCAGAAAGATGAAGCTGCCCTTGAGGAGCCCGAGCACCAGCAGCTCGCCGTCGGGGTATCGCGCCGTGACTTCGGCGCCCAGCTCGCGCACGCGTTGCGCGATCTGCTCCGCGCTATAGACAATCCGCTTGACGGCACGGCCGTCGAGGCGGGGATCAACTGTCGATCCGTTCACAGAGATATACCAACTCCGGCCGACCGGGCCGTGCAGTTGCCGCGATGCTGCGGCGTACTCCAGGAATCCAGACGATCTGATCGCCAGCGAGCACCACCGGCCATCCCGTGCGGGTCGGCGCATCGAGCCCGGCGTCGCGCAACAATCCCTTCACGCGTCTCGGACCCGGCGCACCGAGCGGCACCATCCGGTCTCCCGGTCGCCACGGCCGCACCGTGAGCGGCTCGTCGGCGGGGAGCGCCGCCATCCAGAGTGCGGCATGCTCGGCCGCATGCTCGAGTGAGATTCCGTTGGCTGGCACACGGCGGAATCGCCAACCTGCGGCATCCACCATCCCCTTCAACGAATGAGCGCCCCCGTTCGTCATGCCGCTCGCCATGGCGTGGGCGCGCGGTCGGGGGCGCACCTGGAGCGTATCGCGGTGCAGGACCGCTTCATAACCGCCGGAGAGCTGAATTCGCCCTCCGTTCCTCCCTCGAATAATAAACTCCGCGAGGCGGTGGGTTCCCCGGCGATCCAGCGTGATACCGACGCGTGCGACGAGCGCCGGACAGAGGACCCGCAAGCTCTGCCCATCATAGCGCAACAGCTCCCCCCGGGCAACCGAGAGGGTGCGCCCGTTCACCTGGTGCGGCACGTCGCGGGCGACGAACCTCTCCACCTCTTCGCGCAGCTCGGCGGCGCGATGCGCGATCGCGAGGAGCGTCGCCGGGAAGTCCGGGTCTACGCGCTCCAGCACCGGGAGCAGATCTTGTCTCACGCGGTTGCGCAAGAAGTGGAGCGACCGATTCGATGGATCATCCACCCACGCGAGGCCGCGGCGCTCCGCGTAGGCCGCGACCGTCGTACGCGGAACGTCGAGCAGCGGATGGAGGACATCGCTCGCCGCGAACAGCCCGGCGAGCCCACGCGCCCCGGCATCCCGGAGTGCGCGCATGAGCACGGTCTCCACTTGATCGTCCCGCGTATGCGCGGTCGCCACCACCGCGCGCTCGTGTGCCGCCACCGCTCGCAGAAAGCGCCACCGCGCCTCACGCCACTCGGCCTCGGTGTGCAGCGCGGCATCAGCCCGACCCCGGATGACCGGGAGCCCGAGCTCGCCGCTCCGGCGTTCCACGAGCGCCGCCGCTTCCGTCGCCGCCGCACCGGTGCCGTGATCGAAGGTTGCCACGGCCGCGATACGCCCCGGAGCCACCCGCGCAGCCGCATCGAGCATGACCATCGAATCGCGCCCCCCCGAAACGGCGAGCACCACGCGCGCGTGTGGCCGCAACGTTTCGAAGACAGCCTCGTCGACGCAGGAAGTCGGGGGGGGGGACATAGGGGAAAGTTAACGGTGAAAATGGTGTTGTGAGTTGTGGGTGGTGGGTTATGGGTTGTGGGTCATGCCAATGCGTTGTGAGCATGCTCGTGCTCGGTGCCCACTCACAACTCACAACCCACAACGCACTTCCGCTCCCCAACCGTGCGGCATACATTATCGATCGGCAGTTTACTCAACTTCGCCCTGACCTCGAGAGGACGACCTTGGATTCCGGTGGACCGCTTGGCCTCATTTGGGTGAGCCTTGGACTCGGCGCGTTCTTCACCGCGCTGATCTGGCTCAACACGCTGCTCGGCATCTTCCTCACGCCGATGTTCACCATCCTCGCCACGAAGCTCATCGGCAGTCGGCTGGTTCGTACGAAGCCCGAGGGAACGGCCGCCGAACGCTGAGCGTTTGCGCCAACAGGCGCGCGGTCGAGTCACCAGACCGGCAGGGTCCATGTGAGTATCGGCCGCTGGAATGCTTTGTGAAGTCGAAGGTGTGATCGCGCCCGGGGCGCGACACGATGTCCTCCCCGGGCGGCACATGGTGCTCCGGGGAGGACAACAGAATGACCCAGCCGCAACTGCTCCAGCCGCGGGAGGTCCCGGCGCGTGCCGTCACCGATCCCGTACTCCGCGCGACGCGCGATGCCCTCACGCTGATCTTCGGGCCGCCGGATGACCGCACGTTCGACGTGCGGCTGTGGGATGGAAGTGTGGAGCACCCCTCTCGGCTGGATTCCGTCGCCTTCACGCTGGTCCTCCGCAACCCCGCCGCGCTCAGGCGCATGTTCCTCCCGCCGTCGGAAATCGCCATGGCGGAGGCGTACGTGCGGGGCGACTTCGAGATCGAGGGGAGTATGGAGGCCGCCACCGCGCTCGGTGACGAGATCGCGGAGCGGTTGCACGCGCCCAAGACGCTGGCGCGGCTGACCACGCACCTCCTCGCGCTTCCGAAGCGCGCCCCGGTCCCCGACGGAGAGATGCGCCACACATCGGGG
Organism: Gemmatimonadaceae bacterium; assembly: GCA_036381735.1. Taxonomy (GTDB): domain Bacteria; phylum Gemmatimonadota; class Gemmatimonadetes; order Gemmatimonadales; family Gemmatimonadaceae; genus DASSNR01. The sequence goes on along the minus strand of DASVCF010000193.1, from coordinate 3,258 downwards.
CTGGAGTCGCTCGGGCCGGAGCACGTGCCGCAACGCGATGCCGCGGCGATCCGCTTTCATTACGACGTCGGCAACGATTTCTACAAGCTGTGGCTCGACGAGAACATGGTGTACTCGGAGGCGTACTTCGCCACAGGCACCGAGGATCTCGACACCGCACAGCGCGCCAAGCTGGATTACATCTGTCGCAAGCTGCGGCTCCAGCCTGGCGAGCGGCTCCTCGAGTTCGGCTGCGGATGGGGTGGTCTGCTGCTGCACGCGGTCACGCACTACGGCGTCCGCGCGCTCGGCATCACGCTGAGCGACGCGCAGGCGGAGATCGCGCGCAAACGCATTGCCGAAGCGGGGCTCGCCGACCGGTGCCAGGTCGAGGTGCGCGACTATCGATCGCTTCCCGGCGAGGGGACGTTCGACAAGGCGGTGAGCGTCGGCATGTTCGAGCACGTGGGGCGCGCGAAGATGCGCGAGTACTTCGCGCAGGCGCACCGGCTGCTCAAGGCAGGCGGCTTGTTCCTCAACAGCGGGATCATCGCGAGCTCGATGCCGCCCTTCAATCGGTGGCACGGCTGGGTAGCGCGCACGGTGTGGAAGCGCGGAACGTTCATCGACCGCTACGTGTTCCCGGACGGTGAGCTGCTACCGCTCGAAGAGGTAGAGCACGATGCATCGCTGGAAGGGCTGGAGACGCGCGACGTCGAGGAGATGCGCGAGCACTACGCGCTCACGCTCCGGCACTGGGTGCGCCGACTCGAGCGGCACAGGGACACAGCCATCCGGCTGACGAGCGAGGCGACGTACCGCGTGTGGCGGTTGTACATGGCGGCGTCGGCACACGCGTTCACGGTCGGTCGCATCCGACTCGTCCACATCCTCTTCAGCAAGCCGGATGCGATGGGTAACGCCGGGCTGCCGTTTACGCGCACCGCGCCGTAGCGCGTCCCGCATCGTGAGCCGCCGTCGCGTGCGCCCGGGTACGTATCGTGCTCTGGGCACGCGACATGGACGTGGTGTGCTTCGGGCAGCAGAACTGGGATTACTGCTGGACCGGTAAGCAGCAGCTCATGACCCGCCTCGCCCAGCGAGGACACCGGGTGCTGTACGTGGACCCGCAGTCGATGGAAGACGTGGCCGGGCTCCACGATGTGATGCGCTCGCTGGCGCCGGTCGCCACGGCGTTCGGCGTTCGCGAGCTCGCGCCGCGACTTTTCGTCTATACTCACCGCCACGCCCCGCCACTCCGCTGGCGGGTGAACCACTGGCTGCGTCCACACCGCCTCGCCGCACTCGCCGAGCGGCTCGCCTTCCGCGGCGGCGTCGCCATTGCGCATCACCCCAGCGCCGAGCCGTTGCTGGGGATGGTCCGTCCTCGCGCGCGAATCTACTACGCGGTGGACGAGGCCACCGCGTTCGGCGCGATGCCGGTGGAGGAGCGACAGCGCATCCGCGCGGCCGAGGAGCGGATGGCGCGCGACGCGGACATCGTGCTCGCGATCTCGCCGCGGCTGCACACAAGATTGTCGGCGCTGCAGCCGCGCACGTACCTCCTCGAGAGCGCGGCCGATGTCGATCACTTCGCGCCGGCGCGTCTCGCGCGCGCGGCCGCGCATCCGGCGGTGGCGTCGATTCCATCCCCGCGATTGGGGTTCGTCGGACAGATCGACGAGCGGATCGACCAGGCGCTGCTGGTCGCGCTGGCGCGCGCGCGTCCCGACTGGCACATCGTGCTCGCCGGGCGCGTGAAGCACGGTGTGGACGTGAGCGCGCTCACCACGCGGCCGAACATCCATCTGCTCGGCCACCAGCCGTACGAGCTGCTCCCGAGCGTGCTGCGCGACATAGACGTCTGCATCGCCCCGTATCGTCTCACGCCACTCACGCAGGCGTGCAGCCCGCTCAAGGTGTACGAGTATCTCGCAACGGGCCGGCCGGTGATCGCCACTCCCGTGAACGCGCTGCTGCGCCTGGGCGGCGTGGTGACGCTGGCCGATGCGCCCGATGCGTTCCGCGCGGCGGTGACGGCGGCGCTGGCCAACCCCGCGGCGGGGCGCGAGCGGCGGCTGGCGTTCGCGGAGGCGAACAGCTGGGATGCACGGGTGGACGAGCTGGAGCACCGGTTCGAGGAGGCGCTCGCTCGTCATCCCGGACGACCGAGGCTGGTTCGACCGTCGCAAAGTGCGGCGCGGTGGCGAGCGTGGCGCCCCCGGCAGCCCCGCTCGAGTGAGACACGCGCGCCCATAGCTGCCCTCGACGCGGAGGCGCTATCGCTCCGTGCTCGCGTGCCCTTCCTCGTCCTGTGCGGCGCGGGATGGCTGTACTACGGTGCGCGGGTCGGGGTACGGCTGCTGCGCGGACGGCGTCCCGCCGGGATCCGCCGCATCCTGGTCGCGCGTCGTACGCGGCTCGGCGATCTCGTCGTCCTGCTCCCCACGCTCCGCGCGCTGCGCGAGCGCTACCCGCACGCGCGCATCGTGCTCGGGGTTCAACGCGGGATGTCCGCGGGCGCGGTGCTCGCGGGATCGGCGGACATCGATGAGGTGCGCGAGCTCGATCATCTCGATCGGTCATCGCGCCTCGCTCAACTGGCCGGCACCATCAAGCTGTTCGCCGATGGGTTCGACCTCGTGATCTCGGGGGCGCGCTACTTTCTGCTGCGCGAGGCGTTTTTGAGCGGCGCGCCACGCCGCGTCGGGCTCGACGACGGGCATCCACTTCAGCGCCTGAACACCCGCGTCCTGCCGTTCGATGTGACGCGACACGAGGCGGACAACAACCTCGCGCTCGTCGAAGCGTTGAGCGGGCCCGTAGAGGGTGCGGCGCGGATCCCGAGCGTGCCGATGCACGACGCCGCGGCCGCAGGTCTGGCGCGCCTGACCGAGCGACTCGCGCTTCCGGCGGACGCTCCCGTGCTCACCGTCCATCCAGGCTCGCAGAAACCGTCGCATCGCTGGCCGGCGGAGCGGTTCGCGGAGCTGGTGTGCCGGCTGCTGACCGCGCGCCCCGCGCTGCACGTCGTGTTCTCCGGCGTGGCGGACGAGGCGCCGCTCATCGATGCGATTCGCGGCTCGCTTCCGGAGGAGCTCCGCGAGCGGGCACACAGCGGCATCGGGTTGGCCGACATTCCGACGCTCATCGGACTCCTCCATCGGAGCGATGCCTGCGTCTCCAACGACACGGGCGCGATGCATCTCGCACGCGCGTGTGGCACTCCGGTGGTCGCGCTGCTCGGTGCGGAGGAGGATCGACGCTGGGGGCCCTACC
>DASVCF010000192.1:0-3874 GCA_036381735.1 Gemmatimonadaceae bacterium | reverse complement strand
CTTCAGGTGGTGGGAAGAGCGTCGGACGAGAGGGCGTGGACGGCATCCTCGAGCTGGCGCCCGAGGGCGTCCGGGGCCGTCACCGGCGTCTGACACGTGTACTCCCTGCAAACGTACGCGGTCGCGGCTCCGTTCCGCGTTCCCCGGTCGCGCAGGAGCGCGACTCCAGCGGATGCGGCCGGAGGGCCGCCGGCGAGCACCAGCGCGGGGACGTAGTGCGCGGCCAGCTCCCGGTCGAGCGCGGTGAACGTCGCGCTGCCCGGGTCGCCGACCAGCGCGACTTCCACCGCGCCGAAGACGGCCATCTCCGCAACCCCGAGCATGTACCCGAATGCGTGCGCATAGTTCGCCAGCGGCTCGGCCACGCTCTCCAGCACGTGCATGGCCCGGTGGCGCAGGTCGGCGTCGCCGGTGAGCTCGGCGAGCCGGAGGAAGAGGTCGGCAGCGAGCGAGGTCCCTGAGGGGACGGCGTTGTCCGTGATCTCGCGCGGACGTGTGACCAGCGACTCGTGGTCGCGAGGCGTATCGAAGAACCCGCCGAGCTCATCGTTCCAGAACCAGGTGGCGATCGCATCCGCCAGCCCCACGGCGCGATCGAGCCACACGCGATCGAAGGTCAGCTCGTAGAGCGCGAGCGCGCCGAGCGCGACGGCAGCGTAGTCTTCGAGGAACCCCGTCTGTCGCGCGGAGCCATCGCGGTACGAGCGCAGCACGCGTCCGCCCTGCACGAGCTTCGTGAAGAGGAACTCGCCGTTCCGGATGGCGAGATCGCGATACTCCTCGCGGCCGAACACGCGCGCCGCCTCGGCCACCGCGCGGAGCATGAGCCCGTTCCAGGCAGCAAGCACCTTCTCGTCGCGCGCGGGCCAGACCCGCTTCGCGCGGGCCGCGTACAGCGTGGGCCGTGCCCTCGCCACGGCGCGCTGCAGCGTTTCGACGTCCACGCCTGCTCGCGTTGCGGCGACATCGGGCGCGGCGGGGACGTGCAGGATGTTCTGTCCCTCGAAGTTCCCCTGCTTCGTCACGCCCCAGTACGTCTCGACGAGGGGCGTGTCCGCGCCGAGCAACGCGGCGAGCTCGGACTCGCTCCACACGTAGAACTTTCCTTCCTCCCCTTCGCTGTCGGCATCGAGCGCGGAGTAGAAGCCGCCTTCGGGCGATGTCATCTCGCGCGCCACCCACTCGATGGTCTCCTCGGTGATGCGGCGGATCTCCGGCTCGTGCGTGGCCTGGAACAGATGCGTGCCCAGGCGCGCAAGGAGCGCGTTGTCGTACAGCATCTTCTCGAAGTGCGGCACGAGCCACGCGCCGTCCACGGCATACCGGTGAAAGCCGCCGCCGAGCTGATCGTAGATCCCGCCGTACGCCATGGCGAGAAACGAGTGGCGCACCATCTCGATCGCGGGCTCGGTACCGGTGCGCCGCCAGTAGCGGAGCAGGAAGTCGAGCACCATCGTCTGCGGGAACTTGGGTGCGCCGCCAAAACCGCCGTGGCGCGCGTCGTACCCTTGCACGATGCGATCGTAGGCACGCGCCAGGAGACGCGGCGAGAGCGCGCCGCTCGGACGCAGCGTCGCCTGCGCCTTCTCGTACATCTCCGCCATGGCGGTTGCTGCGTGCTCCACATCGTCCCGCCGCTCGGCGAATGCACTGGCCACCGAGCGGAGCACGCGCTGGAACGAGGGGAGCCCGGGCCGGTCGTCCGGCGGAAAGTAGGTTCCGCCGTAGAAGGGGAGCCCATCCGGCGTGAGAAACACGGTCATCGGCCAGCCACCGTGTCCCGTCATCGCCTGCACCGCATTCATATAGATGGCGTCGAGATCGGGGCGCTCCTCGCGATCCACCTTGATGTTCACGAAGAGCTCGTTCATGAGGCGCGCGGTGCGCTCATCCTCGAACGATTCGCGCTCCATCACGTGGCACCAGTGGCACGCCGAGTAGCCGATGCTGAGGAGGATCGGCTTGTCTTCCTGCTTCGCGCGACCCAATGCCTCCGGTCCCCATGGATACCATTCCACCGGATTGCCTGCGTGCTGCAGCAGGTATGGGCTCGTCTCCCCCGCCAGACGGTTCGGCATACTGTGGACGTTCGCTCGGTGTGGGAGCGGATGCAAGGGAGGACGGCAGTTGTGGGTTCTGGGTTCTGGGTCGTGAGTAGTCGTGAGTGCGAGCATCGAGAACGCCTCCAGCTCACGACCGACCTCACGACCCACAACTCAGAACTCACAACTCGAAGTCTCCCTGTTCCCCTCCATCCGCCCCCGCTACCTTACCTCGCATGTCTGCATCGCTCCGAGCGGCTGAACGGGAGGGACGCGGAGCGGCCGATTCGTCGCGTCGCTCCACGCCGGGAGCGACTGCTTCGCGCGAGCAGGGTACCGGTCGCGCGCGCGGGAGCTTCCTCTGGCCCTCCATCATCACCGGCCTCGTCCTGTTGTCGTGGTGCGTGGCCAGGGCGCCGTTGCGCGACATGGACACGTGGCGGAGCGCGCAGCACGCGCAGCTCGTGCGGCCGCTCGCATACGTGGTGCTCGCCCCCGTCTGCGATGTACTGGACGCGCTCACGCTCCTCTCCGTGCGACAGACGATCGCGCTCGTCGCCTCGCTCGTGGTCGTCTATGCGACGTGGCGCATCGTGCGTCGAGGGCGCGGCGGGTCGCTCCTCCGCCGCGTCGGGCGCGAGACGGCGCTCGCGGTCGTCGCGCTCGCGGTGCTGCTGAGCGTGTACGCCGTCGGCGCGCTGGTGCCGCGTCCGATGGCCGCGCTGCGACTCGATGATCCCGATCTCATCGCCGTCGACTTTCACAGTCATACCAACGCGTCGCACGATGGGCGCGCCTGGTTCACGTCGGCGCGCAACCGCGCGTGGCACTCGGCGGCCGGCTTCGACGCCGCGTACATCACGGACCACAAGAGCTTCGCGGGCGCCGAGGCGGCCGCGCGCGCCAATCCGCCGCGCGCGGGCGATGGCACCGTGCTCCTGAGCGGACTCGAATTCGTGCACGACCACAACCATGTGAACGCGCTCGGCGTGACGCCGCGCGATTTCACGTCGCCCGCCGCGATCGCGCAGGGCGACGGACCCGCGCCCGTGGGTCCCACGCAATCCCAGCCGGTGCTCATCCAGACGATCCCCGATCAGCTCGACCGCACCGACGCGCCGTCGCCGAGCGGGCGCGATGGCGTGCTCGCCATCGAGCTCTCGGATGGCGCGCCGCGCGGCATCGATCAGGTGCAGCGCGACCGGACGCGCATTCTCCGCATGGCGGACAGCCTGAACCTCGCCGTCGTCGCCGGCTCCGATAATCACGGATGGGGGCGCACGGCTGTCGCGTGGAGTGTGCTGCGCATTCCCGGATGGCGCTCGCTCACGCCCGCCGCGCTCGGCGCCGCGATCGAGCAGACGGTGCGCACGGAGCGTCGGGCCGCGTCTCGCGTGATCGCGCGCCGGAGTCCCGACGCGGGGCGCTCGCCGCTCGCCCTCGCGGCCACGCTCCCCGCGGTCGCGGGGACGATGCTCGTCACGCTCTCGCCGGCGGAGCGCCTCTCGTGGCTGCTCTGGACGTGGGGGATCACGGCGCTCGTGCTCGTCGGCGCGCGTCGTCGCCACCGCGTTCGCGACGAACGACCGTGAGCGCGCAGGCCGTGCAAACTGTGCCGCGCGGCCGCGTGACGGCGGTCATTCTCGAGTCGTGGCGCTGGTATGCTGCCGTCGTGGTGGCCGTGGCGGCGACGGCCGTGCGACTCGTGCTCGCGGCCCGCATCCCGCTCGTTCCCGACGAGACCTACTACTGGGAGTGGTCGCGGCATCTCGCGGCCGGCTACTTCGATCATCCGCCGGCCATCGCGCTCTTCATTCACGCGGGCGTCGCGA
>DASVCF010000191.1:0-4214 GCA_036381735.1 Gemmatimonadaceae bacterium | reverse complement strand
CGCAGGTGCTCGGCCGCGTGCACTGGGAGAAGTGGCCGGGCTCGCGCGAGACGGAGATGGAGCGGCAGTACCGCAACGCCGTATCGACCGGCGAGCCCGCGCACTTCGAGCAGCGCTTCGAGACCGCGGGACGCGTCCGGTGGCTCGCGGTCGATGCGTACCCCTCCCAGGCGGGACTCGCCGTCTTCTTCCGCGACATCACGCAGCGCCAGGTCACGGCCGACCGCATCCGCCGGCTGCAACACGTCACGGCCGCGCTCTCGAGCGCGCTCACGCCGGCGCAGGTGGTGAATGTCGCCGTGGGCCAGGGGATCGCGGCCACGGGAGCACGTGCCGGCTCCGTGGTCGGCGTGAGCGATGACGGAACAACGCTCGAGCTCGTCGGTGCCGTCGGCTACACCAGCGGCCAGCTCGCCCCGTGGCGCCGGTTCCCGGTCGATACGCCGCTCCCCATTGCCGAGGCCGTGCGCACCGGCGAGGCCATGTTTCTCACGTCCAACGAGGAATGGCGAACACGGTACAGCGAGCTCGACCCGTCGCTGCTGGCCAACGAGCGGGAGGCGTGGGCCGCGCTCCCCCTGGTGGCCGATGCTCGCGTGCTCGGCGCGATGGGGCTCTCATTCGATATGCCGCACGACTTCGATGCCGATGAGCGCGACTTCCTGCTCACTCTCGCGCACCAGTGTGCGCAAGCGCTCGAGCGCTCCCGGCTCTACGCGGACGCGCAGGCGGCTCGCGTGGCCGCCGAGCACGCGAACGAGGCGAAGAGCCAGTTCCTCGCGACGATGAGCCACGAGATCCGCACGCCCATCAACGCCATCCAGGGGTACGCACAGCTGCTGGAGATCGGGATCGCGGGTCCCATCACCGAGCGGCAGCGCAGCTACCTCGCGCGACTCGCCGGCAGCGCGACGCATCTCCTCGGGCTCATCAACGACGTGCTCGATCTGGCGAAGGTGGACGCCGGCGAGCTCGCCATCACCCGCACGAGCGCCCGCGTGGAGACCGCTGCGCACACGGCGCTCGACCTCACCGGCCCGCTCGCCTCGGCTCGCGGCGTCCGACTCATCAATGCCTGCGGCGAGGAGGGCAACGTCACGTACGTGGGCGACGAGCACCGCGTCCGACAGATTCTCGTCAACCTCTTGTCGAACGGTGTGAAGTTCACGAGCGCCGGTGGGAGCGTGACCATCACCTGCGGCACCGCATCGGAGGCACCGGGCGGCACGCAGCTCTACGGCGAAGGGCCGTGGGCCTTCGTGCGTGTGACGGACACGGGCGTCGGCATTCCGCCGGAGGAGCGGGCGCGCGTGTTCGAGGCGTTCCATCAGGTGCAGAGCGGACGCACGCGCACGCACGGCGGCACGGGGCTCGGCCTGACGATCAGTCTCCGGCTCGCGCGACTCATGAGCGGCGACCTCACGCTCGACAGCACGCCGGGCGTGGGCTCGACGTTCACGCTCTGGCTGCCGTCAGCCGGCACCGCGCCGGCCGGACACGTGGAGAGCGCGGACGCCCGCGCGGCCCGCGCGCACCCCGAGGCACCGGGCGAGACGCCCGCGCTACGCGAGGTGGGTGAGGTGCTGCGCGAGGCGCTCGATGCGATTCTCGATGCGTACGTCGCGCGATTGCGCACGGAGCCGGGGATTCCGCGGGCGAGCGAGCTGCGCCGCTCGCAGCTCGCGGATCACGTGCTGAGCCTGCTGGCGGACATCGCGGAGTCGCTCATCATTCTCGCCGATGCCGGCGCGGAAGCCCCTTCGCTGCTCGGCGACGGCACGGCGATCCTGCGCGCCATCGCCGACACCCATGGTGCGCGGCGTCAGCTGCAGGGATGGCCCGAGGCGGCGCTGCAGCGCGAGTACGACGTGCTGAGCGAGGTCGTCGCGGACACGGTCCGCGCGCGCCTGCGAGATGGCGCCGACGCGACGCTCGCACTCGAGACGCTCATCGGGCTCCTGCATCGCGCGGCGGCGAGCAGTCGCCGGGCGTGGCAGCGCGAGGCAGCGTCAGCGTGAACGTGGAACCGATGCCGACGGTGCTCGTCGCGGTCAGATCGCCGTACATCGCGCGGGCGAGCTCGCGACTGATGGCGAGTCCCAGGCCGGCACCGTCGGTGGTGCGCCGGTAGCCCCGATCGAGCTGCACGAACGGCTCGAAGATCTGCTGCATCCGGTCGCTGGGGATGCCGTCGCCCGTGTCGCGCACGCGAATGGCGACCTCGTCCGCCAAGCACTCCCACTCGAGCACCACGTCGCCCGACTCGGTGAACTTGAGGGCGTTCGAGAGCAGGTTGAGCACGATCTGCTCGAGACGCTCGCGGTCGGCGCGGACGGTCACCGACGGATCGCCGGAGCGGTACGTGTAGCGGATTCCCTTGGCGCGCATCTGCGGGCCCATCAAGGCGTCGAGCTCCGCGAGCGTCGCATCGACGGCAACCGGCGCCAGCGCGAGCGTCACGCGCCCGCTCTCGAGGCGCGCGAAGTTGAGGATGTCGTTGATGAGCCCGAGCAGGTAACGTTGGTTGCGCTCGATGCGCTGCAGGTCCTCGCGCTGCTGCTCGGTGAGCGGTCCGCGGATTCCCATCAGCATGAGCTCGACGTAGCCGCCGATCGCGTTGAGCGGCGTGCGCAGCTCGTGCGACATGGTGGCCAGGAACTCGGACTTCGCGCGGTTGGCCGCTTCGGCCGCGATCCGCGCGCGCTCCGCTTCCTCGCGTGCGCCACGCTCGGCCGCGTACAGCCGGGTGCGGTCGAGCGCCTGCGCGCACTGCTCCGCCAGCGCCAGGATGAACGCGATGTCGTCCTCTGCGAATTCGCGTGCCTCGTGGAAGTTGAGGCCCATCGCGCCGACCGTGCGGCCGTGCACCGTGAGCGGGATGGCGGCCATCGCACCGCTCCCGTTCGCGCGACGGAGCGCGGCAAGGTTCGGGTAGCGCGCGTCGCGCTCCTCGTACGAGCGCAGCCAGACTGGGACGCCCGTGCGCACGACGTCGGCCAGGGGGAAGCGCGCATCGAGAGGAATGTAGCGGAATCGTTCCGCGAGCTCGGGGTCGTACCCCACCATGGCGAGCACGTCCAGTGCATCGTGTGCCGCGTTGAGCACCGCGAGAGATCCCGCCTGCGCCTCCATGGCCGCGATCCCCTGATTCACGACTACGGAGGCGACTTCACCGGGCGCGAGCGCGCTCGAGAGCGCCGCGGTGACGGCGTGCAGGCGGGCCGCACGCTCCGTCGCGCGATGCGCCGCGACGCGCGCGAGCCGTTCGGACCTGGACAGCCGCGCGTTCTCGGCGGCCAGTGCGGCGGTGGAGGGGTACGGCTCGTCGCGTTCGTCTACCGTCGGCATGGTCACGCCCGCCCGCCAGCGGCCTCCTCTTCCACGGCGGCCTGCGGCGTGCGGCGCCCCACCGTCAGGTAGTACACGGGAATCCCCACGAGAATGGTCGCGAACACACCGAGCGTTCCCCACCGGCTCGACGGATCGATGACGGCGTTGAGCAGCAGGAAGACCGTCGCGAGCACGAAGAGCGCGGGCACCACCGGGTACAGCGGCACGCGGAAGGAGGGATCGTAGCCGCGATGCTTCCGGAGCACGAACACCGATGCGACACCGAGCGCGTAGAACGGCACGATCGCGATCACGAACGTGTCCGCCAGCTGTTCGAAGGTGCCGAGCAGCACGAACGCGATGCCGAGCGCGGCGGTGAGCGAGATGGCGACGTACGGCGTCTGGAAGCGTGGATGCACGGCGGCCACCTTCCGGAAGAAGAGCCCATCGTCCGCCATGGCGAAGAAGATGCGCGGCGCGGTGAGCACCGACCCGTTGAGCGTGCCGAACGTCGAGAGCATGACGGCGCTCGCGACGAAGATGACACCGGGCGCGCCCATGAGCCGCGCGGCGACATCGGCGGCGACGAGCGGCGAGTGGCGCACCTCCTGGATGTTCAGCACGGCGAGGTAGCCGACGTTCGCGAGCAGGTAGATGACGATCACCGCGAGCGCGCCGGTGATGAGCGCGCGCGGGAGCACGTGCCGCGGATTCTTCACCTCGCCGGCGACGAAGCTGAGGTCGGCCCACCCGTCGAACGCCCACAGCACGGAGACGAGCGCGAGCCCGAACGAGGCGACGGTGAAGCTCCCCGGCGGCGCGAGCGGCGTGTAGTGCCCACCCGTCGCCGGCATCGCGATCGCGAAGGCGATGAGCACGTTGAA
>DASVCF010000190.1:0-63073 GCA_036381735.1 Gemmatimonadaceae bacterium | reverse complement strand
CGGACGCTTGTCATTCCGAGTGCAGCGAGGAATCTCGAGCCGCCAGTGAGATCCCTCGCTCTCGCTGGGGATGACAAAACTCGCCCTACGGGCTTCTTCTGACCCACTGACCCGCTGACCCACTGATCGACTCCTCCCCTTCGCTCACACTTTCTCTCGAACTATTCATGGCTTCCTACGACGTGATCTTCATTGGTGGCGGGCCGGCGGGCTACGTCGGCGCCATTCGCTGCGCGCAGCTCGGGCTCTCCACGGCGGTGATCGAGCGCGACAAGGCCGGCGGAACGTGCGTGGCATGGGGATGTATTCCGGCCAAGGCGCTGCTCGAATCGGCGTCGATCGCGACGCGCGTCCGTCACGCGAAGGAGTTCGGCGTCAACGTCGGCGAGCTGTCGTTCGACTACGGCGTGGCGTCGAAGCGCGCGAAGTCGGTGAGCGACCAGAACGTGCGCGGGGTCGAGTTCCTCTTCAAGAAGAACAAGATCACGTACATCAAGGGCACGGCGAAGATCGCGGGGCCGAAGGCCGTGGCGGTGAAGACCACCGACGGCAAGGAGGAGCGGCACGAGGCGAAGAAGGCGATCGTCGTCGCCACCGGTTCGCGCGTGCGCGGCCTGCCGCAGATCGGGCTCGAGCTGAACGGGACGACGGTCATCTCGTCGAATGAAGCGCTGTACATGCCGCAGCTCCCCAAGTCGATCGCGATCATCGGCGCGGGCGCGGTCGGGTGCGAGTTCGCCGACGTCTTCCATTCCTTCGGCGCGCAGGTCACGCTCATCGAGGTCGCGCCCAACGTGCTGCCGCTCGAGGACCACGAGGTATCGGCCGAGCTCACGAGGAGCTTCAAGAAGCGGAAGATCGACGTGCTCACGGGCGCCAAGGTGCAGGGCGCGAAGGTCGGCAAGAGCTCGGTGACGCTCACCGTCGATGTGGGCGGCGAGAAGCGCGAGATCAAGGCCGACCAGGTGCTCGTCGCCGCGGGACGCGCGCCGAACATCGAGGAAGTCGGGCTCAAGGAAGCGGGCGTGCAACTCACCGAGCGCGGCTTCATCAAGATCAACGAGCGCATGGAGACGACGGCCAAGGGGATCTATGCGATCGGCGATGTCGCCGGTCCGCCGATGCTCGCGCACAAGGGTTCGCGCGAGGGCGTCGTGCTGGCCGAGCTGCTGGCGGGACAGTCGCACGTGCATCTCGTGAACTACGGCAACATCCCGAACGCGACGTACTGTCATCCCGAGGTCGCGTCGATCGGTCTCACCGAGCAGGCGTGCAAGGAGAAGAAGCTCGACTACAAGGTCGGGAAGTTCCCCTTCTCCGCGAACGGCCGCGCGCGCACCGCGGGTGAGACCGAGGGCTTCGTGAAGGTCATCCGCGACGCGAAGTACGGCGAGATCCTCGGCGCACACATCATCGGGCCGCATGCGACCGAGCTGATCGCCGAGCTCGGTGTGGCGCGCGAGAACGAGTTCACGGTGGAAGAAGTGGACCTCTACGTGCACGCGCACCCCACGCTGTCCGAGGCCGTGGCCGAGGCGGCGCTGGATTCGTTGGGGAAGATGATCCACGCCTAGCCGCGGATGACCGCGGGAGGCCGCGGATCTACGACAACTGCAACGGCAACGGCAACGGCGGAACGCGGATGACGCGGATGAAAGGCGGATGACGCGGATCGATCGCGACCACCGAGAGGCTCGGGACTCGAAGGCCTGAGAAGAATTTGTGGGGGATAAGGCGAGGGTTGGAGAGTCCGAGGCGAGCCTCGCGTGGCCGCTGGGCTCGCCTCGTGCCGCCCCGATGCTGGCCCTGGTGCTCGAGGCTTGCTTCGCGCACCCACAAGAATCATTCGGCCCTGGCGGGTCGGAGTGCTCGCTCCGTCCCGATCGATCCGCGTTTCATCCGCGTCATCCGCGGCTACTGTTGCCGTTGCTGTTGTAGCATCCGCGTTTCATCCGCGCCAATCCGCGGTTCCCTCTTGTCGTCATCCGCGGCCCTCTGCGGTATCCGCGCCCCTTGATCCGCGTGCTTCCGCGGTTTCTCTTGCGGGATGCATCACACACCCACCTCGAAATCCCATGTCCGCGGCTGAGCTCTGGCTCGTGCGGCTTGGCTGCGTCCCGTACGCCCAAGCGCTGGCCTTTCAGCGCGACATCGCGCAGGCGCGCATCCGCGGCGACATCACGCAGGACGTCCTGCTGCTCCTCGAGCATCCACCCGTCGTCACGCTCGGCCGCACGGCGAAGGCGGCACATCTGCTCTCATCGCCCGATCTGCTCCGCGCGCGCGGTGTGGAGGTGTTCGAGGTGGAGCGTGGTGGAGACGTCACCTTTCACGGACCCGGACAGCTCGTCGGCTACCCGATCGTGGACCTCAAGCGCCACAAGCAGGACCTGCACTGGTACCTGCGGCAGGTGGAAGAGGCGCTGATCCGCGCGATGAGCACCTACGCGATCGTGGCCGAGCGCAACACGGGGCTCACGGGGGTGTGGACACAGGGACGCAAGCTCGCGTCGATCGGCGTGCACGCGCGCGACTGGGTGACGTGGCACGGCTTCGCGCTCAACGTCACGGTCGACCTCTCCTACTTCGAGCTCATGGTGCCGTGCGGGATCGACGGCGTCATCATGACGTCGATGGCGCGCGAGATGAAGGTCGATCGCGTCGCGATGGACGAGGTCACGCATCGCGTGGGCGACGCATTCGCGAGCGTGTTCGATCTCGCGCCACGACCGGTGGGAGCGGAGGCGCTGCCGGTCCCGCCCCCACCGTCCATGTCTCCATCTAGCGTCCGGTCCCCTTCCTGAGAGCCGACGGACTGGTCACCCGCGGCGGTGCCGGCGGCGCGACCGGCGGCGTGACCAGGAACGACGCGGTATCGGTAACCGTCGCGTTGTTGTTCACATCCTGGAACGTGACGGCAACTCGGGCCAGCTGCCCCGCGGGCGTGGGGCTGATGCCGATGACATCGGTTCCATCGACGGCCACGAACGCGGTGTCGACGCTCGTGAGTGCGAGGGTCGGGTTCGGGACGGTGTCGTTGTTCGCGACCACGACCGCCGCGGTATCGATCGACACGGTGTCGTTCTGCGCGATCGTAAAAGATGGCGCGCGCAGGACGAGCTGGACGGTGTATTTGTTGGCGGTCGGGAGCGTCGTGTCATTCTTGCACGCTGTCGCCACCAGGATCGGGGTCGCGAGCAGCACGACGGCACCGGCGCGCAGACGAGCGCCGGTGCCCAAGCGGACGGAAGAGAGCGACATGCATCCTCCAGACAACAGGGCCAATAGAGAATGCCCCCACGTCAGGGACGTGGAAGGCGCACAATTGGTGCGGTCAGGTCCCGCAAAAGCTGAGCCCCGCTTCTCGATTCGCGGTATATTTTCCGGGTGGCTTCCCCATCCCACCGCCGCTCCCCGCGCCCATCCCGTGTGCCGTCATCCGTGCGCGACCGTCTCGATGAGCTGAACGCCGAGCAACGTGCCGCGGCGACATTCGGCGACGGCCCGCTGCTCATCGTCGCCGGCGCCGGCACGGGGAAGACGCGGACACTGGTGCACCGTGTAGCCCATCTCATCGACCGCGGCGTGGCACCGGACCGCATCCTCCTCCTCACCTTCACGCGCCGCGCGGCGCCGGAGATGTTGAGTCGCGCGACACAGCTGGCAGGCTCGGCCAGCACCCGTGTGCACGGCGGCACCTTCCACGCGACCGCGCACCGGCTGCTCCGCGCGCACGGCACCGCCGCCGGTCTCGCCCGCGGCTTCACCATCCTCGACCAGGGCGACGCGGAGGATCTCATGGGGATCGCCCGCGCGCGACTCGGCTTCGGCGCGAAGGGCTCGCGCTTTCCGAAGAAGGAGACGCTGCACCACGTCTACTCGCGCCACGTGAACACGGACATTCCCGTGCGCGACATCCTCGACGACGAAGTGCCCCAGTTCGCGGACGACGCCGACGCCGTCACGCGCGTCTTCGCGGAGTACACGGCGCGCAAGGAGGAGCGGAACCTGGTCGACTACGACGACCTGCTCCTCTTCTGGGCGGCGATGCTCGAGGGGCCGCCGGAGCTCGCGACGCGCATCAGCGCGCTCTACGATCACGTGCTCGTGGACGAGTACCAGGACACGAACGCGCTGCAGGCGCGCATCCTCCGCGGGATGTGCCGCACGCATCGCAACCTCACGGTGGTGGGCGACGACGCGCAGAGCATCTACGCGTTCCGTGGCGCGGATGTCCGTAACATCCTCGATTTCCCGTCGCACTTCCCCGGCACGACCATCATCATGCTCGAGCAGAACTACCGCTCCACGCAGCCGATCCTGGACGCGACGAACACGCTCATCGCGCGCGCCGCTCGCGCCTACGCGAAGCGGCTGCACACCGTGCGGCGCGGCGGCGAGCGCCCGACACTCGTGGCGGCGCGCGACGAGCACGAACAGACGCGCTTCGTCGTGGACCGCATCCTCGAGCTGCACGAAGCGGGCACACCGCTCCGCGAGATGGCGGTGCTCTTCCGCGCGGGGTACATGTCGGCGGATCTCGAGATCGAGCTGACGAACCGGAAGATCCCCTTCGAGAAGTGGGGCGGGCTCAAGTTCCTCGAGGCCGCGCACGTGAAAGACGCGCTCGCGTTCCTGCGCATCCTCGAGAACCCGCGCGATGAGGTGAGCTGGTATCGCGTGTTGCAGCTGCTCCCCGGCATCGGCGAGGCGACGGCGCACGCGGCGATGGAAACGATGGCGCAGCACGGCTGGGGACCCGATGCATTCGCGTCGTTCACGCCGCCGCCGCGCGCCCGCGAGGCGCACGGTGCGCTCGCCGCGCTGCTCGCGGCGTTGCGTGACCTCGACCCCGAGGGTGCATCGCCCGCCGCCGAGCTCGCGCTCGTCCGCTCACTCTACGATGACATCGTGCGCGTGCGCTACGATCGCGCCGAGCCGCGCCTCGCCGATCTCGATCAGCTGCAGGCGATCGCCGCCACCTTCCCGAACCGCGCCGCGTTCCTCGCAGAACTGGCGCTCGACCCGCCGTCCAGTACGCAGGAGCTCGCCTCGGAGCGCAGCGCCGAGGACGATTCGCTGGTGCTGAGCACCGTGCACAGCGCGAAGGGGCGCGAGTGGGATGCCGTGTTCGTCATCTGGGCCGTGGACGGCTACTTCCCGCTCTCGCGCGCCCTGCGGACCGCGGACGAGACCGAGGAGGAGCGCCGACTCATGTACGTCGCCATGACGCGCGCTCGGCGCCATCTGACCACCGTGTACCCGCTCACGGGCTACGCCGCGCGCTTCGGCGCCGACTCGTCGATGGGTCAACTCTCGCGCTTCCTCGACCAGAGTGTGCGCGAGCAAATGGAGCGCGTCGCGGCTTCCGTGCCGAATGGCGAGCCCGCAATCGTCGCTCCGCTCGACGTGCGGGCGCTGTTGCGGGGGAGGTTCGGGGGGAGCCAGGGGGTTGGACAGTGAGTCAGTGAGGCAGTGAGTCAGAACATCAGGGAGGAGGGAGGAGGGAGAAGGGAGAAGCCGACGGCGCATCCCGAACGCACGCCTGTCATCCCGAGCGCGTGCTGGTCATCCCGAGCACGTGCTGGTCATCCCGAGCGGAGCGAGGGATCTCGGGCAGCGAGCGAGATCCCTCGCTGCCGCTCGGGATGACAGACGGCCGGGATGCCCCCGCCGGTTCCTCCCTCCTCCCTCCTCCCTGTCCCACTGACCCACTGACTCACTGACTCACTCTTCCCCCGACCCACTCCCCCACCGCCCCGAACGGATCCTTCGGCCTCGACTTCGCGAGCGCGATGATGCGACGCACCGTGCGGCGTAGGTCGTGTCCCTCGCGATCGTAGACCGCATCGAAGAGATCGAGTCGGGTGCGGTAGATGCGGTTCGCGAGCAGGCTCGCGTTGTTGAGACGAAGTCGCACGCGCGTCCGCGGATGGATCGTGTGGAGCGCGGGGATCGTGCTGTCGTTGAAGAGTGCCTCCGCGCGCTCGTACACCGTGTCGCGTGCCGCCAGGCGCGCCGCCTTGCTCGAGGGATGTGCCGTGAAGGCGGAATCGAGCGATGCGTAGAGCGCATCCCAGAATCGCCCCATCGCTCGCTCGTCCTCCCATTCCGCATCGCTCGCGGCAGCCCTGGCCGAATCGCCTCGCGCGCGGAAGAACCAGGCCGCGCCGCGTGTACCCACGAAGTTCGCGAACGATTCGTTGAACACTGCCTGACCCGGCGCATAGAACGTGTTGTGCGTGAGCTCGTGGATCACGGTATTGGCGAGCTCGACGGAATCACCGCGCAGCGTCGTGGACAATAGAGGATCGTTGAACCAGCCGAGCGTGCTGAACGCCGCGGAGGGACGAACGTAGGCGTCGTACCCACGCGCCTCGAGCTGACGCGCCGCCGCAAATGCGGCCGAGAAATCGAAGAAGCCCTTGTACGGCACGCGCCCTACGATGGGGAACCACCACGTGTAGGGCTCGAGCCGATCTTGATACGCGCCGGAGAGCACGAGCACGAGCGTGTCGTGCTCAACTCGGCTGTACGTCGTGAAGCTCTCCCCAGCCACGAGCCCGACGGAGTCGACGGCGAACCGTCGCGCGGCCAGGACGAGCTCCAGTTTGTGTCGGACGCGAGGATCGGCCTGCGGGTCGGTGATGATTCCCGCAATCGGCCGCCGGTCTGCGAGGATGCGCCCCTCCGCCCACGCGGCGTGCGCCAGGTAGCGCCCGATCGGCGTGAGCGCGAGGAAGAGCGCGACGATGACGACGAGAATCCCGAGGAGCCGACGGACGATCCGGAGGACGGGGCGGAGACGGAGACCCATTGAGTGAGTCAGTGAGTCAGTAGGTCAGAGAAGCGCGAGCGGCGAGAGGCGACAGATGGAACGAAGCACAGTGTCATCGCGAGCGCCTGTCATCCCGAGCGCAGCGAGGGATCTCGGCCCGACGCCGAGATCCCTCGCTGCGCTCGGGATGACGAGCGACGCCCGAGCTTCCTCGCTGCGCTCGGAATGACAACCCCGATCGTTCCTCCACGTTCCATTCGGAACGACGCCACCCCCCGTCTCTCGTCTCTCGCCTCCCCGCTGGTCCCGACCTACCGCCTCACTGATTGACGACCAATGGACACGCCTGCGCCGACGGGCACCGGAAGACGGACACCTGTGCGGCGAGATTCGAGCTCAGAGGACCGCCTGCGGGCCCCGTGAAGAAGAGCTGGAGCGGTGACCCGGACTGCGATGTCGTGACGCTGTAGAACGTCATCGTCCCCGGCGGCATGATCGAATCGGCCGCGGCCGATGGCGGGATATCCGTGACGGCGATCGGGAACGGCCGTGGAATGAGGTTGCTCTGCCCACCGCTCGTCTCGAAGATGCGCGCGTAGATCGCCCGCAGCGGCAACTCGCCAGGGAACTTGAACCGATCGCCGATCTGGTCGCGCGGCACACCCGGCAGACTGTCCGTGTACAGCGCGAGACTGAAGTCCCCGAACAATGAGGGGAGCGATTCACCCGACTGCGCCTCCACGTTCGCGACACCTGTGAGGCCGGTCTGCACCAGACTCTGGTAGATCGTCTGCCCCTTCTGAGCACCCAGCCACCGCAGGAACAGCCATGCGGCACCGCGCTCGGGGAGGGTCCCATCTCCAGGCCAGTGCACCACCGACGCGGTGTCGTTCAGCGACGCAGTGTTCAACAGGAACGAGTACGAGTTGAAGAGGTCGCCCGAGATGAACCCTTCCGCCGAATCGGGGAAGAGCTGCGTGGGGTCGGTGCGCCCGCTCGGCGGCGGGAACTTGTTCATGTAGTATTGCGCGGCCAGCGACTCCGCGATGTGGCTCAGCCCCTCGTTGAGCCACGACACCTCGTCCGGCCCACGGTTCACGAACACATGCTGGTTGAACGAGATCATGTGCTGGAACTCGTGCACGAACGTCGCCGGCGTGATGCTCTCCAACTGCGCCACGCTGTGCGCGCAGCTGAAGTCGCCGTTCGGATCGGGAACGATCGTGTAGAAGACCTCGGCGTTGTTGGAGAACTGGGCCTGTGACGGAACGAGGTCTCCGCCGTAGAAGAACCCCGCCACGAAGCCACCACCGCTGCTGTCCGCCGGCTGGCAGAGCGAGCGCGGCGTGATGGCGTTGATGATCGGGCTCATCAGGACGATGACGTGCCCGTTGTGGTCGATGTCGGACGGTTGACCGAAGTGGCCCACATCGACGTCATAGAGCGCCTTGTCGAACAGATCGCCGAACGCCTTGAGCTGCGCCGAGGAGAAGCCATTGGGCGGCGCCGCCGTGTCGACGTACATGAGGATGTTGGTCCCGATGTACTGGAGCGCCGCATGCGCCGTGTCGGCCGTCGTCCCATCGAGGTTCGAGAGCACCACGAAATCACGGATGCTCCCCGAATCGGGGACACCCGCCGTCTGTGCGCGGACGACGTTCGCGCGGATTGGCGGGTTGGACGACTGGATGCGCATCGCCATGCGATGGTCCGAGCGCCGCAACATCGCGTCGAAGTGCATCTGCACCGACGCAGGTGCCGTCGCTGGCGTCGTCAGATGTTGCAGCGATCCGAGCGTGCCATTGGCCTGACTCGCAATCGCGTAACCGACGCCGGTGAAGGGGCCGCTATCCGCGGCGAACTGCGGCACGACGAGGTATGTACCGCCATCGGCAACGAGCTGGAGACAACTCGGCAGTTCGGCGGCCGATGCCGTGGCGCCCTGCAACGGGACGAGGGTGCCGGCAGCCGCGGAGACGCCGGCCGAGGCCATACGCTCGAACGCAATGCTCGCTGCGGGGCTGCACGACGCGAGTTTCGGGGGCGTTGTGGGCCCATTGTCGTGGCAGGCGCCGACCGCGATGGGGAGTACGACGATCGCGGCGAGACGACGCAAGGTGATCATAAGGTCCTCGGAATGGGGACGCGGGGTCCACCATCTCCCCTCAGCGTCCGGTTCTGGACAACGGCGATCGGTACGCCCGCTCGGACCACCCGCGCCGAACCAGGCGATGCTCCTACTGCGCGAGGCATGCCACGCCCCCAGCCACCTATAAACGAGGCACACGCGAGGCGGTTACAACGCCGAACGAGTGAGATTCCTCGCTGCGCTCGGAATAACAGAGCGGGCCCCCGGATCCCTCGCTCCGCTCGGGATGACCATGCGCTCGGGATGACCATGCGCTCGGGATGACCATGCGCTCGGGATGACGATACGCCAGGGCTGACAATGCATTCGGCGTGAGAAATGGTAATCAGCCGCCATGCCGGATATAATACGCAGGGTCGTTGGGCCGTTCGGCTGGCATGGGCTCAACCCGCCCCGCAGGCAAGTCGCCTGCACGGATAAACGTGCGTTCTCCCCTGCCCGGCTGATGTCATTCGTTCATCTCCACTGTCACTCCGAGTACTCGCTGCTCGACGGCGCGAACCGCATCGATGACCTCATCGCGCGCGCCAAGGAGTTCGAGCAACCGGCACTCGCCATCACGGACCACGGCAACCTGCACGCCGCGTGGGAGTTCCAGGAGAAGGCGAAGAAGGTGGGGATCAAGCCCATCATCGGGATGGAGGCGTACGTCGCGCCCGGCGATCGCCGCGAGCGCGCACGTCCGTCAGCAGCTCGCGGCCGCAACGGCGAGCCGACCGGCTCCACCAAGCCGTACTACCATCTGGTGCTCCTCGCCCAGTCCCCTGTCGGCTACAAGAACCTCATCAAGCTGTCCTCGCTGGCGTACACCGAAGGCTTCTACGTCAAGCCGCGTGTCGATCGCGAGCTCCTCGCCAGGTACAGCGAAGGAATCGTCGTCTCCTCCGCGTGCCTGGCGGGCGAGATCGCCACGCACCTCATGGCCGATCGCTACGAGGACGCGAAGGCCGCGGCGTGCTGGTACGCCGACGTCTTCAAGGACCGGTACTACCTCGAGGTGCAGGCCCACGACGCCGGCCACCTGCAGTCGAAGCTGAACGAGCTCGTCTTCCGGCTCGCTGCCGACGTGGGGCTCCCGGTACTCGCCACCAACGATGCCCACTTCCTGCGCGACACCGACCACGACGCGCACGACGTGCTCCTCTGCATCGGCCTCGGCAAGGACCGGAGCGATCAGGACCGGATGCGCTACGACAACGGGCTCTACTTCAAGAGCGCGCCAGAGATCGCGGCCATCTTCCCCGGACATCCGGAAGTTCTCGAGAACACGCTGAAGATCGCGGACGAGGTCGCGCTCGAGTTCGAGAAGAAGTACAACGTCCCGTCGTTCCCACTCCCCGAGGGCGTGGCGAGCGAGAACGATCTGCTCGTACGCTTCGCCGAAGCGGGCGCGCGCGCGCGTTACGGCGATCCGCTGCCGCAGAACGTGCGTGAGCGGCTCGACTACGAGCTGAGCGTCATCACGAAGACGGGGTATGCGGGCTACTTCCTCATCGTCTCCGACTTCATCAAGGCGGCGCGCGACCGCGGCATCCCGGTGGGTCCGGGTCGCGGCTCCGCGGCGGGCTCGCTCGTCGCCTACGCGCTGCGCATCACCGATGTCTGCCCGCTCAAGTTCGATCTCCTCTTCGAGCGCTTCCTGAATCCGGAGCGCGTCTCGATGCCCGACATCGACGTCGACTTCTGCTTCGAGCGGCGCGGCGAGGTGATCGAGTACGTGCGGCAGAAGTACGGGCGCGACGCGGTGGGACAGATCATCACCTTCGGGACGATGAAGTCGCGCGCCGTCATCAAGGACGTGGGGCGCGTGCTCGGCTTCACGCCCGCGGAGACGGACCAGCTCGCCAAGCTGATCCCGAATCAGCCGAACTTCTCGCTCACCGTGAAGGAAGCGACGTCGCAGATCCCCGACGTCGCCAAGCTGTACAAGAGCGACGAGCGGTACCGCCAGCTCCTCGACTACGCGATCTCCCTGGAGGGGCTCTCGCGTCACGCCGGCGTGCACGCGGCGGGCGTCGTGATCGCGCCGGGCCCGCTGGACGACTACGTCCCCATCTGCACGCAGTCGTCCAAGGGCGCGGGCGGCTCGGCGAGCGCGGACGAGACGATCGTCGTCACGCAGTTCGACATGACGTACCTCGAGAAGGCCGGGATGCTCAAGATGGACTTCCTCGGCCTCACGACGCTCACCGTCATCTTCGACGCGCTCAACATGATCGAGGCGCGCACCGGCTCGCGCCCCGATCTCGACCACATCCCGCTCGACGACGCGGAGACGTACCGCATGCTCCGCGCGGGTCGGACTGCCGGCGTCTTCCAGTTCGAGTCGCCGCTCGCCACCGACCTGCTGCGCAGCATGCGGTGCGACCGCTTCGACGACCTCATCGCGTCGAACGCGCTCATGCGCCCGGGGCCGCTGGACGCCGGAATGCATCGCGTCTTCATCCATCGCAAGCGCGGCGAGGAGCCGGTCACCTATCCGCTCCCCGAGCTCAAGGACATCCTCGAGCCCACGTACGGCGTCATCACGTACCAGGAGCAGGTCATGCGCATCGCGCAGCTCCTGGCGGGGATCTCGCTCGCCGAAGCGGACGTGCTGCGCAAGGCCGTGGGGAAGAAGGACGCCGAGCTCATCCGCAAGGAGCTGGGCAAGTTCGTCGAGAAGTCGGTGGCGCGCGGCCACGACCGGCGCGTGATCGAGGAGCTTGCCGGGCAGATCGAGACGTTCGGCCGCTACGGCTTCAACAAGAGCCACAGCGTCGCCTACTCGATCATCTCCTACCACACGGCATGGCTCAAGGCGCACTACCCGGCCGAGTTCATGGCGGCGCTGCTGTCGTCGGAGATCGGCGACACGGACAGCGTGGTCAAGTACATCAACGAGGCGCGCGAGATGGGGATCGAGGTGCTCGCGCCCGATGTGAACGAATCCGGGTTTAAGTTTACGGTCGTGGGGGACAAGCGGATCCGCTTCGGCCTCGGCGCCATCCGCAACGTCGGTCGGACCGCGCTCGATTCGATTCTTTCCGCGCGCGCGGATGGGCCGTTCACCTCGCTGTTCGATCTGTGCGAGCGGGTGGACCTCCGCGCGTGCAACAAGCGCGTGTTCGAGGCGCTCATCGCAGCCGGGGCGCTCGACTCGCTGGATGGGCATCGCGCGCAGTACGCGCAGGTGTTGGACACCGCGCTCCAGGAGGCGGCGCTCACGCAGGAGGAGGCGGCCAGTGGACAGGGCTCGCTCTTCGGTGACGCGAGCGCCGACGCGCAGCCCGCGCACCGCGCGCACATCCTCCCCAACGTGCAGCCGTGGACCGACGCCGAGCGGCTCGCGAAGGAAAAGGAGATCCTCGGGTTCTACATTTCCGGGCATCCGCTGGAGCCGTTCCGCATGGAGGTCGAGCTGTTCGCCACGCACACCGTGTCGCAGCTCGGCACCTGGACCGACCAGCCGATCGCGCTCGGCGTCGTGGTGACGGCGATCAAGCGCCAGATCAGCAAGCGGAGCGGCGCCGAGTTCGCGAGATTGACAGTGGAGGATTTTTCGGGATCTTCGGAGGTGCTCGTCTTCCCCGAAGCGTGGACGCTCCTGGGAGACCGCATCAAGCCGGACGTCCCGGTACTATTGAAGGGCGGCTACTCGAAGCGCGATCAGGGTGCCGACAACCCGACGTTCATCGTCGAGTCGGTGACGCCGTTCGCCGAGCTGCGCGCCACGGGGAACGTCGCCGTGTCGATCGAGCTCACGCTTGGCGCCAAGCTCCCGCCGGGGGTGATGGACGATGTGCGCGCGCTGGCCGAGGTGCACGCCGGTTCGGCGCCGCTCGAGCTGCGCTGGAGCGATGGAAACGGTACGAGCGAGCGACTCCGCTCACGCTCGTTGAAGCTGGCGGTGACGCACACCGCGTTGAACGAGTTGCGAGCCCTGCTCGGCGATGACCGGGTGCGGCTCACGCGAGGGAATTAGATCTGTCTTGTCATTCCGAGCGCAGCGAGGAATTTCGCTGGCGAGCGAGGTTCCTCGGTCGCTCCGCTCCCTCGGAATGACGACGCCGTAACAGGAGAATCACGACATGGCGAGCGCGACCACCATGGAGTTCGAGAAGCCGATCGCCGAGCTGGAACGGCAGATCGAAGAACTGAAGAAGACGGCCGGCAAGCGGCAGCTCAGCGTGGAGGCGGAGATCGTGCCGCTCGAGCGCAAGCTGAACGAGCTGCGCGAGGACATCTACAAGAACCTCACGCCGCTGCAGCGCGTGCAGGTGGCGCGCAACGCGAAGCGCCCGTTCACGCTCGACTACATCCAGCTCATCTTCACGGACTTTGCCGAGCTGCACGGCGACCGGCTCTTCCGCGAGGATGCGGCGATCGTCGGCGGGTGGGCGCGCCTGGATGGCGAGACGGTGATGGTCATCGGGCAGCAGCGCGGGCGTGACACCAAGGAGAATCTCAAGCGGAACTTCGGGATGCCGCATCCCGAGGGGTATCGCAAGGCGCTGCGTCTCATGAAGCTCGCCGAGAAGTTCCACGTCCCGGTGATTACGTTTATCGATACGCCCGGTGCGTGGGCCGGCCTCGGCGCCGAGGAGCGCGGACAATCGGAGGCCATCGCGCACAACCTCTTCGAGATGAGCCGGCTGGAAGTGCCTATCATCGCGACGGTGATCGGCGAGGGTGGTTCGGGCGGCGCGCTCGCGCTGGGCGTGGCGGACCGCGTGCTCATGATGGAGAATGCGGTCTACTCCGTGATCACCATCGAAGGGTGCGCGGCCATCCTGTGGAAGGATGGGAAGAGCGCCGAGATGAAGGAGCGCGCCGCGACGGCGCTGCACATCACCGCCCCCGATCTGCTCGAGCTCAAGGTGATCGACGGCATCATCCCGGAGCCGGTGGGCGGCGCCCACGCGAATCACGACGCGGCCGCGCGGGCCGTGCACGACGCACTCGTCGAACATCTGGACGACCTGCGGCGCTACAAGCCGGAAAAGCTCGTGCGGCGGCGCCGCGAGAAGTACCTCGGCATCGGGCAATTCTCGGAGTAGACGTGAGTCAGCTGGTCGAAGTCGCCTTCAAGGGCAACCGCAAGGAGTTCTTCCTCTGGGACGGCGAGGAGCCGCCGCTGCATGCGGCGGTGATCACCGAAGCCGACCGTGGGGAGGATCTCGGCCGCGTGCACGCCATCGGCGAGCTCGCGACGCGGCGCTGCACCGGGTGCGCGCACGGCTGCGGTACGTCGGCGCCCACCCGGCGCATCCTTCGACTGGCAACGAGCGATGACGAGCGCCGCGCCGCCGAGCTGCGCGCGCAGGACGAGGACGCGCGGCGCCGCGCGCGCGCCTGCGTACAGACGCACGGACTCGTCATGAAGCTCACCGACGCCGAGTGGCAGTGGGACCGCAAGAAGCTCACGCTGTACTTCACGGCGGAGAAGCGCGTCGACTTCCGCGCCCTCGTGCGCGACCTCGCGTCGATGTTCCGCACGCGCATCGAGCTCAAGCAGATCGGCGTGCGCGATGAAGCCAAGCGGCTGGACGGCGTCGGACGCTGCGGGCGACAGTACTGCTCCGCGTCGTGGCTCCCCGAGCTGCGTCCGGTGAATCTGCAGGTGGCCAAGGACCAGCGGCTGTCGCTCAACCCGTCGCAGATCTCCGGTGCGTGCGGGCGGCTCATGTGCTGCCTGCGCTACGAGCACGAGTTCTACGTGCAGAGCCGGAAGCGCTTCCCCAAGGAGGGGCGCACGCTGATCACCGCGCTCGGCGAAGAGAAGGTCGTCGCCAACGACATCTTCCGCGATCAGGTCACGTTGCGGAACGGCGAGGGCGACATCCGCGTCGTACCGCTGGCCGAGCTCAAGCGCGAGCTCGAGCAGCGTGCGGCGGGCGAGCGCGACGTAGCGGAGCGCGACGACGAGACGGCATCGAGCGACCCGGACGCGGAAGATTCGGTGTTGATGGATGAGGCGCCGACCTCCGCTCGGCAGGGTCCGGCAGCCGGCGCCGAGCGCCGCGAGCGCCAACGCCGACCGACCGCGCGAAGCGAGAACGGCGATCCTGGCAACGGAAGCGGAAACGGCGACGGCCGCGGCAATGGCCTGGGCGACGGTCGCTCGTCCGAGCGCGCAACATCGGGATCGCGCGGCGGCCGACGTCGCGGCCGCCGCGGCGGCCGACGCAACCGACCCGCGGGCGATGCGCCCAAGGATCCGCGGAGCAACGAGTAAACATCTCAGTGTCCAAGTACTACATCACGACCGCCATCGACTACGCGAACGGTCTGCCGCACCTGGGCCACGCGTTCGAGAAGATCGGCGCCGATGCGATCGCGCGCTATCACCGCCTGCGCGGCGATGACGTCTGGTTCCTCATCGGCATGGACGAGCACGGCCAGAAGGTCGCGCAGACCGCGGCCGAGCGCGGGATCCCGCCGCAGCAGCTCACCGACGAGATCGCGCGCAGCTTCCGCGCGATGTGGGATCGGCTCTCCATCTCGTACGATCAGTTCATCCGCACCACGGATCGCCAGCACGCGGTCGGCGTGCGCGCGCTCATCGAGCGCATGTTCGAGCGCAACCCCGACGACTTCTACGAGAAGGCGTACGAGGGGTGGTACTGCGTAGGGTGCGAGCTGTTCAAGCGCGAGAACGAGATCGTGGACGGCAGGTGCATCCTGCATCCGACGCGCACGCTCGAGTGGACGGAGGAGCGCAACTGGTTCTTCCGCCTCACGCGCTACCAGCCCTTTCTCGAGCGGCTGTTCGAGGAGCGCCCGGACTTTCTGCAGCCGGACAGCCGGCGCAACGAGATTCTCGCGCTGCTCCAGGGCGGGCTCGAGGACATCTCCATCACGCGCTCGCGCCTGAGCTGGGCGATCCCCTTCCCCAAACCCACCAGCACCGGCGAGGAGCAGGGGACGTGGGTGTGGTTCGACGCACTGCCGAACTACCTCACGGCGACCGGCTTCCCCGAAGCGACGTACAGCGACCGGTGGCCCGCGCAGCTGCACGTGCTCGGGAAGGACATCATCCGCCTGCACGCCGTGATCTGGCCCGCGATGCTCGAGTCCGCGGGGCTCGCGCTCCCGGAGCACATCTGGGCGCACGGCTTCGTGCAGTTCGGCGGCGAGCGGTTCAGCAAATCCGCCGGCGTGACGCTCGAGCTCGGCGACGCCATCGACCGGTTCGGGGCGGATGCGTTCCGCTACTTCCTGCTCCGCGAAGTGCCGTTCGACGGCGACGGCAACTTCTCGTGGGAGCGCTTCGTCGAGCGCTACAACGCCGATCTCGCCAACGCGTTCGGCAATCTCGCGAGCCGCACGATCGCGATGATCGAGCGGTACTTCGGCGGCGTGGTTCCGCGGTGGGATGCGGCGGCGCATCGCGCGGAAGCTGGCTCCCCCGTTGCCGAGCTCGAGCGCGAGCTCTCGGCGTACGCGGACGCGATGAGTCATCAACTGCTGAGCGAGGGACTCGCGGCCACGTGGCGCTCGATCGCGCGCGCCAACGAGTACGTGGATCGACAGGCACCGTGGAAGCTCGCGAAGGATCCCGCGCGGCGCGCCGAGCTGGAGGACACGCTCGCCACGCTCGCGTGCCTCCTCGCGTGGCAGGCGGTGATGGTGTCGCCCGTGATGCCCGAGAAGGCGGAGGCGCTGTGGGCGCAGCTCGGCGCGCCGGGCGCCGTGACGGACTTCCGCTGGCCGGCGGCGGGCGGCACGGCGCTCATCGATCCTTCGGGGTGGCGCGTGAGCAAGGGCGCGCCGCTGTTTCCGAAAGAAGAAGTTGTGAGCTCTGGGTTCTGAGCTCTGTGTTGTGTATCAAAGGGGTCAGAGGCGATTGATCGCGTGCGATCAATCGCCTCTGACCCCTTTGATCCCAGCCCATAGCCTACATTTGTTCCCCTCCCCCGTTACCCACGGCCCGCTCCATCCGTCCACCCTGTGGACCACCCGATTCCCAGGAGACCGGATGCCGGAGCAGCGCCGCTGGACACTTCTCGTCGTGCCCCATGGCAGCGAATCCCCGCGCAGTTACTCGATTTCGCAGCGGGGGCTGCGCGCCATCACCGCCGTTGCCGGGGGATTCGGCTCGGTCGGCGTGCTGTGCACCGCGGCCGTCATCGCGCAGCTCGTCGTCCCCGGCCTGCGCATGGACTTCTGGCGCGATCGGGCGCGACGCGCGAACATCGAGGCGCTGCAGGCCCGGCTGGACAGTGTGACGGACACGCTCGAAGTCATCAGCCGGCGCGACGAGCAGATTCGGTTGCTCGCTGGACTCCCGCCGGTGAACTCCGATCCCTTCGCCGATGACAGCAACACCCTCGTCGCCGATGGAGCGGATGGGATGGTCGAGTCGCAGCCGGCCGTTGACCGCATCGGACCGAGCGCGGGGACGGAAGTCGAGCAGATGATCCGCCGCGCGAACACGCTCGCGGCGAGCTTCGCCGAGGTGTCGGACACGCTCGCGCTGCACGTGGACCGCATGGCACACACGCCGTCGATCATGCCGACGGCCGGATGGTTGTCGAGCGCGTTCAGCAAGAGCCGCTTCCATCCGATCCTGCACATCCGCCGGCCGCACGACGGAATCGACGTGAGCGCCCCCATGGGCGCGCCGATCGTCGCACCGGCGGCGGGGACCGTCATTCTCGTTGGGCGCGAGCATGGCTACGGCAATATCCTGGAGATCGACCACGGCAACGGGATCGTCACGAAATACGCGCACTGCTCGCGCATCTTCGTGCGTCGCGGCCAACACGTGAAACGCGGCCAGGAAATCGCGGCGGTGGGAAACACGGGGCTCTCCACGGGCCCGCACCTGCACTACGAGATTCATGTGAACGGCAAGGTCGTGGACCCGCTGACCTACGTGCTGCCCGAGGGCGCGATTCCGGATTGAGGTTGGGCCGGAAGGTAGGTCGCACCCGACGTGTTGCGCGCCGCACCATCTGCTCCCATACTTGGCGGCACAGCTCGACCTTCGGGGGGCATCATGTCCACGCGTTCGCGCCGCGCACCCGTCGTCCTCTCCGCCCTGGTCGTCGCCCTTGCCGCGTGCCACACCGGCGGGCAGCCACCGTCACTCCACGATCCCCTCGCGGGTGACGTGATCACCGCGACCGCCATCGCCAACTCCGATGCGCGCAACGCGTGGGAGGTCTTGCAGCACAACGGGCGCTTCACCCTCGATGAGACCGCGAGCGGCGAGCCGGTGCGTGTGGCGTCGCATCGCGGCCGCGGCAGCATCATCTTCGCCGACAGCGACACACCGCTCATCTACGTGGATGGCGCGCAGCTCCTCGATATCCGCGTGCTGCGTCAGATCCCGGCGGAATCCATCCAGAGCATCCGCATTCTGAGCGGCATCGAGGGGACGACGTACTACGGGACGAACGCGGGCGCGGGGGTGATCGTGATCCGGACGAAGGCGGGACCGTAGGCGGGAGGCGGGAGGCGGGATGCGGGAGGCGGGAGGCGGGATGCGGGACGAAACGCGGTGTCATTCCGAGCGCAAGCGAGGAATCTCGGGCTACTGAGGAGATCCCTCGCTCACGCTCGGGATGACATCCACCGCCGCTCGGGACAACACCGCATCCCGCATAGCGCATCCCGCATCCCGCATCCCGCATCCCGCGCTACGGCTTCGAGAAATCCACCGTCGGAGCCTGTTCCGCGCCGGGCGTCGTCACCTGGAAGTACGGCTTCGGCTTCGCGCCGATGACCTTCCCCGTGAGCGTCTGCGGGAAGCGGCGAATGTAGGTGTTGTACGCCTGCGCCGCCTGGTTGTAATCGATGCGAGCCACCGCGATGCGGTTCTCCGTCCCGGCCAGCTCGTCCTGCAGCCGCAGGAAATTCTCGTTCGCCTTGAGCTGCGGGTAGTTCTCCGAGATGGCGAGCAGTCGGCTCAGCGAGCCCGTGAGTTGCGCGTTGGCGTTCGCCATCGCCGTGGGATCGTGCGACTGGATCGAGCCGGCGAGCTTCGCGCGCGCCTCGGCCACGCGCGTGAAGACGGTGTCTTCGTGCTGTGCGTACCCCTTCACCGTCTGCACGAGATTCGGGATGAGGTCGGCGCGACGCTGCAGCTGCACTTCAATCGTGCTCCGCGCGGCGTTGGCCTGTTCGTCGAGCGTCTGGATGGTGTTGTATCCGCACCCTGCAGCGAAGAGGGGCACCGCCACCACCAGTGCGAGCCAGCGTCGTGTCATGGGTCTATGCCTCCAGGTCGTGGTCGAAAATCTAACTGCGAGGGTGTAGGGAATAGGGTCTAGGGTGTAGCGTGCACACGATGAGAGCTCTGCGCGCTGGGTAGAAGCGTCCCGATGTCAGCTACCCCCTACCCCCTGCCGTTCTACCCTCCGCCGTTCTCCCTCTACGCGCTCTCCGCTCGCCGGTTTCCCTCTCACTCCGCGTCCATTCGGTCGACGAATGACGCGATCTGCTCGGCGCCGGCGAGGTAGCCCGAGAGCACCTCGTTCACGTCGCGCTCCGACAGCGTCGTCGCGCCGCGCACGTGGTGCACCACCCGAACGAAAGCCTCCAGCCCGATCCCCGTTCGCGCAGCCACCTGCGTGATGAGCGCTTCGTTGTCCGCTGGGGGGATCTCGTCGTACAGCCGCAGCAGCGCGCGGAAGATGACCATGAACGTGCTCAGGCTCGACGAGAGGAGCTCGATGTGCCGCTTCGCCTCGCCGTGCGATGCGAGGATCGCGCGGCGGAGCTGCAGCACCTTCCCCTTCGCCTGATGCTCGAGCTCCATCCGCAGATCGTGCTTGTCGACGGCGATGCCGTCGAACGGCGCCGCGCCGTACAGCACCCGGTGCCGCTCGAGAATGTCGGCGTACTCCATCGCGAAGACATCGGCCGACGAGTGCCACTCATGGGTCGTGAGGATGAGCGGCGCCGCGTTCCCCACCTCGGCCCATGCGCGCGATACCGCCGCGCCCCTGCGCAGCGTCTCGAGATCGAGCCCGTCGGCGATCACGAGTACGTTGTAGTCGGATCGGTTGGGGATGTGCTCCCCCGCGGCCGCGGATCCGTAGAGGACGACGGAGCGAAGCCCGGAACCGAAGGCCTTCGTGAGCTGCGCAACCAGATCGTCGAGCGTCATGCGTGCCATGGCATCGCCTCGGAGCTGCGTTCAGGGATGAGAGTTCACCAACTCGAGCCGCCGCCGCCACCACCGAACCCACCACCACCACCGAAGCCGCCGAAGCCGCCACCACCACCGCCCCATCCGCCACCCCCGCCCCAGCCGCCGCGAGAACCGCCTCCCCATCCGCCGCCGCCGAACGGAATGAAGATCGGGATGCAGCCGCCGCACCCACGCCGGCGCCCGCGCCCGATCGAGCTCAGCACGAACAGGATGACGATGAACAGGAGAACGAGGAGTGGCAGCGGAATCCCCCCGGTCGGCGCACCTGAGGGTTGCCCCTGCGGGACCTGTGCCGCGAACGACGTGTCGAGCGTGAAGTGGAATTCCTGCGCGTAGCGTTGTGCCACGTCGTACGTGATCTGCTCGAGCCCGGGCCCGTACTCGCGTTGCCGGAAGAGCGGCGTGGCCGCGCGGCAGATGTCGCCCGAGGTCGCGTCGGTGATGAACCCTTCGGCGCCGTACCCCACGCCGATGAAGCACTGCCCACGTCCGCTGGAGTTCGTCTCCTTGGGGACGAGCAGAATCACCACGCCCGTGTTGCGCGTGACGTCACCCGGCTTGCCGAACTTCCCGATCTTCCACTGCCGCCCGATCTGCAGCGTGATGTCGCTCGGCGCCTGCTGTCCGATGTCCGGAAGCGTGACGACGACGATCTCGCCGCCCGACTTCGCGCGCACGTCATCGATGATCCGCTGCATCTCCTGCTGGCTCGCCGCGGGGATGACGTGCGCGAAGTCGTTCACGTACCCCACCGGCGCCGGCAGCTGGAATCCCTGCAGCGCGATGGAGACTGCGGTCAGGAGGTGGAGAAGAGAATGGAGCACGGGTCGAAGGGCTCGGGACTCGGAACTCGGGGCTCGGGATTCGGGGCTCGGGACTCGCTGTCGTTCCGAGCGCAGCTGTCATTCCGAGCGACTGCGAGGAATCTCGGACCGCCTGCGGGATCCCTCGCGACGCTCGGGATGACAAGGCTAGGCGAGATCCCTCGCGACGCTCGGGATGACACGCGTTGGATATCCCTCGGTCGCGCTCGGAATGACGGTCGGCAGTACCCGAGTCCCGAGTCCCGAGCCCCGAATCCCGAATGTTAACGCCGATCCCGCAATGATGTACCCCTTCGCGCCTCCCTCAGCGCGGAGACTTCCCCGCCGGCGCCGGTGCGATGGCGATGATCGCCTCCTCCTGCTGCAGCTGGCGCAGCCGGTCGCGAAGGCGCTGCAGCGTGTCGTGCTGCTCGCGGAGCTCCTGCTCCGCCTGCGCGCGACGGTCCTCCAGATCGAGCAGCCCCTGCGCCTCGTAGCGCTTGAGCTGGAGGTCGAGCTCAACCACGCGCTCCTCGCGCATCGAGATGAGCGAGAGCAGCAGGGTGCGTTGCCGCTCGAGCTCGGCCACGCGGTTCTTCAGCACGTTGTCGTGCGCGAGCCCGAGCACGTTGCCACGCCACCCGAACGTGAAGGCGAACTTGCTCGAGTTGTAGAGATCGTCCGTCACACCGGGGATCGGCGAGGAGCTGCCGATCTGCGTCAGGTATGCGCCGGCGCGCACGCCGTGGTAGTCCACCACGAGCCCCGCGTTGTAGTCCCACGCATCGTTCTCCAACATGACGGAGATGCTCGTACTCGAGCCCGCATTCAGGCTCGCCTCCACACCACCGAACACGCCGCCCGTGGAGTGCGACGCATAGAAGCGACCGAGCCCGCCGTCATCCGTGAAGAGCCCGTTGCCGAAGCCCACCGACGCGCTCACGCTCCCCAGCGGCACCCCCGTGGTGGGCGATGGCGCAAAGGCGAACCCCTTGGTCGCGACGACGTACACCGTATTCCCGGTGTTGAACTTCGCGTGCGATGGCTCGAGCACGTGCGGCGTGCCGGGGTTGGTCGGATCGAGATCGTAGCCGACGCCGAAGCGATCGATGCGCGAGAAGGGCCCGACGTTGCGCACGCCCACCGCGACGTTCGGCATCCACTTCTGGAGTTCGGGGAACCCGCCGAAGTCGCGCGCGTCGATCAACAGCGCGCGGCCGAAGAAGCCCCACTCAGGATTCGACGAGAAGAGCGCGACGCCGACTTCCGCGCGCCCGAGCAGCGAGATCGACCCGGCACCCTGCGCATTCACGCGCAGCGTGCGCGTGCCCGGGGTGCTGCCGTCGACCTGCATCGTCTGCCCTGTGTACCCGACCGAGAAGTCGCCCGTCGCGGGAGAGACCCACGCGACTGGAATGTCCACGAGCCCCGAGCCCCAGTACAACGTCTGCGGGTAGCTCTGCTGCGCCGCGGCACCCTGCGCCGCGAGCCCGAGCATCAGCGCGAGCGCGGTGGGAGGAACGTATCCACGAAGATTGAACATGACCGTGTGCCCTCGGAGATCAATGCGATGGCGGATTCGGAATGCCCGCCCGCGTTGCCTTCTGCTCCCGCCCGTGCTGGATCGTCCGCAGGCGGTCTTCGGCGCGCTTGATGGCGTCCTGCTCGGCCTTGATCTGCGCCTCGAGATCGCGCCGGCGCCGCGTGACATCGGCGAGCTCGACGCGGCCGTTCTCCGCGCGCTGCAACGTCCCCTGGAGCGATGCGATGCGCTGTTCGCGCTGCGTCACCTCGCTGCGCAGCACATCCTGCTCGTGCTCGAGCTGCGAGACGCGCGAGCGGAGAATCGCCCCCCGGGCGACATCGAAGAAGTTGGTGGAGAGGCCAGCGGAGACCTCGAGCTTCGTGTAGTTGTAGATCTGATAGAGCGGACCCTTGGAGATGTTGCCCCGCCCCTCCTCGAGCTCCGTGCCGTATACGCCCATGAACACACCGCGCCAGTTCGCCACCATGCCCGCGTTCCAGTCCCATCCGTTGTTCTCGCCCACCAGCGTGAACGTGGCATCCGGCAGCGGCTGCACGGCGATGCGCCCGCCGAAGAAGAGCCCCTTCACGAGCTGCCCCTTGTCGTTGTACGCGGTGCCGAGGCCGCCATCGTCGCTGAAGAGTCCGTTGCCGTAGCCCGCGGTCGCGCTCACGTTCGCGCTCCCGAGCTGCACCGACTTGGTGGCGACGGCATACATTGTGGGCGTACTCTGGAATCGCCCCGCGAACGCCGACGCGGAGTCCACGTACGCCCCCGCCGCGTTGCGACGGAAATCGTATCCGACGAGCAACCGATCCTCGTGCTCGAACGGTCCCACGTTCCGCACACCGACGGCGATGCTCGGCATCCATGCGAGCCCGTGATGCTGGCTCAGCTCGCGCTCATCAGCGATCAACAGTCGGCCGAACGCGCCCCACTCCGGATTCTGACTGTAGAGCGAGACGCCGAGCGCGAGATGCCCGAACCAGTCGGTCTCGATGGCACCGTTCGTGTTCCAGTTCACCGCGTTCTGCAGCTGCCACCTGCCTGGATTCGATGGCAGGGTCGTCGCCGAGCTCGTGATCCAGAGATCGCCCGAGCGTGGCGACACCCAGGCGACGGGGATGGTGACGAGCCCGCTCCCGTAGTGGAGCGTGGCGGGGTACATCTCCTGCGCGGCCAGCGCGCTCGTGAGCGTCGCGGCTCCGAGTGCGCCGCCGAGCAGCGCGGCACCCAACCGCATCATACGCATGCGTTCTCCGAGAAGACGATGGAACTCCGGGGACAGGCGCGAGGCATCACCATCCGCCCTGCCGAAGGCGCCCGTCCCCGAGCCGGTTACTGATTGGACGCGTGCGCGGGCAGGAGGTTACGCGGCCGGGGCTGGGGAGATGGCGAGATTCGCGAGTGCAGGCGGCGTTGTCGAACCGTGCGGGCAGGTCGCCCGCACCCGCGATTCGGTATCCTGTATCGAGTGCTTCAGCTATACTGGAGATGACGCACGCGCCGCGGATGAACCGCGCATCCGCACGTCGTCCGGCCGCGCGTCACCGCGTGCCGTCGAGGCCCGAGGAGGATCCATGCGCACGGTGTGGCTGCTCGCTGCGTGTACCATCATCTCCGCCATGGCGTGTCATCACGCCGCGCCTTCGAAGCAGCGCGGGATCTCGTCCATCGAAGCCCCGCAATCGACCGTACGCGTGGAGAACAAGCACTGGCTCGACGTCGACATTTACGTCGAGCATGAGGGGCAACGCCAGCGCCTGGGTACGGTGACCGCGACCTCGACGGCGAGCTTCACGCTGCGCCCCGCGATGATCAGCGGGCTGGGCGACATCGAGCTCATCGCCGACGCCATCGGCAGTCCGGCGAGCGCCACCACCGGGCGGATCACCGTCAAGCCCGGCATGCACGTCGATTGGACGTTGCAGATCGATCTATCGCGATCGAGCGTGGCGGTGTACTGAGCTCACAGCTCACAGCCGCCTCTCACTGCCTCCCCCCCGCCCCTCCTCCCCCCGGGCGCCCCTCGTTCGTCCCGCCACTCAGGCTCGTGACGAGCGCGACGCTGCCGGCCATCCCGAGGCCGGTGAGCAGCGCGGTGCGCCAGCGTGAGAGCCGGCGCTCGCTGACGACGGCAATCGTGGGGCGCGGAAGCACGACACGCTCACCGTTCCACTGCTGCTGCACCCCCGACCGGAGCTGTACCGACTGCACGGCGAGCACCATGGAATCCTGGCCCGCGCTCAACACGCGGCCCTGCACGGTGCTCACGGCGGGTCCGATGAGTCGAGCGAGGGTGTCGGCGCCGGTATCGGTGAGACGCACCGTGAGCGTCGTTCCATCATCCGGCACCGCCGTGCCGATGGGCACGTTGATGTAGCAACCAGCGAGCAGGGAGCTCGCGAGCAACAGTGCGAGAGCACGCATGGTCATCCTCGAGTGTGACGCGACAACGCGACATCGTGTCCGCGTGCAGGAATGGCGCCAGGGCGCCGTACACGCGAAGCCCGAAGCACCCTCGTGATACACGGTGCTCCGGGCCGCGTTCAGTCGCCCTGTGCCTGCGCGGTGCGATGGGCGGCCCATCACACCACGCACGCAGTTCAGTTCACGTGCACGCGGTCGGATTGGCCCAGTTGAGCGCAGGCTGCTGTGCCGGCGGCGGCACGTTCGGATTGGCGTTCCGCTCGGCCGACAACGGGTAGAGCAGCCGCTCCGGGATCGGCCGCTGGAACGGGGTGATGGCCGGCAGACACGTGCGCTTGTAGTCGTTCCATACCACGATGCCGTTCTGGAAGAGCGCCACGTACTTCTCGTTGATGATCGTGGGCAGCGTCACCCCGGTGGCCGTCGGCAACCCGTACGATGTACGCTCGGCGTTGTACGCCGCATCGGCGGCGGCCTGATCCGGCGCGCTCTTCCTGAGCGCCGCCTCCGCCCGGATCAGCTGGTTCTCGGCGAACGTGACCATCGGTTGCCGGAACCCTGGCGCGCCTCGCGTCGCGGGGTTGAGCGACGAGAAGTTCCCGGCCGTGTTTGGCGGCGCGCCGACGATCGTGTCGGCATTGCTGACCGTAATCGGCTGGAAGTACTGGGCGAGGCGCGGATCCTTGGACGCCGTCATCAGGTCCACCAGGAACTTCCCGGCACTGATGTACCCCTGCCGTTGCTTCACGATGAACTGGTACCAGATGTTCTGCTCCTGAGGAATGTCGCTCTGGTACGAGTTGAGGTTCCCCGACGTGTCCGCGATTCCGAGCGTCGTTTCCGCGAAGGCGCTGTCGTAGGCCGACGGAATCCGTTGTGAAACGTCCAGGTAGTACCGCGCCTTCAACGTGTGCGCGAGAGCGGTCCACTGCTGCGCACCCCCGCCGTACCACACATCCTCACTGCCCGGCCCCACGCACGTCTTCGATGTGCACGCGAGGAAGGCGATGGCGGTATCCAGCTTCGCCTGCACCGTCGCATATACGGTCTGCTGCGAGTCGAGCTTGGGCTTGAGCGAGTCGCTCACCGCCTGTGAGTACGGGATGTCGCCCCAGATGCCTGTGGCCGTGCCCATGGTGAACCCTTCGAGCACATAAGCCACGCCGGCGTAGATGGTGTCGCCTGTGGCCAATGCGGACTGCTCTAGCGCCCGGATGTCGATCAGCCCGCCACCGGCGTAGATGGCGGTCCAGTCCGGGGAGAACGCATCTTCATCGTACGTATAGACACCGAGCGATACGTACTGGCGGTCGGTCCCCGCCATCTGCTGCATCCACATGCTGAACAGCCGTGCCAGGTCGCCAGTCTGCAGCACGGTCTGCCCCGTCTCGATGCCCACGAGCAGGTTGCTACGCGCCGCGACCGTCGGGTTGTTCGGGTCGTTCGTCAACTTGTTCCCGGTCAGCCAATCGCTGCAACCGACGGCCACGAGAGCCGGCAGGAGCGCGCTGAGCGCGAGTCTCCAGGTTCTGCTCATCTGTCTCGTCCTCGGCATTAGCGGTTGAGCCCGACCGTGATCACGAAGGACCGCGTCTGCGGGTTGTTGAAGTAGTCGATCCCTTGAATGGCCGCGAGTGCGCCGGACAGGTTGGTCTCCGGATCGATCCCCGTGTACCTGGTCCACGTGACCAGGTTACGCCCCGAAAGCCGCAAGTCGATGCTGCTCAAGCCGAGCGTGTGCTGCACAAAGGGCTGATCGAACGTGTACGCGACGGCGATCTCCCGCAGCTTCACGTAGCCGCCGGGCTCGATGAACTGCGCGCTCACCGGTCCGAATCCACTGCCCAGTCCCTCGTACCAGTTCTCGTCGATGACCACCGGCGTTCCGGCACCCGGACCGACCACCGCGCCGGGCATGAAGTCCTTCCCGAAGGTGCGGATCTGCCCGCGGATCTCGGTGTCCTTGTGCGTACCGAAGTTGATGAGCGCGCCGCGGGTACCGTTCCAGATCTGGCCGCCCTTCTTGATGTCGAGCAGCCCACTCACCGTGATCTTCTGGAATCGCACGGAGCTGCGAACGCTCCCCGTCCAGTCGGGGTTGCCGTTCATGATCACGCGATCGGTGGGATCGAGGAACGGGAAGCCCGTCGCATCGACCACTAGGGCGCCGCTCGGCTTCCCCTGACACAGCGTGCCGACGTCGATGTCCTGTCCGGTGTTGTCTTGCAGCACGCCGAGCCCGCGACCGCACCGCGCGAAGTCGTTGCCGCGCAGCACGCCCACCTGCTCGCCGAGCCACGCCGTCGCGACGGCGCCGGTGAAGCTGCCGTTCGACGTGAAGTTCTGCCCGATGCCGGTCGAACCGAGATCGACGAACTGCTGGCCGGACAGGCTCAACACCCGGTTGTCGTTCTTCGCGAACTGCAGCCCGATGTCCCAACCGAGGTTCGTGTGCTGGATGGGCCGCACGTTGAACGTCACCTCGATGCCGCGGTTGCGGATCGTTGCGGCATTCTGCGCCTGCGAGATGAACCCCGTCGAGTTGGGGAGCGGCGCCTGGAAGATCACGCCCTCCGACCGGTCGTTGTACAGCGTGATCCCGGCGTCGGCGATGTTGTTGAACAGGCCGAGGTCGACACCGGCCTCGATCTCCTTCGTGCGCTCGGGACCGAGGTCGGGCTGCGCCTTCTGCGTCCCCTGCACGAGACCGCCGTTGCCGGCCTGATTCTCGAGCAGAAGCGGACCCCATCCGGCGTCGAAGAGGTTCGCGCCGACCAGATAAACTTGATCCGTGCTGTACACGCCCGGCTCGGCGCCGGCTTCACCGTACGAGGCACGCAGCTTCCCGAACGTCAGCCACCCCGTGCGGTTCTGCCCGCCGCCGCCCAACAGGTTCGTGAACGTCCACGCCACGCTCGCCTTGGGGAACCAGTGCCGCCGCGAGCTCGTGCCGAACGTGGAGTAGCCGTCGTTGCGCGCGGCCGCCGTCAGGTACAACTGGTTGAACAGGCTCGCCGTCGCCTGCCCGAAGTACGATTCGCCGTGCACGAGCGACTGCGCATCGTTCGGCGTCCAGTTGATGGTGTTCAGGATGTTGAGCGGCTGCGGTGCGACCAGCGTGATTCCCGTAATGTAGTTCTGCTGGTACGAGCGGCTGTTCAGGTTCTGCCCGACCGTCAGGCTCCCGTCGAAGCCGGGGCTGAACGTGTGCGACGCCGTCGCGACGAGGTTCTGGTCGATCTGGTACGTGATGAAGTTCGCCCGGATTACCTGCCCATCCGGCTCGGCCGCGCTCGTCAGCGGCAGCGCCTCGATGCGCTGATCCGACGCGTAGTCGCCGCCCAGCGTTTCCTTGATCGTCAGCCAGCTGAACGGATCGAAGTCCACGTTCACGTTCCCGTAGGCCCGGCCGACCTTCTGCGTGTTCTGCTGCTGGTTGATGATGAAGAACGGGTTGTCGTATAGCCGGGACTCCGTCGCCGAGCTCAACGACGGGAACGGGAACCGGTACGACCGCTGCAGGTGGCTGGTCGGATCGAGGAAGAGCTGATTGTTGAACTCCGGCGGCGTCCGCAGCCCGCCGAGCAGCAATCCGTCCGTGTTCGATCCCTTCTGGATGTACGAGCCGCGGTCATCGACGTACGAGATGTTGGCACCCACGCGCAGGTTGTCGAGCAGCGCCTGCGTGGCGTTGAGTCGGACCGTGGTCCGATCGTAGAAATCGTTGGGCCCGACGATGACGCCGCGCTGACTGGAGCGCCCGGCCGAGAAGTAGTACTGCGTGCGGTCGCCGCCGCCGGAGAGCGAGAGCGTGTTGTCCCACGTGTTGCCGGTGTGGAACAGCTCGTCGAAGTGGTCGAAGACCGGCGTGCCCGGCGGGAGCGGCGCGCCGAAGCTGCTCCCCGTGGACCTGCAATCGAGCACCGCCGCCGTGTCCGTGTTCGATGCGTCGCAGGCGGGCGTCACGCCGCCCGTCCCGTGCCCGAACGTCGTCTGCAGCGGAATGCCCTTGTTCACATCGTCGAAACGGAGCGACGAGCGCAGCGAGAAGCGCGTCTGTCCCGGGCGGCCGTGCTTCGTCGTGATCAGCACCACGCCCTCCGCGGCACGTGCACCGTAGATGGCGGCGGCCGCCGCGCCCTTCAGGATCTCCACCGACTGGATATCGTTGGGGTCGATGTCCGACGCGCGGTTCGGCGCGGCGGTGCCCCCCAGACTCGTGGACGTGACGATCGTCGAGTTGTCGATCGGCGTGCCGTCCACCACGAACAGCGGCTGCCCTTCGCCGGTGATCGTCTTGAGTCCGCGGATGCGGATGTACGACGACGCGCCCGGCTCGCCGGACTGCTGGTTGATCTCGACGTTCGGCGCCTTGGCCGCCAACGCCTGCACGACGTTCGTCTCATCCGACCGGCGGATCGCCGTCGAGTCCACCGTGTTGATGACGTTGCCGAGTCGCTCGCGTGTGGTCGCCGTTCCCTCACCCGTCACGACCACCTCGCCCAGTCGCAGCGGATTCGCGGTGAGCGTGAAGTCGTGCGTGATGGTGCCGGGGTTGAGCGTGACGCTTGCGGTATCCTCTCTGAATCCGATGAGACGCGCTGTGAGCGTGGCCCGCTGACCATTCACGCGCGCCGCGGGCACGGTGAACGAGTACGTTCCGTCGCCCTGCGTGAGTGCTCCGACGTTCATTCCCACCAGGAACACGTTGGCGTTCCCCAGCGGAGCACCTGCCGCGCTGGTGACACGCCCACGAATCGTGGTGCCTTGCGCCGCCGCCAACGCGGGCAGCAGCGCGAGGGCACTCGCGATGGCGAAGAGTGTTCGACACTGACGTGCCATGCATCCTCCTTCTTGCCTCGATACGACTTGTCCTGGTACCACCTGGTGTGCGCGACCGCGCCGCAGCGCGATCGACGA
Source organism: Gemmatimonadaceae bacterium (assembly GCA_036381735.1). Classification (GTDB taxonomy): domain Bacteria; phylum Gemmatimonadota; class Gemmatimonadetes; order Gemmatimonadales; family Gemmatimonadaceae; genus DASSNR01. The sequence continues at coordinate 33,325 of DASVCF010000190.1, read as the reverse complement.
CACACCATCGTCGACGCCGAGTCGCCGCGCGGCTCGGCGGGTTGGCAAACGAAGCATTGCCGCTGTGCACCTCCGGGTTGTGTGTACGCGAATGGATGAGCCGTGCAACGAGGTATCGCTGCGCGGCGGAAAAGGCTGGAGAGTGTCGAGACCGATTCGACGTTCGGCATGGTCGCGGTTGGGCCCACACGCATCCCCGCACAAGTGCCCCTCGATGCCACGCCGGCAGCGGACGACATCCGCGTGACCCGTCGTCCGCATGCACCACACCGTCCGGCCTCGATCAGTCGGCCGCAATTCGACAGTGTCCTGGGCGTGGTGCCCGGAGCGATGCGTCAAGTTCCGTACCTCGCATGGCGTTCAGCGTCAGACACGGCCCACGAGCAGGGGGTCGGGAACTCCCGCATCCGGCGGCGGGTTACTTTTCCCCGCCTGTCATCAGTCGGCGCTCATCCGGTCATGCGCATCGACCTCGTCCGAGCACATCTCCCCCGACGCGTGGGGGCCGCGCTGCTGCTCGTCGCGCTCCTCGCGCCGACAGTGGTACGGCGCGCGCACGCACAGTCGTCGTCCACGAGCAGCGCCGTGAAGTCGTCGCGGACACCGCGCAGTCGCGCGCTCGCGATCCTCGGCACCGTCGTCGGCGGCCTCGTGGGATTCGGCTTCACGTACGCGGCCGGGCAGCGGGGCGCGAGCCGGTGCGGCCCCATCCACTGCCCGGTCTACGTGTGGGCCGCGGCCGGCGGATTGGCGGGCTACTTCATCGGGCGTCAGTACGACAAGAACTTCGCGATGTATTATCGCGGTGCGACGCCGCTCTCACCGAAGAGCGTGGACGCCGATCTGAACGGGCGCCCCGCCGTGCTCGCCGCGAACGACAGCGTCGTTGCGGTTGGCGGAAGCGATGGAGTGGAGATGTTCCAGAGCACCGCGCTCACGTCCATCGGACACCGCGCGCGCGGACTACACGGCATCGATGCGCTGGCGCTCGCGCCGGTCAACGGATCGCTCGTGCTCGGCTCGCAGGCGGGGCTCTATCTCTTCCCGCCGCATCAGGGCCCGGGACGGCTCGTGCGGGCGGGGGACGTGCGCGCCACCGTCGCATCCGCGGATCGCGTCTACTTCAGCGTGGACGACCGCCTCGAGATCGCGCCGCTTGCCGCGGACAGCGCGCATCCGTGGCCCGGCATCGCCGTCGGTGCGCCCGTGCGCGATGCGGCGCTCGACACGACGCGGCATCTCCTCTGGACGATCACCGACGGCGCGCTGATCGCGTTTCGCGTCGGTGATGATTCACTCGAGCGGATCGGGAGCGTTCCCGTCACCGGCGGCGCGCAGCGCCTCGCGATCCTCGGCAACCGCGCCGCCGTCGCGGTCGGCGAGAACGGCGTGCTGCTCTACGATATCAGTGTGCCCGAGGCACCGCGGCAGACCGCGCACTGGAGTACGGCGCGCTTCGCGTACGACGTGTCGCTCGATGGCACGCGCCTCTTCGTTGCCGCGGGCCCGGAAGGGGTGTACGTGGTCGACGTGAGCCGCCCCGAGCCGCGAACCATCGGTCTGGCCCGCTCCCTCGGCTTCGCCACAGCCCTCGTCTCGCGCGGCGGCAGCACGTACATTGTGGACCGGCGCGAGAACGCCTTGCGCCGCATCCCCTCCGACTTCTGAGGATCCATGCGCTTCACGAAGCTCTTCACGTCCGCCACGGCCACCATCGGCGCGGCGCTCCTCGCTGTTGCGTGCGGCCATTCACAGAACGGGACGCACGAATCGGCCGCGCAGGTGGCCGGCGACGTGCTGACCGATACGGCCGCCCATGCATCGGCCGCGGATTCGCTCATGGCACGCGCGGACAGCGCACGCATCCAGGGCAGCCCCAGCGCACCGCTCTGGATCATCGAGGTGAGCGATTTCCAGTGCCCCTTCTGCCGGATGTTCCATGCGCAGACGTACCCGACGATCAAGAAGGACTACGTCGAGACGGGGAAGGCGCGCCTCGCCTACATCAACTTCCCCGTGCCGGGGCACCAGAACGCGTGGCCCGCGGCGCTCGCCGCCATGTGCGCCGCCGCGCAGGGCAAGTTCTGGCCCATGCACGACGCGCTCTTCAACTCGCAGGACAGCTGGGGCGAGCTCAAGGATCCGACACCGGTGTTCGATTCGCTGGCCACGAGCGTCGGCGCGGACATGACGAGCTTCAACAGCTGCGTGTCGAAGAAGATCATGATGCCGCTCGTACAAGCCGACAGGTCGCGCGCCGAAGAGCACGGCGTGAACGCGACGCCGACCTTTCTCATCGGCACGCAGCGCATCGTCGGCGCGGAGTCCATCGCGACGTTCCGACGCGTGATCGATGCAGAGCTCGCGAAGAGCCGCGGATCCGCAAAGTAGGAACCGCGGGTGGCTGCGGATACTACAACAGCAACGGCACCTGCCACTACAACGGCAATAGCAGCCGCGGATCAACGCGGATGAAACGCGGATCGATCGGGACGGGGCGAGAGTACCGGCGCACCAGGGCTGACTGATTCTTGGGGGGGGCGCGGGGCGAGCCTCGCGCGCCGAAGCCAGCACCGAGGCGGAACGAGGCCAGCACTCACACGAGGCTCGCCCTGGTCACTCCAGCCCTCGCCCTATCCCCCTAAAAAAATCGTTTCGGCCTTCGCGTCCCGAGCCGCTCCGTGGTCGCGATCGATCCGCGGTGATCCGCGTTTCATCCGCGTCATCCGCGTTCCGCAGTTGCCGTTGTAGTGGCCGTTGATCCGCGGCCCCCGCGATCTTCCGCGCCCATCCGCGGTCCACGTTCTCGTCGTTCATCCGCGGTCCTCTGCGGCGGCCGGATATCAATCGGGTTGTGCAGTGCCCTTTCGTGCACAATCCGCGGCACGATCGAGGAGGAGCTCGCGCTCGCGAACGTTCTGTGTGAGCGATGCGGCACGCTCGAGCTCGGTGCGCGCTTCGTCATAGCGGCCGAGCTTCGTGAGGAAGTCGGCGCGCACGGCGGGGAGCAGGTGGTAGCGCGCGAGCGTGGGCTCCGAGGTCAACGTGTCCACGAGCTCGAGACCGGCGGCGGGACCATGCGCCATTGCGAGCGCGACCGCGCGATTCAGCTGGACGACCGGTGAGGGCGCGAGCTGCACGAGCAGATCATACAGTGCCGCGATGCGTTCCCAATCGGTCTCTTCTGCTGTGTGCGCGCGTGCGTGGCAGGCGGCGATCGCGGCCTGCACGACGTACGGCCCCGGCGCACCGCCCACGGCTTGCGCCCGCTCGAGCGCCGCGAGGCCGCGACCGATGAGCAGATGGTCCCAGCGCCCGCGGTCCTGATCCATCAGTAGGATCGGCTCGCCCGTGGGACCGACGCGCGCGCGAAGACGCGACGCCTGAATCTCCATGAGCGCGACGAGGCCGTGCACCTCGGACTCCTGCGGCGCGAGCTCGGCGAGGATCCGGCCGAGCCGGAGCGCATCCTCACACAGCGCGGGGCGCACCCAATCGTCGCCAGCCGTCGCGGTGTATCCTTCGTTGAAGATGAGGTAGATCACCTCGAGCACCGACGACAACCGCTCGGCGCGGTCGGCGCCGCGCGGGACCTCGAAGGGGACTTCGGCGTCGCGCAGCGTGCGCTTGGCCCGCACGATCCGCTGCGCGACCGTCGCCTCGGGCACGAGGAACGCGCGCGCGATCTCGTCGGTAGTCAGTCCGCCGAGCAGGCGGAGCGTCAGTGCGACGCGCGCCTCGCGTGAGAGCACCGGGTGACACGCGGTGAAGATGAGCCGCAGCAGGTCGTCGCCGATGTCATCGTCGATCGCCTCGGCCAACGCCGGCTCGGGGCTCTCCTGCCCCGCCTCGAGCTCGTGACCCAACGTCTCATGCTTGCGCTGGAGCATCTGATGCCGCCTCAGATGGTCGATCGCGCGGCGCTTCGCGGCGGCCATGAGCCACGCACCCGGATTGCGCGGCACGCCCGACTCGGGCCACTGCTCGAGTGCAGCGACGAGCGCATCCTGCGCCAGATCCTCGGCGAGCCCGATGTCGCGCACCATGCGCGCGAGCACCGCGATGATCGTCGCGGACTCGATGCGCCAGACCGCGTCGATGGCGCGGTGGGTTGCGGAGGCGGACATGGCCCCCAATAAAATCACCCGCGCGCGCCGGCGAAAGCCGGCCGCCCACCGCGCCGCGCATCCGCGTGCTCACCGACGCAGCGGCAGCAGCGCGCGCACGCGCGGCTCGCGGAGGAACAGCCCGCCCCACACGAACACCGCGACGTACACCGGAAAGAGCGTGAACAACAACCATGGCTCACCGACGCGCACCTGCGCCGCGACCGCGCCGCCCAGGTAACCAGTCAGGAGAACCGCGCCCAGTACCGCCGAGCGAGGGATGGCGTACAGCACGGTGCAGATGAGCAGTGTGAGCCCGATCCCGAACACCGCGCTCGTGGGAAATCCGAGTTGCGCGGTCCCCTGGACCGAAGGGGTCGCCTGCATCACCTTCGAGACGCCGTCGAAGAGCAGGAACAGGATGGCGAGCGCGCTCAGGATGCCGCCGGTCCGCCGCTGCACCTTGGAGGTGCGCACGGTGGACGCACTCGGGCTCGTCGCGCTCGGGCTCGTGAAGCTGTCGATGGTGTTCGCGTAGTCTGTCGTGAGTGGCATTGGAATCTCCATGATGGTTGCGCCGCCGCGATCGGGTGCGCATGATGCAGCCCTTCCCACCTCGAACTCCGTGAGGCCGTATGAGCACTACCGCGTCGAACTACCTCCTGATCTTCCGCGAGACCGCGCTCGAGCGTTACGACGACATGTCGCACGAGCAGCGGCTGCAGGCCATGCGTCGCTGGAACGGATGGCTCGATGCGCTCGTGGCGCAGGGGAAGATGCAGGGCGGCAACACACTCGACTCGTCGGCGCGCATCGTCTCCAACACCAACGGCACCCGCACCGTCGATGGCCCCTTCGCCGAAGCGAAGGAGCTCATCGCCGGCTACATCCTCCTCACCGTCTCCGGTCTGCACGAGGCGACGGCGATCGCCGAGCAATGCCCTTTCCTGGAGTACGGCATGACAGTCGAGGTGCGCGCCGTCGCCCAGGCCTGCCATCTCGCGCGCGCGCTCGGCTGGGAGACAATGCGGGAGCCTGCTACCGCGTGACGGCGTCCGCCTTTGCGGCACCCGGCGCGGATGGCGACACGCACGACTCGTCCCGTCCCGCTTCGTACAGCTGACGCAGCTCGCACTCTCCGTCGCCGGCGACGGAGAGGAATCGGCGGCACAGCTCGATGGCCTCCGCCTTCGAGCTCGCCTCCATGAGCGCGAACCCGCCGACCACTTCCTTCGAATCCGTGAAGGGACCGTCGCTCACGGTCACGGTGCCGTTGGAGCGACGGACGCGCGCGCCCAGTGCGCTCGGCAAACACCCTTCGGTGGCGAGCAGCCACCCCTCGCGCATCGCCTCTTCGATGAGCTTGCCCATCGTCGCCATCTCCTCGGCGGTCGGGGGCGTGCTCCGCTCCGGCGTCTTGTAAATCGATAGGAATCGCATGTCCTCATCTCCTGTGGCTTACTGTTTTCCTGTGGATCACTGTTTCGCCGCCGCCTGCGCGCGCATCCGTTCCTCCTGCGCCCTCAGCTCGGGCGTGAGCGCCTCGCCGAAGTCGTCCGCCTCGAACACCTGACGGATCTCGAGCTCCGACTCCGCCCCTGTCGGATTCGGGCAACGCTTCGCCCACTCGATCGCCTCGTCCATCGATTTCACCTGCCACAGCCAGAAGCCGGCGACCAGCTCCTTGGCCTCCGTGAACGGCCCGTCGATCACCTTGCGCGAATCGCCGGAGAATCGGACGCGGGCGCCCTTCGAGCTCGGGTGCAGCCCTTCGCCCGCGAGCATCACACCCGCGCGCACCAACTCCTCGTTGTACTTCCCCATCGCCGCGAGCAGCTCCGTGCTGGGCAGCACGCCAGCTTCCGTGTCCTTGTTGGCCTTGACCATCACCATGACGCGCATTGTCGTGTCTCCTGATTGATGTCCATTCCAGTCCGGCGTCGCCGGCCGCCGCAATCGCGGCCTCGTTCCGGGTCCCATCCTAACGTCGAACGACATCGGGGGAAATCGACACGGCGCGATGATGTCACGCGCCGATGGCCTCGGGGCGGAAACACACGGCGCCGGCACGCGAGGGGCGGCGCGATCGGCAGCGGGCGGCCGCACGCAGCTTGGCCCGTCACGCATCTCGACCCGTCACGCGCCTTGACCTAGGGGGATTGCATGCATATGCATGCTTCCTCGAACGGCACGCAGATGCTTCCTCGTAGTGCGTCTGCACACCCCCGCCGAGCCCTCCGACTCCCGATTCGCATGTTGACTCGTCCGCACTTCTTCGCCGTCCAGCACCGCAGCGCCGCTCAGATCATGGCGGACGAATGTCTCTGCTTCCGCGCTCGTCGCGTCTCGCGCGTGTTGACGCGGCTCTACGATGAGGCGCTCCGCCCGCTCGGACTCCAGGCCACGCAGCTCACCGTGCTCAACGCCGTCGCGATGTTGTCCGGCAGCGAGGGCGCGCCCATGCGCGCCCTCGCCGATGTGCTCGCGATGGACCCTACCACGCTCTCGCGTACGCTGCGCCCACTCGCGCAGATGCGGCTGTTGCGTCTCGGCCGCTTGCCCACCGATCGCCGAGTGCGCGTCGTGCACCTCACGCCAGATGGCGAGCGGCGCATCGAGGACGCCCTCCCACTCTGGACGCAAGCGCACGAGCGCATCGTGTCCACCCTCGGCCCGGACGCCGCCGCCGAGCTCCGCGACCACTTCGATGCGACGGTCGCCCTGACGACCGGCGCATCCACTCGACCTGGCGCATGACGAGACACATCGATGCTCGCGCCCCGACGTCGCTCTGATCCTCGGCCCGGGCCCGGATGCACGTGGGGCCTGTCGCGGCCCCTTACACCGCGACAGGCCCCACCATGAACAGACCGAACGGCACGGAGCGTCGGTCAGCTTACCTATTCGAGCTCAGCAGCTCTCGGCGATCCGTGCCGTTTTAGGGTCAGTAGACAATGGATCACCTCCTCGTTTAGGGTTCGACATCGGGCGGACAACGCCGCGATCACCGCGGCGACTGTACATAGGCTAACGATGCGTACACGCGATGGCAACGTCTGGTGTCCCCCCGCCTCGACGCTACATTCCGCTCCGTGACTCCCCACCCGCGGCGCCCGCCCACCTTGCTCCGCTTCGCCTACGAAAGCGCCGCGCGTGCGGCGCACGCCGCGGCGCACATCGCGCCGCGCGGCGATGCGAAAGTGTTGCGCGCGCTGCGTGCCCGTCGCGGCATCCGCTCGCGCTACACGGCGTGGGGTGCCGCCGCGCGCGATCCTCGACGTGCGCTCCTCTGGATGCACGCGCCGTCCGTGGGCGAAGGGTTGCAGGCGAGACCGGTGCTCCAGCGTTTGCGCGACGTGCGCCACGATGTGCAGATCGCGTACACGTTCTTCTCCCCGAGCGCGGAATCGTTCGCGCAGAGCATCGGCGCGGACTTCGTCGATTACCTCCCGTTCGACACGCCGGCCGCCGCCCGCGCGGCACTCGATGCACTGCGCCCCACCGCACTCGTGTTCAGCAAGCTCGATGTCTGGCCGTCGCTCGCGCGCGAGGCCTCGCGCCGCGGCGTTCGCCTGGGGCTCATCAGCGCGACGCTCGCCGCGGGCTCGGGTCGCCGGCATCCACTCGCCGCGTCGCTCCTGCGCGATGCCTACGCGCGCCTCGACGCCGTCGGCGCCATTGACGCGAGCGACGCGACGCGGCTCGTCGAGCTCGGCGTACACCCGGAGACGATCTGCATCACCGGCGACACGCGCTACGATCAGGTGTGGGCGCGCGCGAACGGCGTCGATGGCGACGGCCCGCTCCTCGCGCCTCTCCGCTCCACGCGTCCGACGCTCGTCGCGGGCTCCACGTGGCCCGCGGATGATGCCGTGCTCCTCCCTGCGTGGCTCGAGCTCCGTCGCGCGGCGCCGAGCGCGCGGCTCATCATCGCGCCGCACGAGCCGACCGCCGCGCACCTCGAGCCGATCGAGCGATGGGGACGCGCGGCCGCGTTGCGCGTGGCGCGACTCGATGCACCCGATGCGACGACGGCCGACGTCGTCATCGTGGACCGCGTCGGCGTGCTGGGCGAGCTCTACGCGCTGGCCGATGTCGCCTTCGTGGGCGGCGGCTTCCACGCCGCCGGACTGCACTCGGTGCTCGAGCCCGCGGCGTTCGGCGCACCCGTGCTCTTCGGGCCGCGGTGCCAGGCGAGTCGCGATGCACGGTTGCTCATCGCGCGCGGCGGCGGCGCGAGCGTGGACTCGGTGGATGCGTTGCGCGATCGACTCCGCGACTGGCTCGGCCGCGACGATGCGCGCCGTTCGGCGGGCGACGCGGCGCGCGCGCTCGTGCAGCACGGCCTCGGCGCCGCCGATCGATCACTCGCGCTGGTCGAGCGGCTCCTGCGGGGGGACACGGACCGGACGCGGTGACTCGGGCTCCGGCGCGACATCGGCGAGCGCGACCTCCGCGCGCTCGATGCGCCCGGCATGCTCCGCGCGATTGAGCAGGAACCCCTGCACCAGCGGCACGCCGAGTCGCGTCACCGTCGCCAGTTCCTCCGGGCGCTCCACCCCTTCGGCGATGACCATCGCCCCCTGCTCGCGCGCGAAGTTCACCATCGTCTCCACCAGGTTCTGCTTGATGAAGTTCGTGTCGATGGAGTTGATGAGCGAGATGTCGAGCTTGATGAAGTCCGGCTCCAGATTCGCGATCGAGCCGAGTCCCGCATAGCCGCTCCCGGCATCATCGACGGCCACGCGGTAGCCGCGCGTACGAAACGCGTGCAGCCGCTCGCGGAACTTCGGGTAGTCGGTGATCGCGGTGCGCTCCGTGATCTCGAGGACGATGCGCTCCGGGTCCACCGAGTCGAGGCCGAACGCCGGGTCGGCGAAATCCTGCGGGTCCGCGTTGAGAAAGAGCAGCTGTCCGGGGCGCAGCCGTCCGGGCATCCCCTCCAGCGCGCGGCTGCGGCAGAGCCGTCCGAGCTCCCACAGCAGGTCGGCTTCGGCGGCGATGTCGAACATCACCTGCGGGCTGCGCAGGCTCCGCAGCTCGCCGCGCGCCAGCGCTTCGTAGCCGAAGATCTCGCCCGTCTTCGCGCGCACGATCGGGTGGTAGTCGATGTAGACGCTGCGGTCGTGCAGCACGCGCTTCAGATCGACCACCTTGCGCGCGCGCTCGCGCTCCTCCACCGAGCGTGCCGCGCTCGCCGCTTCGCGGATCCCGCGATAGATCACGCGCTCGAGGCGCAGCTTCGGGTTGTGGTAGACGTGCGCGTACCCGACGTAGATATCGAGGAGCGCCGCGATGTCCTCGCCGTGCACCGCCTCCAGCCGAGCGCCGACGTGCTGCTGCAGCCGCTTGGCGACCGCCATGAGATCGCGATCGGTGGCCGTGCTCGCGCCGGGCGCGGGCACGTGGAAGATGATGAAATCATCGTCGTGCGTGAAGCCGACCATCATGCGCGTGGACTTCAGGGCATTGATGTCGAGAAACTCGCGCACGGATGCCGCCGTCGTCTCGAGCACCTCATCCAGCTTCTCCCACCCGTAGATCTCCTCGAGCTTGGAGTAGCGCACGAAGTTGAGGTAGAAGATCCCGACCTCGCCGCGCTCGCGCACGACGGCGCGCATCTGCTCGATCGTCACCGGCAGCGTCGGCATTCCGGTGAGTGCGTCGTAGAGCATCTCCTCGTACTCGACCTTCTCCACACGCTCGGCCAGCTCCGCGCCGCTCGCCGCCATCCGCGAGAGCGCCGAACGCACGCGCGAGGCGATGTCCTCCGGCGCGGCCGGCGGGCCGTACCATTCGTCGACGTGCAGCTCGACCGCGCGCCGACGCGCGGTCTCGTCCACGCACTCCATGATCACGGGGATGCGCCGCAGGCGCGCGCGCTCCACGGCGGCGCGCAGGAGCACGGGATCCGTCGTCGAGAGCAGGAGCGCCCGGACGCCGGGGAGCATGTCGATGGCGGCGACGAGGTCGGACGGGCCGCGCACGCTCACGCGCCATGAAGGGAGGAGCGCGGCCGCCTGGGTGATCAGGGGATCCGCGCGGTCGGTCAGAAGAATTGCCGGGTTCACTCGATCTCGGGCATCGAACAGTCGATCACGACGCGCGCGCGAGGAGAGCGAGATTGCTCCGGACGTGCGCGACGAGATCCGTGAGGTTGAGCGGCTTGGTGAGATAATCGTCTGCGCCCGTGCGGATCGCCTCCTGTTTGTCGTCCCACGCCGTGCGCGCCGTGAGCATGACGACGCGCACCTTCTTGCCATGCTCCGGATGCTGCTTCATGACGCGGCAGACGTCCCATCCGCTTCGCCCCGGCATCATGACGTCGAGCAACACCAGCGCCGGCCGGATCTGCTCGAACGCTTCGAGCGCCTCATCCCCGTCGTACGCCACGAACACGTCGTACCCCTGCGCTTCGAGCAGCTGCTTGACGATGTCCGTGTTGTCGCGATTGTCGTCCACGACAAGGATGGACGGTGCGTGTGCTGTCTCCATGCATGGCCCATCAGGCAAGACTCGGCTGGCAAGGGGGCAAGATGCGGACCGGGGAGCGGCAGGAGAGTGAGTCAATGGGTCGGTGAGGGCAGAGAGCAGAAAGCAGAGAGCGGAAAACAGAAGGCGGAGAGCCGTTCCTGCTTTCTGCTTTCTACGCTCTGCTTTCTGCCGTCCCCTGTCTCACCGTCTCAGGCCCGGCGGACGATACGCCACGGCGATCCCGAAGCCCGTGTCGTCGCCCCGGAACGTCCGGCCGCCCGAGAAGAGCAGACTCGCGCGCAGCGACACTTGCGGCGTGAGCTCCAGGTTGCCGCCGATGTCGAAGTTGACGGTGACATCGCTCGTGCTGCTGTAGAAGTCGAGCGATGCGCGGGGATGCACGTACGGCGTGATGGCCATCCCGCCCTGCAGCGGGAACCGATGCCCGATCGACACGCCGACCGGGATGCGCACCAGGCTGTTCCCGCCGCCGAAGCCGCCGTAGATGCCGGCGGTGAGCAGCACATCGAGCGGATTCTGGGCATTGGCGCGTCCGAGCTGCTGCCCTACACCGAACCCGAGCACGGCACGCGTGCTCGCGTTGTTCGGACTCGCGAACCCGAGATCGAACATCAGCTCCGTCGCGGGGCTCACACCCTCGCGCCACTGACCGACCAGCACCGTCCCCGCATCCCCATCCCCGGCAACGCCCAGGGACAGCTCGCGTGTGAGCACCTCCGGTGGGGTGAACGACGGATAGTGCCACCCCTGCGCGAAAGCTGGCGTCGCGAAGGCGAGTACTCCTACCCCCGCGCCGATCACTGCGAACCACCTGAACGTTCCGTGCCTCATGAAGTCTCCTGTGGATTGAAAAGAGATAACGGCGGAGGGGGGCTGTGAGTTCTGTGTTGTGAGTTGTGGGTTGTTGGTGGGCTCTGAGCTCAACACTTGCTGGAAGGTCGAGCTCGCAGCCTCCACTCACAGCTACTCACAGCTCAAAACTCAGAACTCACAGCCTTACCTCCCCCCGAACAGCGCATACGACACTCCGACCCCGACGATCCCGCCCGTCGGACCGGGCTCGCCGAGGCGCGCTGTTGTACCCGTCTCGTAGCCAATGGTGGCGCCGAGTCCGGGAATGATGACGGCATCGATACCGAACGACACGCGGAACTGCCCGTGCGTGCTGCTCACTCCGCCCGTGCTGACGCGTGACCAACTGTAAAATGGAGCCGCGTATCCGGACACGCTATGCGTTGTGCCGAGCGCGCGGCGATACCCAATGCTTACCCCCGCGGGCACTCGAAACTCCGTGACGCCGTTCACACTCGTGCCGCCGACGCCGAGAAACGCGGCGAGTCCGAGACCGCGCCCCCTGAGCTTCGGTGCCGGCGCCATGATGCGGAGCCCCCACGCGCCGCTTCGTCCACCCTGATCGGGCGCGTAGACTCCGAGGCCGCCGCTCAGCTGGAAGGCGGTGCTCCCCGGCACCCAGGCCGCCGCGATCCCGGCGCCGACGGCGTTGCTCCCGGCGCCGTAGTCGGCACCCAGCGTGGTGCCGGCGTTCACGAACGCGTTCTGTAGAACGGGGAGACCGATTTGCTGTGCGCGGGCAGATGTCGATGCGGCGAGCACCGCCGCTGCGAGCATGGCGCCCGCCTGAAGACTTCGACGAAGACCGCGATGTGAATGTCGCACGCTCGCCCTCCCCACCCACGCAATAAAAAACGCGCGGACTCAACTCTGAGTCCGCGCGCTCCGGCCTTGCAAGCTACATTCCTGTCGCGACGCTATGCTGACGGCTGCGCCTGCTCCGCGTGTTCGGTCACCACGCGCACCTGATTGTCCACCACTTGCAGGAAGCCGCCCGCGACCGTGAATCGCTGTTCCGTTCCCTCGCGATCCACGCGCAGCGTACCGCGCCCGAGGAGCGTCAGCATCGGCGCGTGGCCGATGAGAATACCCACCTCACCGTCGAAGGCGGGGGCGACCACCGAGGTCGCCTCGCCATCGTACAGCGTCCGCTCCGGAGAGATCACCGCGACGCGCAGCACGTTACGCCTTGGCCAGCCGTTCGGCGTTCGCGATCACGTCCTCGATCCCGCCGGCCATGAAGAACGCCTGCTCCGGCAGCGTGTCGAACTCGCCCGCCACCAGCCGCTCGAACGAGGAGACGGTCTCCTCCAGCTTCACATACTTCCCCTTGATCCCCGTGAACTGCTCGGCGACCGTGAACGGCTGCGACATGAAGCGCTGGATGCGCCGCGCCCGCGCGACGACCTGCTTGTCCTCCTCCGACAGCTCTTCCATGCCGAGGATCGCGATGATGTCGGTGAGCTCCTTGTAGCGCTGCAGAATGCGCTGCACCGCGGTCGCCGCCTTGTAGTGGCGCTCGCCGATGTACTGCGCATCGAGAATGCGCGACGACGACGCGAGCGGATCGACCGCGGGGTAGATGCCCAGCTCGGTGATCGCGCGCGAGAGCACGACCGTCGCGTCCAGGTGCGCGAACGCCGTGGCCGGGGCCGGGTCGGTGATGTCGTCGGCGGGCACGTAGATCGCCTGCACCGATGTGATCGACCCGTTCTTCGTCGACGTGATGCGCTCCTGCAGGTCGCCCATCTCCGTCGCCAGCGTCGGCTGATAGCCCACCGCGCTCGGCATGCGGCCGAGCAGCGCCGACACCTCGGAGCCCGCCTGCGTGAAGCGGAAGATGTTGTCGATGAACACCAGCACGTCCGCGTTCTCGACATCGCGGAAGTACTCGGCCACCGTGAGCCCCGTGAGGCCCACGCGCAGACGCGCGCCCGGCGGCTCATTCATCTGTCCGTACACCAGCGCCGCCGAGTTGAGAACACCCGACTCCTTCATCTCGAGGTAGAGATCGTTCCCCTCGCGCGTGCGCTCGCCCACGCCGCAGAACACCGAGCGGCCGCCGTGCCCCTTCGCGACGTTGTTGATCAGCTCCATGATCACGACGGTCTTGCCGACGCCCGCGCCGCCGAACAAGCCGATCTTCCCGCCCTTCACGAACGGCGCGATCAGATCGATGACCTTGATTCCCGTCTCGAAGATCTCGGTCTTCGGCTCGAGGTTCACGAAATCCGGGCGCTTCCGGTGGATCGGCCACCGCGGCGTGTCCTTCGGGATCGCCGGGCCGTTGTCCACCGGCTGGCCGATCACGTTCAGGATGCGGCCGAGCGCCGCCTCGCCCACCGGCACCGAGATCGGCGCGCCGGTGTCCGTCACCGACATCCCGCGCTCGACGCCATCCGTGCTCTCCATTGCGACCGCGCGCACCTGATTGCGCCCGATGTGCTGTTCGACCTCGGCCACGATGTTGACGCGCGTCCCATCGACCGTCTGATCGATGACGAGCGCGTTGTAGATCTCCGGCAGGTGTTCCGCCTCGAACTCGACATCGAGCACGGGGCCGATCACCTGCACGACCTTTCCGACGTTGGTTGCGACGGGAGTAGTAGTGGTTGCCATTCTAGAGCCGCTCCGGGTTGCCAGTGAGTCAGCGAGTCAGTGAGTCAGTTGGTCAGGAACTGCTCGCGGAGTGTCATCCCGAGCGCAGCGAGGGATCTCGGATCGCTGTCATTCCGAGCGAACGCGAGGAATCTCGGACCGGCGAGGAGACCCCTCGCTGACGCGCGGGATGGCAGACTCACCCTACCGGCCGTTTCTGACTCACTGACCGACTGACTCACTGACTCACTTATCCAAGTGCCTCCGCACCGCCGACGATCTCGGCGATCTCCTGCGTGATCTGCGCCTGGCGGGCGCGGTTGTAGGTTCGACGTAACGTGTTCAACATCTCGCCCGCGTTGTCCGTCGCGCTCTTCATCGCGGTACGACGCGCGCCCTGCTCACCGGCTGCCGTTTCCACGAGCGCGCGATACACGGCGTTGCGCACCGACAGCGGGAGCAGCTCCGTGAGGATCGCCTCAGCGGATGGGAAGAGCAGATAGTCGCGCTGCACGCCGCCCGCGGCACGCTCCGGCGGCGTCACCGGCAGAACGCGCTCCGAGACCGGCGGCGTGGAGAGCGGCGAGTTGTACTTCGCGTACACGACGTACACCGCATCGAGCCGCTTGGCGACGAAGTCCGCCATCAACCCATCGACCAGCTCCGCCGCGTTCTCCGCGGTCGGCCGGTCGCTGATGTCGGTGCGCGCACTCGCCAGCTCGCGTCCGATGTAACGGAAATACCCCGCCCCCTTGCGCCCCACGACGTGCAGCTCCACCTGGAACCCTTCCTTCTCGAGGCGCGCGAGCAACGCCCGCGCCTCGCGGATGAGATTCGAGTTGAACGCCCCCGCGAGCCCGCGGTTCGAGGTGAGCAGCAGCACCGCCGCGCGCGAGCCTGCCGGATTCTCCGCCGGCGGCTTGGGCTGACGCAGCAGCGGGAAGTCCTCGGCCAGCGCCGGCGAATAGAGATCGGCGATCGTCTCGGTCAGGGCACGCGCGTACGGACGCGCGCCCACGACGCGGTCCTGCGCGCGCTTGAGCTTCGACGTCGCCACCATCTCCATGGTGCGCGTGATCTTCCGCATGCTCTCGAAGGTGCGGATTCGCCCCTTGAGCTCGCGTCCCTTGGCCATTGGTCAGGCGTGCCTCGAGTAGGTCACACTCACCGCGCCGCGCCGGCCGTGGCCGGCTCGCGCGTCGCGGCAGCCGGCGCCGCCGGCCGCGCACCACCGAACGCCCGCTTGTACTCCTCGATGCCGCGCTTGAGCTCCGCTTCCGTCTCCGGGGCGAGCACCTTGTCGGTGCGGATCTTCACGCCCACCTGCGGGAAGCTCGCGCTCATGAACTCGTGGAAGCCGCGCTCCCACTCGCGCACATCACCCACCGCCACGTCATCGAGGAAGCCGTTCGTCACGGCGTAGATGATCATCACCTGCTGCTCGACCGGCATCGGCTGGTACTGCGGCTGCTTCAGCACCTCGACAATGCGCGCGCCGCGCTCGAGCTGCATCTTGGTCGCGCGGTCGAGATCGGACGCGAATGCCGCGAACGCTTCGAGCTCACGATACTGTGCGAGGTCGAGACGCAGACGACCGGCCACCGAACGCATGGCCTTGATCTGCGCCGAGCCACCGACGCGCGACACGGAGATACCGACGTTGACCGCGGGACGCGTGCCCGCGTAGAACAGGTCGGCCTCGAGGAAGATCTGTCCGTCGGTGATCGAGATGACGTTCGTCGGGATGTAGGCCGACACGTCACCGGCCTGCGTCTCGATGATCGGGAGCGCGGTGAGCGAGCCGCCCGGCTTGAAAATCATCTTGTTGTCGACGACCGCCGGATCCTCGCTGATCTTCGCCGCGCGCTCGAGCAGACGCGAGTGCAGGTAGAAGACGTCGCCCGGATACGCCTCGCGTCCAGGCGGACGACGCAGCACGAGCGAGATCTGCCGGTACGCCGCGGCCTGCTTCGAGAGGTCGTCGTACACGCACAGCGTGTCCTTCCCCTCGTGGTACATGAAGTACTCGGCCATCGCGCACCCCGAGTACGGCGCGATGTACTGCATCGGCGCCGGCTCGGACGCCGAGGCGAGCACGACGATCGTGTACTCGAGCGCGCCCGCTTCGCGGAGCTTCTCCACCGTGGCCGCCACCGTCGACGCCTTCTGCCCGATGGCGACGTAGACGCAGATGACGCCCTTCCCCTTCTGGTTGATGATCGTGTCGATCGCGATGGCCGTCTTCCCGATTCCGCGGTCGCCGATGATCAGCTCGCGCTGTCCGCGTCCGATCGGGATCATCGAGTCGATGGCCTTGAGCCCCGTCTGCAGCGGCTGCTTCACGGGCTGGCGGACGATGATCCCCGGTGCCGGCGACTCGACCTTGCGCGTGTACTTCGCGTTGATCGGCCCGAGTCCGTCCACGGGATTGCCGAGCGCGTCGACGACACGGCCGATCAGCTCCGGCCCGACGGGCACCTCGAGCACGCGCCGCGTGCGGCGCACTTCGTCGCCTTCGCGGAGCGTGAGGTAGTCGCCCAGAATGACGGCGCCGATGTTGTCCTCTTCGAGGTTGAGCGCGAGGCCGACGACCTTGTCGCCCGTTTCGGAGGAGGTGATCTCGAGCATCTCGCCCGCCATGGCGCTCGTCAGGCCATAGATACGCGCGATACCGTCTTTGACTTCGAGGAGAGTTCCGACCTCTTCGACATCGAGCTCGTGGAGGTCAGCAGCTTCGATCTCTCGGAGGAGGATGTCGGTTATTTCCGAGGGGCGGAGCGTCGTTTCAGGGGGCATAAGGAGGCGCTCGAGAACAGGGTGTTCAGCGTTGCGACTATAGCTTGTGAAAAATATCACAAGCGGGGGAGATAGCAAGGGGCGACTGGGGCGTGAGTTGTGGGTTCTGGGTGATGAGTTCTGGGTTGCGATGAAAGCGTGCCGAGCGCAAAGCTCCCGGACTCGTCGGGATCATCGCCCACAACCCACAACTCACTACTCACAACCCAGAACGCACAACCCAGAACGCACAACCGTCACTGTCTAAACCTCCCGATCACCTCCACCCCCCGCAACGAGACGAGCGACGACGCTTTCGCGCCGATCACCCGCTGCGCCGTGGCCGACAGGTGCGACGACGACGCGAAACCCAGGAGGCGGGCCACGTCGCCCACCGCATAGCCGGGGCTCTTCGCCAACTCCGCCGCGGCCAGAAGACGCACGAGATCGATCACGCGCTTGAGCGTCGGTGCCCGGCCGGCCGCGAACGTCCGACTCAGATGCTCGCGCGTCAGACCGAGTATCCGCGCGACGTCCTGTGTCAGCACGGGCCGTCCGGCTCGCGCCACGATGCACCGCCAGGCGGCCGCTTGCAGCGGCGTCGTCAACCCGATCTCGGCGGGAGCCTCGGCGAACGCCGTCGCGAAGCGCGCCGAGAATCCGTGCGCCGCGACCGCATGCGGGAGGACGCCGCCGTCGATCCGCTCAGCCAGCACGTCGGCGAAGTCGAGATCCGCACAGAGCGACACACGGCCCGCATCTCCTGCACGGAAGGCTGTGATGCCGAGAAATCCCACCGTCGGAAACTCCCGCGCGAGCTGCATTGCGTGCTCCGATTGCGCATCGGTCGTGTCCAGATCCACGACCGCCACATCCACCAGCTCCGCGGCGAAGCTCGCGCGGAACTTGGCCAGGGTGCGCGTCACGGCCAGGCGGACGTGACGGCGTGGGAGACCCGAGCGCACCATAGCCTGCACCGCGGGTCGCGGCGCGAATGCGACCACGCGCGCCGGCACCTCGGCGGGACGCGGCGCCGGACGACGCACGGCGAGCATCAACGCGGCGCGTCGATGCGGTCGGCCATCTGCGCGGCGCGCTCGAGCACACCGCGTGCATTGGCGTACGTGATCAGCTCGAGCGCCTCGTCGAGCGCCACCCACCGGCACGCGGTGATCCCTTCCTCGCGCTGTGGCGTCGTCTCCGCGCTCCCAGCCTCCATGAGATAGAAATGGCACGTCTTGTGGATGAGCCGGCCGCGAAACCGGAAGTACCAATCGATCGTGCCCACTTCGCCGGCGAGCGAGAGCGGCGACACCCCGGTCTCCTCCGCGACCTCGCGGAGCGCCGCCTGCTCCGGCGGCTCGTTCCGCTCGAGATGCCCCTTGGGCAACCCCCAGTTGTGGTAGCTGTCCTGGATGAGAAGAAAGAGCAGACGCCCGTCTTCGCGGCGGACGACCACCCCCCCGGCCGATGTCTCTCGCTTCGCCCGGGCGCGCCCCATCAGCGGACGCGCGCCACCGCCGGAGCGACCGTCGGCTCGGCGTCGTTCAGTGTCGGCCGCCCCTCGATGAACTGTCGCACCACGGGATCGGTGGTGTGCCGGATCTCATCGACGGTCCCGACCTGCCGCACTTTCCCCTGGTACAGCATCGCGATTCGCGTCCCGACCGTGTACGCGCTCCGCATGTCGTGCGTGATGACGACACTGGTCACGCCGAGCTGCTGCTGCATGCGGAGCATGAGCTGGTCGATGACGGCGCTGGTGACGGGATCGAGCCCCGTCGTCGGCTCGTCGTAGAGGATGTACTTGGGGCGGAGCGCGATGGCGCGGGCGATGCCAACCCGCTTCCGCATCCCGCCCGAGAGCTCCGCCGGAAAGTGGTTCGCGATGTTGGGGAGGTCCACCAGCTCCAGCGCCTCGTCGACGCGCTGCGTGATCTGACGCTCGGTCAGTTCCCCCTGCTTGCGCAGCCCCATCGCCACGTTCTCCCCGATCGTCAGCGAATCGAAGAGCGCCGCGAACTGGAAGACGTAGCCGATTCGCGCGCGAAGGCGGTACAGCTCGCGCCGGGAGAGGAGCGGAACTTCCAATCCGTCCACGAACACCTGCCCCGAATCCGGGGTCAGCAACCCCACGATGTGCTTGATCGCCACCGACTTCCCCGTGCCCGAGTAGCCGATGACGACGACCGTCTCTCCCTCGTTCACGTCCAGGGAGAACCCCGTGAGAACCTTCTTCGGGCCAAAGGCCTTGTAGACGTCTACCATCCGGATCATGCCCCCAATCTGGCGGATGACGAGGGATGGGGCAACGAGGCGGGAAAGAAGCGAGTCAGTGGGTCAGTGGGTCAGTGAGTCAGAAAAAAAGAGCCCGTAGAGTGAGACCACCTCACCCTACGGGCCGTTCCTGCTTTCTACTCTCTGCTTTTCTGTAGTTCCTGCCGTTCCTACGCCGCGAAGCTCCCCAGCGCGCGTCCCACCGCACCTTCGCGCAGGCGCTTGAGGGCGCGGTCGCGCAGCTGGCGCACGCGCTCACGAGTGACGCCGAGCATCGAGCCGATCTCCTCGAGCGTGTGCTCGCGACCGCCGTCGAGGCCGAAGTAGAGGCGGAGCACTTTGGCATCGCGGGCCGGGAGCGTGGCGAGCGCCTGCTCGATCTCATCGGTGAGGAAGCGGTTCATCGCTTCGTCTTCCGTATCGGGCATCTCGTCGGCGACGAAGCGCTCGATGAGCGAGCGGTCGCCTTCGGGATCCATGGGCGCATCGAGCCGCACGTCTCCGGTATTGAGCGCGGCCAGCGCCTGCACCACTTCGACCGAGAGGCCAGTCACCTGGGCGATCTCCTCCGGGTTCGGTTCGCGGCGAAGCTTCTGTCGGAGAATCTCCGACGCCTTGATGATGCGCGACAGGTCGGCGGTGCGATTGAGCGGCACACGCACCGTGCGCCCCTGGCGGGCGAGCGCCGAGAGAATGGCCTGCCGGATCCACCAGACGGCGTAGGAGATGAACTTCACGCCCTGGTCGGGGTCGAACTTCCGTGCCGCAGTGAGCAGTCCGACGTTCCCTTCGCCGATCAGGTCGATAAGGGGGAGTCCGCGGTTCTGATACTTCTTGGCGACGGAGATGACGAAACGGAGGTTGCGCTTGACCAGCTCCTGGAGGGCCTCGCCGTCGCCGGCGCGGATCTTCCGGGCGAGGTCAAGCTCCTCCGTCCCCTTCAGGAGGGGATAAGTGCTCACTTCATACAAATATTGATCAAGGATGTCGCGCTCAGGCTCGTTGGGCGCGATCCCCGCTGGGGCTGCGCGGCGGCGGCGCTTCACATCAGTCATGGTGCACGTGCCTCGGGAAAGAGCAGGATGCCATCTATGAATGAACCGGCGATCGCGTGCTGCAGTGCGAGAACGCCAGGGTCGAGCCGATCGAGATTCGCCGGTCGTGGAAGCGCAGAAAATACAGCTCGCGCCGATTTCCGCCAGCCCCAATTGCTTGACTTCACACTTACCCCCGGATATAGTTCGAGGTTCCTGGTCAAGTCTGTGACCTGGAGCATCCAAGGGGGCGTAGCTCAGTTGGGAGAGCGCGTGAATGGCATTCACGAGGTCAGGGGTTCGATTCCCCTCGCCTCCACCTAGGATGGCGGTGGCCGCGGTTGGCGCGCCACGCCCAAGTGACCGGCGCGAAGGTCTCTGCTGGTCGCGTTCTCCTGAATCGCGGGAATAGCTCAGTTGGTAGAGCACAACCTTGCCAAGGTTGGGGTCGCGGGTTCGAGTCCCGTTTCCCGCTCTCTCTCGTCGGGCGGTTAGCTCAGTTGGTTAGAGCGCCACGTTGACATCGTGGAGGTCACAAGTTCGAGTCTTGTACCGCCCATCGCGCGCCGCGGATCGTTCCGCGGCGCGCTTTTGCATCCAGCCGCGGATCACGACACGAGCGAACCGCGGATTAGCGCGGAGGGCCGCGGATACGACAACAGCAACGGCAACGGCCACGACAACGACAGTAGCAGCCGCGGATCAACGCGGATGAAACGCGGATCGATCGGGACGGAGCGAAAGTGCCGATGCGCCGGGGCTGAATGATTTTTTGGGGGTGCGCGGGGCGAGCGTCGGGCGCCGAGGCCGGCATCGTGGCGAAACGAAGTCCGCAGCCGCGCGAGGCTCGCCTCGGTCTCCCCAACCCTCGCCTTATCCCCCCAAAAAATTCTTCTCAGGCCCTCGAGTCCCGAGCCTCTCGGTGGTCGCGATCGATCCGCGTCATCCGCGTGTCATCCGCGTCATCCGCGTTCCGCCGTTGCCGTTGCTGTTGCAGTTGTCGTTGATCCGCGGCTCCCTGCAGTCATCCGCGGCCTCTCCCGCGGTTGTAGTTCATCCGTGGGCCTCCGCGGCATTTTCATCCTCGGGCGGCAGCGGCCATCCCTTGACTGAGCTTTCCCGTCAGACTACCTTGCGTCTGCTGATGGCGGACGGTCTCCGCGGCATGAGACGTGTCCGCCATTCTCACTTGATGGACCCAGCAGTACGCGCCCGTAGCTCAATTGGATAGAGCATCTGACTACGGATCAGAAGGTTGGGAGTTCGAGTCTCTCCGGGCGCGCCTTGATCCGTACCGTCGACTGCGGCGGGGAGATCCGCGGGGCGTGGCGCAGTCCGGTTAGCGCGCCTGGTTCGGGACCAGGAGGTCGGTGGTTCAAATCCACTCGCCCCGACCATTTTGATGGAAGCGTGAGCGAGCTTCCGCTTGCGCGAGTAGCTCAGCTGGATAGAGCGTCGGCCTCCGGAGCCGAAGGTCGTGGGTTCGAATCCCGCCTCGCGCGTGAACAGTCCGGAGCATGCGATCGAACGCCCCGCACGGTGTCCCCTGCCGTGCGGGGCGCTGCTTTTGCACTGACCGTGATGCGACGCTTCCGGACTCGCACGCATGGCCCCACCCCGACATCGCACCTGGCGCACGTTGCTCGTCGGCATCGTCGCGATCGGCGCGCTCGCCGCGGCGGCGCTGTGGGTCCTCGTCTTCGCGCGCGTGGATGCCCTGCACGGTGATCGCTACCACCTGACGCTGCTCGCCGGCGGAGCGGGTCAGGTCATCCAGGGGACCGAAGTGTGGCTCGCGGGGCAGCAGGTGGGACGCGTGGCCGACGTGCGCCTCCGCCCGGTCTCCACCGATCCGGCGCATCGGCTCGCCATTGATCTGGAATTGCTGCGCGAGTATCAGCCACAGATTCGCGCGAACTCCCACGCCGCGCTGCGACACGCGGGAAGCCCGATCGGCGCATCGGTGATCATGCTCACCGTGGGCACGGCTCGCGCGCCGATGCTCGCGGACGGCGATACGCTGCTCGCGTCGCCGAAGACGAGCCGCCAGCAACTCGTGGACGAGTTGGAGGACGCATCACAGCAGGTTCCCCACCTCGTCGCGAACGTGCACGCCATTCTCCATGCGGCCCATCGCACCGTCGATCAGCGGGCCGGGATACCGTCTCCGAGAAGCACCACCGCCGGGCTCGGCGCGCTCGCGCGGCGCGTGACGAGGCGCATCGCGAGCTTCGACCGCCGCACGACTTCGCACGCCGCGTCCGGCACCCCGCGTCCAACCGCTGCGCCGCCGGCAGGGATGCGTACGACGGCGGAACATCTCGCGTCGGACTATCGCGCGGCCGCGACCGCCGCCGCAGCCGCGCACGGCACGATCGACCGGCTGCAACACGACACTGCGCTGGGCGTGACGCTGCGCGACCTCGGCCGTCGACTTTCCAGTGTTGGATCGCTGCTCGGTACATCGCGCGGCTCGGCAGGTCGCTTCGTGCACGACAGCGCGCTCGCGCAGCAGCTACACCGGAATCGGTAGCGGCATGAAGGTGACCACGAAGAGCGCGATCACGAGCCAGCCGAGCCACCGTCGCGATGCATCGAGGGGCCGCTCCTCGGCGATGAGCACCGGGTGCGACAGCCTGCCGCGGCCGAGCAGCAGCCCCAGCGCGGCCCACAGCCACCAGCCGTGCCAGTAGAACCACCCCATGAGCACGAGGACGACCCAGAACACGCGGGCGATCCACGTCTGCGCGCGGCCGAAGAGCGCGAAGGTGATGTGGCCGCCGTCGAGCTGCGCGAGCGGGAGGAGGTTGAGCATCGTCACGAGGATCCCGACCCACCCCGCGAAGGCGACCGGGCTGAGGTGCAGCACACCGTGCGCGCCGACGAGCGCGCGCATGGCGCGCAGGAAGAGCGAGTCGCCGAGGAAGAGCGGCTGTCCCCAGAGGATCACGTACTGATGCGCGAGCGGGATTCGCGGTGCGAGCGCATTCGCCGTGCTGCGCGCGAGTCCGACGAGCAGCACCGGAACGGCGACGAGGATTCCGGCGAGCGGGCCGGCGACGCCGATATCGAAGAGCGTGCGCCGGTCGAACACGACGGAGCGAAGTCGAATGAACGCGCCCAGCGTGCCGATGGCGTTGAGCTGCGGGAGGAACGGGATGAAGTACGGCGGACTCGCATCGACTCGATACCGTCGCGCGGTCACGTAATGGCCCGATTCGTGCGCGAGCAGGATGGCGAGGAGGGGGAGCGCGAAGGGGAGTCCTGAACGAAGCACGGCCGGTGTGGGGAGCGCCCAGAACGAGTCGGACGCGCCGATGAGCGCTGCCCCGCCGAGCGATGCAGTGATCAGCACGACAGCAAAGAGCGCGATGTGGAGCCACCACCGTTCACGCGGTGCCGCCGCCTCACGAACGAGAACGAGCCAGCGTCCCTCCGGTGCACTCTCCCAGTAGTAATAGCCGTCCCATTCGGCGAGCCGTTGCGCGAGACCGCGCGATGGCCCGTCGTGCTCTCTGGCTACGAGACCTTCGACGATTTCGCGGCTCCCAAACGACGCACTACGCCAGTACGTCAGATACTGTGTGACGCCGACCTCGGTCACTCTTGACCACCCTTCTGGGCATTGCTACCTTGCTGTCCGTTACACACCATCCTCATCATCCCTCCGCTTCACTGGCAGTCCTCCGTGCCGGTTTTCTGCAGCGCTGTCGGCCCGCGCAGCATGAGCATGCGGTAGGGTTCCCCGTCGCAAAAATCTCACCGCGCGAGCGCGTGTAGCTCCCGGAGCTTACTGCTGTGGATATCGCCGAGCTGAAGCAGAAGTCCGTGGCCGAGCTGCAGGAAATGGCCGACGACTTGAATATCTCCAACTACTCAGGGCTGCGGAAGCAAGACCTGATCTTTCGCATCGAGCAGAATCTGCTCGACTCGGACATCGTGCTCCGTGGCGAAGGTGTGCTGGAGATTCTCCCCGAAGGCTACGGCTTTCTGCGGAGTCAGGATTGGAACTACCTGTACGGTCCCGATGACATCTACGTCTCGCCGTCGCAGATCAAGCGGTTCGATCTGCGCACGGGCGACACCGTCGCGGGGCAGGTGCGCCCACCGAAGGAAGGCGAGCGGTATCTCGCGCTCCTCAAGGTGGAGAGCATCAACAACGAAGATCCCGAGAAGGCGAAGCATCGCATCGCGTTCGACAACCTGCGTCCGCGCTACCCGGATGAGCGGCTGCGGCTCGAGACGCCGGCGGAAGACATCAGCATGCGCGTCGTCGACCTCGTTGCGCCGATCGGGAAGGGGCAGCGCGGGTTGATCGTCGCGCCGCCGCGCGCGGGCAAGACGATTCTCATGCAGAAGATCGCCAACGCGATCGTCGAGAATCACCCCGAGGTGACCTTGATCGTCCTCCTGATAGATGAACGGCCGGAGGAGGTCACCGACATGCAGCAGAACGTGGACGCGGAAGTGATCAGCTCCACCTTCGACGAGCCAGCCGACCGCCACGTGCAGGTTGCGGACATGGTGATCGAGAAGGCGAAGCGACTCGTGGAGCACGGGAAGGACGTGGTCATCCTGCTGGATTCGATCACGCGTCTTGCGCGCGCCCACAACGTCGTCGTGCCGCACTCGGGGAAGATCCTCTCCGGCGGCGTGGACGCGCACGCGCTGCACAAGCCCAAGCGCTTCTTCGGTGCAGCGCGCAACATCGACGAGGGCGGCTCGCTCACGATCATCGCGACGGCGCTCATCGAGACGGGCTCGCGCATGGACGAGGTGATCTTCGAGGAGTTCAAGGGAACGGGCAACATGGAGCTGGTGCTCGATCGAAAGATCGCCGACCGGCGCATCTTCCCCGCGATCGACATCCAGCGCTCCGGCACGCGCAAGGAAGAGTTGCTCCTGGACAAGGAGGAGCTCAACCGCGTCTACCTGCTGCGGAACTTCCTCGGCGACATGCCGGCGCCCGAAGCGATCGAGTTCCTCCTCCAGCGCATGCAACGGACGAAGAACAACAAGGAGTTCTTCGCCACGATGGCGCAGGGGTGATGCGGGACGCGGAACAGCGCGGGATGCGGGATGCGGGAAGCGGGAAGCGACCAGCTCCCGAGAGTGAGGCTCTCGCCCCGGAGGCCGTTTCGCATCCCGCATCCCGCATCCCGCATCCCGGCCGCATGCTGGCCGTCGACTATGGCGAGCGCCGGATCGGGCTCGCCCTGAGCGATCCTACGCGGACCGTGGCGTCGCCGGCGGGGTTCATCGTGCGGCGCGCGGGGAAGCGTCCGCCGATCGCCGAGATCGTGCGGCGCGCCGAGGAACACGAGGTAACGGCATTCGTGCTCGGGCTTCCGCTCGATGCGCAGGGGGACGATACGCCGCGCGCCACCGAAGTGCGGCACATCGCGGCCGAGCTCGAGAAGCGAACGGGGCTCCCTGTCGCGCTGGTCGATGAGCGCTACACGACGGCGGCGGCGCTGCGCACCGTGCGCGAGATGGGCGGCTCGACCCGCGGGCGCAAGGGCGACGTGGACGCGCTCGCCGCCACTATCTTGTTACAACATGCGCTTCGACTCGCTCCATAGCCCGCGCGTCGCGCGGATCGCCGCGGCATCGCTGCTCGCCATGCTGCTGCTCGCGTGTGGACGGCGGCCGCCCGGCCCCATCGGCCGCGTGACGGTCCCACCCGGCGTGCCGTTCCGCGTGGCGGCGGACTCGCTGGCGAGCGAGGGGTTCATCCGGTGGCCCAAGCTGTTTCGCATCTACGCGAAGCTCCGCGGTCGCGATCGCGATATCCAACCCGGCACGTATCAGCTGCAGTACGGCCTGGGATACGATGAGCTCCTGCACGCGCTGCGGCAGGGCGTGGGGTTGGAGCGTCGCATCACGATCCCGGAAGGCTACTCGCTGCGCGAGATCGTGCCGCTGCTCGCGCAAACCCTCGGGACGTCCGTGGATTCGGTGCAGGCCGCGGTTCGCGACAGCGCGCTCCGCGCCGAGCTGCACGTGCCGACGGAAACGCTCGAGGGGTACCTCTTCCCCGACACGTACATCTTCTCCTACGGGACGCCGGCGCGCGATGCGGTGCGCGCGATGGCCGAGCGCTTCGAGGCCGTCTGGCAGCCGGGGTGGGATGCGCAGCTCGCGAAGCTCAAGATGAGCCGCAACGACGTCGTGACGCTGGCCTCGATCATCGAGAAGGAAGCCAAGCTCCCCGAGGAGCGGCCGGTGATCTCCGCCGTGTATCACAACCGGTTGCGCAAGCACATGCTGCTGCAGGCCGACCCCACCGTGCAATACGCGTTGGGCGAGCATCACGATCGGGTGCTGTACAAGGATCTCGAGGTGGACTCGCCGTACAACACGTACCGGCATCGGGGGCTGCCGCCGGGTCCGATCGCATCACCCGGGCGTGCGAGCCTCGAGGCCGCGCTCTTCCCGGCGCACGTTCCGTATCTGTTCTTCGTCGCCGGCCCGGATGGCCATCACGAATTCCGCACCACGTTCAAAGGGCACAAGGAAGCGCGGCGCGAGGTACGGCGGGAATGGAGGGCGAGGAAGTGAGCTGTGAGCTGTGAGCTGTGAGCTCTGAGCTGTGAGTGGCCGTGAGTTGCGGCTATGAGCTTCGAGCTCCCTGGATGGTCGAGCTCAGAGCCCGCTCACAGCCCAGAGCTCAGAGCCCACAGCTCACAGCTCATAGGTCACAGCTCACAGCTCACTCCGCCAGATCCGGCCGCAACACCCGTGCGCCGCGCAGGTAGACGTGCGCGATCCCGTCGCGGTCGCGATCGGACTCGACGTGCAGCAGGATGCGGATGCAATGCGCGAGCGAACCCGGGACGGGGATCTCCATGGTGCACAGGAGCGGCACATCCACCCAGCCCAGCGCGCGCGCGGCGTGGGCGGGAAACTCGCTTCTGAGATCCGCGGTGACGGTGAAGATGACGCTGATGATGTCGTCGGTCTCGAGCGCATTGCGCGCGACGATCTGCTCGAGCAGCTCGCGCGTGGCCGCGCGGACGAGATCGGCGTCATCGCGCTCGACGGTCGTCGCGCCGCGGATGGCGCGCACGCGTCGCTCACCCATGATGGTGACTCGTGTTTGATCCCACAGTACTGAAATTGGTGGCCATTACCGACGATCTGCGCGACGGGCAGGACGGACTCGTGGCCCGGGCACGGGCCGCGGCGCGCGGTGGTGCAACCTCGATCCAGGTGCGGCTCAAAGATGCCGATGCGCGAACACAGGTGGAAGTGGCGCGCACACTCGTCCGCACGCTCACGGTGCCGGTGATCGTCAACGACCGTGTCGATGTCGCGCTGGCCGCCGGCGCCGCCGGGGTGCACGTGGGCGCGGATGATCTCCCCGTCGATGCGGTGCGCCGCATCACGCCGCCCGGGTTCATCGTCGGCACCTCCGTCGGGTGCGACGCCGAGGTGGCGGGCGCGCGCGGCGCGGACTACGTCGGCATCGGTCCGGTGTACGCAACGGCGTCGAAGCCGGACGCGGGCGACGCGATTGGCGTGGACGAGTTCGCGCGGCTGGCGCGCGCGTGCGGCCTGCCCGCCGTGGCGATCGGTGGCATCACACCGGAGCACGTGCCGGCGCTCATCGCGGCGGGGGCGAGCGGTGTGGCGGTGATCCGCGCCGTGTTCGGCGCGGCCGACCCGGAGCGCTCGGCGCGCGCGTTGCGGGACGCCATCGGAACATGATGTCCGGCACGATCGATTCCTCGACCCGCTCCCCGCGACGTTTGGCGTGCACGGGCCCTGGTGCACGATAGCTCTCGCGCATCGCGCGGCGGACGGCGCGGCGCACCGGCGCGCTGAGGAAGAGATCGACGAGCTGCGGATCGAACTGCGTGCCGCGGCCGCGCGCGATGACATCCAGCGCCGTCCGCAACGACGATGCCGGGCGGTAGCGCCGCTGGTGCGTGATCGCATCGAAGGTGTCGGCAATGGCCACGATCCGCGCCGTGAGCGGGATCTGCGCGCCTCGCAGCCGCCGCGGATACCCCGTGCCATCCCATCGCTCGTGATGCGACAGGATGCCCTCCGGCAGCTCCGGGTAGAACGCGCAGAGGGGACCCAGCACGTCGGCGCCGCGCGCGGGATGGGTCGCGATGAGCCGTCGTTCCTCGGGCGAGAGACGGGTGGCTTCGTGCACGATGTCGGCGACCGCGGAGTGCAGCTTCCCGATGTCGTGAAAGAGCGCGACACGCTCGACGCTGTGCTGCGCGCGCGTCCCGAGGCCCAGCGCGCGCGCAAGAATGAGCGCGTACGCCGCGGTGCGACGCAGGTGCTCGCCGGTCGCGTGGTCGTTGGCTTCGATCGCGTTGAGCAGCGCCTCCAGCGCCGCCGCAGCCATGCGCTCGGTGAGACGGCGCTCCTCCTCGCGACGGTGACGCAAGAGCAGAAGCGCGACACCGGCGCCGAGAAGCGCGAGTCGCGTGCGGGTCATGTGCGTCGCACCGGTCGATGGGGCGCGCCTCTGGCGAGCGGCGGCGCGGCCGCTATGTTCTGACCGTCCGCCCCTACGCACTTCGTCTTGCGCGAGGATCGCATCCATGCCCCACGTTGCGCATCTCCGGTGGATCGACGATGCCGTTGTGCTCGTGTATTTCGCATTCGTCCTCGGGATCGGGGCGATGCTCAAGCGCACGATGCGCACCAGTGAGGACTTCCTGCTGTCGGGACGCTCCATCCCCGCCTGGATCACGGGGCTCGCGTTCATCTCGGCCAACCTCGGCGCGCAGGAGGTCATCGGGATGGGCGCATCGGGCGCCAAGTATGGGATCGACACCAGTCACTTCTACTGGATCGGCGCGATCCCGGCGATGGTGTTCGTCGGCATCTTCATGATGCCGTTCTACTACGGCTCCCGCGCGCGGTCCGTCCCCGAGTACCTGAAGCTCCGCTTCGACGAAAAGACGCGGGCCTTGAACGCATTCGCCTTCGCGGCCATGACCATCTTCTCCTCGGGCGTATCGCTCTACGCAATGGGGAAGCTCGTGGAGCTGCTCTTCGGCTGGAACTTCAACCTCAGCATCACGATCGCCGCCGTGATCGTTCTGGCGTACACCTTTCTGGGCGGGCTCACGAGCGCGATCTACAACGAGGTGCTGCAGTTCTTCCTGATCGTGTTCGGCTTCGCGCCGCTCGTCTTTCTCGGGCTCCGCGACGTCGGCGGGTGGCACGGATTGGAGGCGCGACTGCGGACCGTCGCGACCGCGAATGGGTTCGCGCCAGGCGCGTACACGCACACCTGGGCGTTCATGGGTCACGCCTCGAGCAATCCGATCGGTGTCGAGTGGTTCGGGCTGGCGATGGGGCTCGGCTTCGTGTTGTCGTTCGGGTACTGGTGCACCGATTTTCTCGTCGTCCAACGCGCGATGGCGGCCGACTCGATGTCCTCGGCGCGCCGCACACCGCTCATTGCGGCCGTGCCGAAGATGCTCTTCCCGTTCCTCGTGATCGTCCCGGGGATGTTGGCGCTCGTGATCGGCACGAACGCCGGGACCTCGCGCCCCACGCCATCGCCTGCGGCCACCGTCGCGCTGACGACGGACGCCAGCGTCCCGCTCGCTGCGCCCCGTGCACCCGCCGCGTCACGGACGGCGAGCATGAGCGCGGGGCTCATTCCGCCGAAGCTCGATCCAACCACCGGCCAGGTCGAGCGCGATACGCGGGGGCACGTGGTCCTCGACTACGATCTCGCCACGCCGATGATGCTGCTGCACTTCTTTCCCGCCGGGATGCTCGGCTTGGGGATCACGGCGCTGCTCGCGTCGTTCATGTCCGGTATGGCGGGGAACGTGACCGCGTTCAACACCGTGTGGACCTGGGACATCTACCAGAGCTACATCCGCCCCAGACAGTCGGACGCGCATTACCTCAACATGGCGCGCTTCGCGACGGTGTTCGGCGTGGTGATTTCCGTGGGTGCCGCATACCTGGCGGCGTCGTTCAACAACATCATGGACTTCCTGCAGCTGGTGTTCGCGTTCGTGAACGCCCCGCTCTTCGCCACGTTCGCGGCGGGGATGTTCTGGAGGCGCGCCACGGGGCACGGCGCCTTCGTCGGACTGGCGAGCGGCACCCTGGCCGCAGCCATTCATCACGGGCTCTCACTCCCCGCCGGCGCCTCGGTCGGCATCAAGGGTGGCTACCTTGGGGTCCTCGTCACCTATCCCAGCGAGCTCGCACAGACGTTCTGGACCGCGATCGTCGCGTTCGTCACGTGCCTCGTGATCACCGTGGTCGTGAGTCTGCTCACGCAACCGCGCCCTGCCGAGGAGCTGCACGGGCTCGTCTGGTCGCTCACACCGCGACAGCACGATGCGCATGGGCCGTGGTTCAAGCACCCCGTGACGCTCGCCGTCATCGTGCTCGCGCTGACAGCGGCGCTCAACGTCATCTTCTTCTGAGTGGAGGACACATGGGAATCGATGTCCGTTTTCCGATCGGCGCCATGTTCACCCTCCTGGGCGTGCTCCTCGCCGCGTATGGCGTGCTCGAGCCAGGGCAGCGCTCCGGAGGGGCGAACGGGATCGACATCAACCTGTGGTGGGGACTCTGCCTGGTCGCGTTCGGGGTCGTGTGCCTGGCGCTCGGTGTCCGGGCGCGTCGCAGACTCCCGAAGCCGACGCACCCGCAGGACGGTGTCGACAATGAAGCGGCTGGTGAATTCGACACGGCGTACCAATCGCCGACAGCGGATCGGAGCGCGCGGAGCAATACGCTGTAGTCGGTTCGCGCATGATCCGGTGCGATCGCGGGTCGCACGGGGTTCGTCTCGCCTTTCGCGAGTGACGTTCCCGCTGTATCCTCTGGACAGACCCGTCGCCACGCACGTCTACCGCTTCTGCACCGAGCGCACGGACCCGCCCAATGCGCTCGTGACCTCTCGTCGTCTTCTCCGGCCACCAGCATTGCATCGACACACATGACTTCCAACGATCGCGCGCCTCTGCATCCTGTCCAGGGCCCAGTGAGCCGGCGCGAATTTCTGGAGCGAGGCGCGGCGTTCGGCCTCGCGCTCGGCGCACTGTCCACGGGATTGCCTCGCCTCCTCCACGCCGCCGGCGCCGGTGTCGCCGCTTCGCGTACGACTGCGCACGCGACGATCGCTGGAGGCGACCTCACGCTCGGCAACGCCATCGTGCAAGGTGTGTGGCGCGTTTCGGATGGAAAGTTCCGCGCGGTGCGCGTGACGGATCGCCTGCACGGCGCGACGCTCCCGCTCCCGGAGCACGCGTTCACGCTGCAGCTCGCCGATGGCACGTCGATCGGCTCCGCCGACATGCGCGTGGTCGCTGGGCCGCGCGCGGACACGTTGAAGGGGAACGCGCGCGCCTCCCGCCTCGCCGAGCAACTCGGCGGACGACGGCTCACCGTCACGCTCCGCGACGCGGCTGGCCGCGTGGAGGCCACGTGGCGCGGAGTGCTTCGCGATGGCTCGCACTACCTGCGCCAGGAGGTGACGCTCAAGAGCCTTCGCGGCGAGCTGCCGGTGCGCGAGATCGTGCTCGTCGATCTCCACGCGCCGGGAGCGGCGGTCTCGGGGAGCGTGAAGGGGAGCCCCGTCGTCGCCGGGCACCTGTACTTCGGCTTCGAGCATCCGCTCTCGCAGAGTACGGTGGAGGGCGACCGTGTGCGCTGCGCGCTCGCGCGTGAGCTGCCGCTGCGCCCGGGGACGATGTTCACCGTGTCATCCGTGATTGGCGTGACGCGCACCGGCCAGCGGCGTCGCGATTTTCTCGAGTACGTTGAGCGCGAGCGTGCGCACCCGTATCGCACCTTTCTGCACTACAACTCGTGGTACGACCTCGGCTACTTCACGCCGTACGACGAGGCGGGCGCGCTCGCGGTGGTGAACGCGTTCGGCGCCGAGCTCTCGCAGAAGCGGCGCGTCGCACTGAGCTCGTTCCTGTTCGACGACGG
Organism: Gemmatimonadaceae bacterium; assembly: GCA_036381735.1. Taxonomy (GTDB): domain Bacteria; phylum Gemmatimonadota; class Gemmatimonadetes; order Gemmatimonadales; family Gemmatimonadaceae; genus DASSNR01. The sequence goes on along the minus strand of DASVCF010000190.1, from coordinate 1,248 downwards.
CTGGGACGACCACACGACGCTCTGGCACTTCAACTCCGGCTTCCCCCACGGCTTCACGCGCGTTCGTGAAGCGGCGGCACGCTACGGTGCCGCGCCCGGCGTGTGGATGTCGCCGTGGGGCGGCTATGGCAAGCCGAGACAGGAGCGCCTGGCGGCGGGACGCGCGCAAGGGTTCGAGGAGAATGCGGGCGGCTTCGTGCTCTCGGGGCCCAAGTACTACGCGCGCTTCCGCGACACGTGCTTCGAGATGATGCGGAAGTATGGCGTCAACCAGTTCAAGTTCGACGGCACCGGGAACGCGTCGAGCGTCTACCCCGGCAGCGCGTTCGACAGCGACTTCGACGCGGCCATCCACCTGATCGGCGAGCTGCGCACCGAAAAGCCCGACCTGTACGTCAATCTCACCACGGGAACGTATCCGTCCCCCTTCTGGCTGCGCTACGCCGATTCCATCTGGCGCGGCGGCGAGGACCACTCGTTCGCGGGCGTCGGCTCGAATCGGCAGCAGTGGATCACCTATCGCGACGGTGACACCTACAAGCACGTCGTCGGCCGCGGCCCGCTCTATCCGCTGAACTCACTCATGCTGCACGGGCTCATCTACGCGAAGCACGCGAAGAAGCTCGACACGGATCCAGGGAACGACTTCACGTCAGAGATCCGCGATTACTTCGGCACGGGTACGCAGCTCCAGGAGATGTACATCACGCCCTCGCTGCTCACCAAACAGAACTGGGATGCGCTGGCGGAGGCCGCCACATGGTCCCGCCACAACGCGGACACACTCGTGGACACGCACTGGGTTGGCGGCGACCCCGTCAAGCTCGAGGTGTACGGCTGGGGCGCATGGTCGCCGCGTCGCGGGATTCTCACCCTGCGGAATCCCAGCAACCGGCCGCAGCGCTTCGCCGTGGACGTCGGCACCGCGCTCGAGCTCCCCGATGGCGCGCCCCGTCACTATGCCGCCCGCACCCCGTGGCGCGACGCACGCGGTCGCGCGCCGCTCGCCCTGCGGGCCGGCCAGGAGCACGAGCTCCAGCTTGCGCCGTTCGAGGTGCTGACGCTGGAAATGGTGCCAGCGAAGTAAGCGGCGTACATTAGTGGACAGACACGGCTGTGAGCTCTGAGCTATGAGCTTTGGGCTGTGAGTGGGCTCTGAGCACGACCATCCAAGGAGCTCGGAGCTCACAACCCAACTCACAACTACTCATAGCTCGGAGCTCAAAGCTCACAGCCGCCTCCCCCTCC